>JAJFKQ010000020.1 GCA_021773155.1 Woeseiaceae bacterium | reverse complement strand
CGGTCGCACTGTACGTATTTTTCGATCCGAATGATTTTCGTGAGGAAATCTCGAATTCGGTGCATAACCAGACGGGTCGGGACCTGACGATTGAAGGTGATATATCGCTGGATATCTTTCCCTGGCTGGCCGTCGAAGTCGGCAAGGCCAGTCTTGGCAATGCGCCTGGCTTCGGTGATGAACCCATGGCGAGTTTTGAGAGGGCCAGCTTCAGCGTTCGTTTGATACCCGTGATCCTGCGGCAGGAAGTGGTGGTTGGCGCCGCCGAGATCGAGTCTGTGCGGCTGAATCTCAAAGTAAATCAAAGCGGTGTTACAAATTGGGATGACCTGGTGCCTCAGGGAACTGGCGACGATACCGAGGCCGAAGCAGAGTCCGGTGGTGGCATCGATGTCAACTCGATCCGGATAATTGACGCAACGATCAACTACGCCAACAGCGAAACGGGCGAAACCATCGCTATTAACGAACTCAATCTCAAGCTTGGACGCCTGACGGACGATGGTTCGGATGTTCCGGTTGAAGCGTCCCTGCAGTTCGATGTGCGACCGACGGGTATGGCAGGTGTGCTCGAGTTTGATACAACGCTCGCATTTGATTCAGCGACGGGGATGCTTCGCCTGAATGGCGTGTCTCTGGACGGCACCGTTGAAGGTGTCGCGGCGATTCCAACGACGATCAACCTGAGTACGGATGGCATAGAGATATCGACAAATGAATCTCGGGCCTCCCTGCAGACCATCGATTTGACGATGCTTGATATGCACATAATCGCCGACGTGGAACCATTCTCTTATCAGGATCAGGTCACTCCGCGAGCCGCGATCGCGATCGAGACCTTTTCCCCGCGCACCCTGATGCAGTTATTCGATGTCCAGCCACCGGAAACGGCTGATCCGGTCGCGCTGAGCAGTGTCACTGTCGACGCCACTGCGGAAGTAACGCCAACAGCGATAGAGCTAAGTGACGTTGCTATCAAGATGGACGATACTTCTTTTACTGGCACGCTTTCTGTACCGACATCCGCAACGGGTTTCTACCAGTTTGACCTGGCTGGAGATTCGATCGAGCTCGCTCGGTATATGGAGCCGGCAGATGAAGCTCAGGGTTCTGCGGATGCAGTCACAGCACCAATCGAAATACCGGTAGATCTCATAAGGCCGCTGAACGCTCGCGGCAAATTCACGCTGGGTCGGGCGAGCTTAGGCAATATCGTTCTTGAGAACGTGAATCTCGGGTTGAACTCAAGCAATGGCAAGATGCGCGTTTTTCCGATTTCATCGCAGCTGTTTGGCGGCGCGTACAACGGTGACGTACGCATCGACGTATCGGGCTCGACTCCGGCCTTGTCCCTGAACGAGAAGATAGCCGGTGTTGATTTGGCCAAACTGGCGAAGGCAATGTTTGATCAGGACAACGTCACTGGCGGCATCGACGGCTCGTTCTCGTTGGCGGGCAGCGGTAAGGACATGGCTGCGATCCAGCGCGACCTGTCCGGCAACCTGTCGCTTGAGTTGACCGATGGCACTTACGCCGGCACTGATGTCTGGTACGAAATACGGCGCGCACGCGCGATGTTGAAAGGGGAGCAACCACCGGATCCTGTGCTGCCGGCAAAGACCGAGTTCAGCACCGTACGTATGAGCGGCGTGGTATCAGACGGCATTATGCGCAGTAACGACCTGCTCGCTGAGTTGCCCTTCATGCAGCTGACCGGCGGTGGTCAGGTCGATATCCCGGCCGGGACGGTCGACTATAGTCTGAACGCCCGGATTCTCGAGCGGCCGGAGTTCTTGCCCGACGCAACGGCGGAAGAACTGGATGAATTTACAGAGGCAGTCATTCCTCTAAAAATAAGCGGCCCGCTTAAGTCGCCCAGCGTTCAACCAGATCTTGAGAAGCTTCTGCGGGAGCGAGTGGAAGATGAGATTAAGGACAAGTTGAAGGAGCTGTTCGATTGACGATTCGCGGCTGCTGTTTGCTACTCATTGTCACAGTACTTTCGTCGACGGCCAGAGCAGCAGAAATGCTCAGTATTGAGGTCAACCACGAAGAGGGCATCTACACGATGAAATCGGAGGTCTGGTTCGACGCAACGGTTGAACAGGTCTATGAGATGTTTCGCCACTGGGATAACTCGACGAAATTTTCCAGCGCAATTGTCGAGTCGCGTGATATGCCGCCCGACGAGCAGGGCCGCCCGCGGTTCTATGTCCTAAATCGTGGTTGTGTGCTTTTTTTCTGCAAGTCTTTTGAACGGCAAGGTTACGTTGAGTCGGAATTGAATGTTGTCATTTTCGCGTTCGCAGACCCGGAGAAGAGTGACTTTCAAATCAGTAATGAGAGTTGGCGTTTTCTTGAGCGAGACGGCGGAACGGTCGTCACTTACGATTTCGAAATGCAGCCTAAGTTCTGGGTACCGCCGGGTATCGGCCCCTATTTAATTAAGCGAAAACTCAGAAATAATAGCGATAGTGCCGTCGATCGAATCGAGGTTCTCGCACAAGCAGTAGACATTGAATAGCTTCGCGACTCGTTTGCTTTTGTGGTTCGACGATTTTGGTCGCAAAGATCTGCCGTGGCAGCAGAATGTCACGGTGTATCGGGTGTGGGTGTCGGAGATCATGTTGCAGCAAACGCAGGTACAGACGGTGATCCCGTACTTCAATCGGTTCGTAGAGCGATTTCCTGACATAGCATCGCTCGCGGTCGCGCCTCAGGACGACGTGCTGTCGCATTGGTCGGGTCTCGGCTATTACGCGCGGGCGCGCAATTTGCACACAGCGGCGCAACGTATTCATGATGATCACGACGGCCGGTTCCCTGCGTCTGTTGAAGACGTTATTGACCTGCCCGGTATCGGTCGCTCGACGGCCGGCGCGATACTTTCGCTGGCGCATGGTCAACGGCACGCGATACTCGATGGCAACGTCAAGCGCGTACTCGCGAGGCACGAAGCGATTGCGGGTTGGCCGGGCAAGACCCGTGTTGCCGATGAGCTTTGGCGGGTCGCGGAGCAAAACACACCGCACAAGAGAGCGTCCGATTATACGCAGGCAGTCATGGACCTCGGTGCAACACTTTGCACAAGAAGCAAACCATCGTGTAACCGTTGTCCGGTCAGAAATGACTGCGCGGCGTTACGATCGAACAGCATCGACGATTACCCGGGACGCAAACCAAAGTTAAGCAAGCCATTGCGAACTACGACGATGATCCTGGCAAGTGCAGACGGTCAGGTGTATCTGGAACGTCGCCCCGAAGCCGGAATTTGGGGTGGACTTTGGAGCCTTCCGGAGCTGGGCGAGCAATCGTTGAGTGACTGGTGTGTCGATGTGCTTGGCAGTGTGGCGACCGAAACGTTGCCCTGGGGCGTGTTGCGACACAGCTTTAGTCATTACGACCTGGATATTCAGCCGATACTGGTGCGTATCGAGTCGCAGGCAGGTAAAGTAGCCGACGCTGATGCCAGAATCTGGCACAGATTGAATGACGCGCCGCCCGGCGGAATGGCGGTGCCAGTCAAGAAACTTATTAATCAACTAAAGAAGAGTGAAAATGTCGCGCACCATTAACTGCGTCTTGTTGGGCAAAGAGGCCGAGGGCCTCGACTTTGCGCCGTATCCCGGCGAACTTGGCCAACGTATTTACGACGGCGTGTCGAAGGAAGCCTGGCAACGCTGGGTAGGGCACCAGACCATGCTTATCAACGAAAACCGGCTAACGCCGATCGAGCCCGAAGCTCGCCAGTTTCTGGAAACCGAGATGGAGAAGTTCTTCTTTGGCGAAGGTTCCTCCGCCCCGAAAGAATTCGTCCCGCCCGAACTGTAGGAGCGCGCCCTGCGCGCGAAAAAATATTGGTTCGCGCGCAGGGCGCGCTCCTACGGGCGCGTCAGGAACTGCACGCTGAACAGTTGCTCCGCGTCCGTCCAGACTTTTTCGACGCTGAAACCGGCTGTGCCGGCCATAGCTGCAAACCCATCCAGCGTGTATTTGTGTGAGTACTCCGTAAGTATCGCCTCTCCGTCAGCAATATCGAAAGCAGTGTCGCCGACCGCGAAGGTCTGGTCAGTCTGGCTGACCAACTCGAGCACAACGCGGCCTTTATTTTCATCGTAATTCGCACTGTGAGCAAACTCATCGACGTCGAAGCTCGCGCCGTAATCGCGGTTCAGGTGCTGCAACATGTTGAGATTGAACTCTGCGGTAACGCCAGCCGAGTCGTTATAAGCGTTTTCGATGATGTCGGGATCTTTTTGCAGATCAACGCCAATTAATAATGCGCCACCTTTTCCTGCTTCTTGATACATGACGCGCAATAACTCTATCGCCACGTCGTGCTCGAAATTGCCAATGGTCGAACCGGGAAAATAGACGATGTTTCGCACCGGCATCACCATCGGCTTCGGCAGCGCAAAAGTCTGCGTGAAGTCGGCGACGACAGGCAACACGTCAACATGCGGAAAGCGGTCTCGAATTTGCTGCGCCGACGCGTGCAGATGTTCCCTCGAAATATCAACGGGAACATAAGCCGCCAGCTCTGACAGATGCTCAAGAAGAATGCGGGTTTTCAGACTGGAGCCACTACCAAACTCGATCAGGCTTGCCTGCTTGCCAACCATCGCAACTATTTCGACGATATTGTCCCGCATGATGCCAAGTTCGGTATTTGTCAGGTAGTACTCGGGCAGTTGTGTAATGTCATCAAACAACCGTGAGCCGCGTTCATCGTAGAAATACTTTGGCGAGATCTGTTTCGGGTCCGCTGAAAGTCCGTCAACGATTTCCGATATTTCTGCATTGCTAACTGCCATGATCATCCTTTGCGAGTCGAATCCCCGTGAATTGCCAACGGGCGTCCGGGTAAAAAAAGCTGCGATAACTGGCGCGAATATGGTCACGCGCCGTTACGCAAGAGCCACCTCGAACTGTCATCTGGTTGCACATAAATTTGCCGTTGTATTCACCGAGTGTCCCGTCCAGTGGCCTGAAGCCGGGGTAGGGCGCGTAGGAAGATGAGGTCCATTCCCATACGTCGCCAAAAAACTGTGGTCCCGCTGCTGCGATCGGATGCCAGTGATTACTCTCCATCAAATTACCGTCGACTGAATGTTGTTCGGCGGCGTGCTCCCACTCGAACTCCGTCGGTAAGCGGGCACCGGCCCAGCGTGCGAACGCATCGGCCTCATAGAAACTGACGTGGCACACTGGCGCATTGTCGTCAATTTCCTTGTCACCGCCGAGCGTAAATTCTTTTTCAAGTGCTTCGTCCCAATACAGCGGACGCCGCCAACCGCGCTCATTAATCGTCGCCCAGCCATCGGATAACCAAAGCTCGCAGTTATCGTAGCCACCGTCCCGAATAAACTCGCGATACTCGCGATTGGTCACCAGGCGATCGCCGATGCGGTGATCATGAATTAATGCATTGTGCCGCGGCGATTCATTGTCAAAGGCAAAGCCGCTGCCGGTAGATCCGATCGAATGAATACCCGCATCCCCCTTGCTAAAGGAGTACGCGGTTACCTCGGCCGCTGTAGCGGTGTCGAGGGATTGCGACACAGGTGGCCGCAAGGGATTACAGGAAAACACGTGTTTGATATCCGTCAGCAACAGTTCCTGGTGTTGTTGCTCGTGATTCAGGCCAATCGCGATGACCTTAATGGTGTGTTCGTCGGCAGCGCCGGTTTGCAGCAGTTGCTGCATGGCAGTGTCCACATAGGAGCGATAGTCGAGAACCTGGGTGAGCGTTGGTCGCGACAAAAGCCCACGTTTCGGCCGAGCGTGCATTTGCCCGGCCGTGTAGTAATAAGAATTGAACAGATAGTGATAATGATCATCGAAGCGCGCATAGTCGCGCAGCCCGGGTTCGAGCACAAAGCGTTCGAAAAACCAGGTGACATGGGCCAGATGCCATTTCGTTGGGCTGACGTCCGGCATGGACTGCACGACCGTATCTTCTGGCTGCAGCTCGGCAGTCAGTGCGAGCGACTGTTCGCGGATATTTTGATACCGGTCGGACAAGGCAGCGGCAGTGAATTCGGCCCTATGTGTAGCCATCGGAGTTTCCTGAAAATGAATTCGGCGCGGTTGAATTACCGTACCGCAATCAACGAGACCCGACCAGTCGCTGGATTGTTTCAGCCACGGGCCGTTGCACTAGTGCAACGGCAGCTCGGTTTTCTTTTGCACGGTGCGAATGGTCACGCTGGAATTGACGCGGGCGACGCCGGGCAGGCGAGTGAGTGAATCCCGATGCAGTCTCTCGAAGTCAGCCATATCCGAGACGACCACTCTCAACAGGTAGTCGAACTCCCCTGTCATGAGGTAACACTCCATGACTTCCGGGATGTTTTTCACGGCATCCTCAAATGCTGCAAGCTCGCTTTCTTCCTCGCGATGCAGGCCGATATGGACAAATACGTTGCCGGGTAAGCCGGCTTTTTGCTGACTGACGAGAGCGGCATAGCGGTCGATCATCCCGGACTCTTCCAGTGACCGGACGCGCCGCAGGCAGGCAGACTCAGAGAGGTTGACGCGATTCGCCAGGTGCACATTGCTGATGCGGCCGTCTTTTTGCAGCTCATTGAGAATTAATTTGTCGAATCTATCCAGAGACATCGCAGGAAATTGCTCAAAAACTCAGAAGTACGACAGAAAATGCCACAATTCGGTCATTTTATCACTAATTTCGCAAGCCAGTGCCACTGTTGAGCAGGTATCGTTGCTACCGAAACTGATTGTTTCCGGTTTGGAGAGAGACCATGAAGATTGGTGTACCTAAAGAGATTAAGACCCTCGAGTTCCGCGTCGGCATGACACCGGCGGGCGTGCACGAGGTTGTAACCGACGGTCACGAAGTCATCGTCGAGACGAAAGCCGGAATGGGAATTGGCGAAACGGACGCGGCCTATGAAGCTGCAGGTGCAACGGTTGTTGCGACGCCGGAAGAAGTATTTGCCGCTGCCGACATGATCGTAAAGGTCAAAGAGCCGCAACTGCACGAATGCGCGATGCTGAGTCCCGGCCAGGTACTTTTCACCTACCTGCACCTCGCGGCAGACGCCGCTCAGACCGAAGCACTGATCAAGTCAGGCTCCACGGCGATTGCTTACGAAACGGTCACGGCGGCTGACGGTTCACTACCGCTCTTGACGCCCATGTCCGAAGTGGCTGGTCGTCTGTCTATCCAGGCGGGCGCTTTCGCACTTCAAAAAGCCAACGGCGGCTGCGGCAAGTTGCTCGGCGGCGTGCCCGGTGTTCAACCTGCGAACGTATTGGTAATTGGCGGTGGTGTTTCGGGCACAAACGCGGCCGACATGGCTGTTGGCCTTGGCGCCAACGTCACAATCCTCGATCGATCGTTGCCTCGCTTGCGTGAACTCGACGATATCTGGGGCGGACGCGTACACACGGTGTATTCGACCAAGCACGCTATTGATGAGCTAGCCCCTAAAGCAGATCTTATTATCGGTGCCGTACTGATCGCCGGTGCTGCAGCACCCAAGCTTGTGTCCGCACAAAACATCAAAGACATGCAGCCGGGTTCTGTCATGGTTGATATTTCCATCGATCAGGGCGGTTGCTTCGAAACCAGCAAGCCGACCTCGCACGCTGATCCGACATACGTTGTCGACGACGTCGTGCACTACTGCGTAACGAACATGCCAGGCGCTGTGCCTCGCACCAGTACCTATGCACTGACAAACGCAACACTGCCATTCGTTAAATCACTGGCAAACCTTGGCTGGAAGGAGGCGCTCTCCCGCGATCCTCATTTGGCAAATGGCCTGAACGTTCATTCAGGGCACGTAAATCACGAGGCTGTCGCCCGTGACCTCGGCTACGATTATCTGTCGGCCGCGGACGCTCTGAAGACTGCCTGATCCCCATCTCCCCCGATTCAGGATTAGGCATTATTGAGGCCGGGCATTTGTCCGGCCTTTTTTTATCTACCGCTCACTAATGGGGGGGATTGATGATCGTGGCGCGTGGGTCGAGGATGCCTACGCTTTCAACCTCGACGATGTAGAAGAAGTCGTCACCAATATCGAGCGATGTGCCATCTACGCAAACACGTATGAAGCCTTTATCGACATTGGCCTTTCCTTCCGCTTCTTCGAACCAGCTATCTTCCGCGCGCTTACCCCTGACCTTCACCGTTACGCCCTGATAGTTGTCACGGTGTGGGCCGGTCGGCACAAGCTTAAAGCGGAACTCGGCGTCTTTGACCACTTTAGAGAGAGGCAGGACTACGATGTGCGAGTCGCCATAATGAATCGTCGTCACCGTCCAGCCTGTCGTTCCACAGGTGTTTGGCGCATTTATCTTGACGAACTTACCGTTAGAGCAACCGGCAAGCAGAATGGTAATAAGAAGTACTGTGATTATTCTGTGCATTGTCGTTTCCCCGATCGTGGGATACCAGACCAAGAATAGTCTAATTACGGTGCTTCCGCTGCATTGATTAAGTCCTGAAAACGACGATACGATTGCAGCGCCGCCAAGTGCGGCTCTGCCGCCATCATCTTCAGTGAGTAGCCTTTTTCCACCGCGATTTCGAGAGCATCAAGCGCCGCATCGGAATCGCCGTTGCGCAAATTAATAAGTCCATCGATGTAGTGAGCATAAGGGTCTTCAGGCACGCGCGAGAGCGCTCTGGTGATCAACTCCCGGGCGTCATCGCCCTTGTCGAGCATTGCATTTATCCAGGCCATATCCATCTGCGCGTAGGGATCGTTCGGATTTATTTCCAGCGTCGCATCAGCCAGCGTCGCCGCCGATTCAAAGGTTTCCCGCGCTTCCTCGCTTCGCCCGGCAATCCACAGCGCGTCACCGAGGTTGGACCACCTTATTGGTTCGTTTGGGGAGAGCTCGGTGGCGTGACGATGAGCCTCAATCGCTTCGTTGAAGTTGCCAAGGTAGTAGTACATCAGTCCGAGGTTACTGTAAGTCGACGCTCTCGGCTCGATACTGATTGCCATCCTGAGTGCGGGCGCCGCTTTTGAAAAATCGTCAGCCAGCATGTAGGCGGTGCCCAGGTTAGAGTAACCAATCATATTTTCACTATCGAGTGCGACCACGTACTCAAACTGTTCGGCAGCTTCTGCGTAGCGGCCGGCCGCGTAGAGAAAGGACCCCAGCGCGTTGTACGGGGACCAGTCACCGGGTCGCAAACCAACCGCCTTCCTGAGGCTCTCCTCTGCCTTAACCGGCTCTCGCTGCAGGCCGTAGACTGCGCCGAGACCCGTCAATGCAGGAACACTGTTCGGGTCGGCCTTTAGCGCCTGCTGGAACTCGGCCAGGGCATCGTCGTATCGGCCGGTCGCCTTGTAAAGATTGCCAAGGGCGGTGTGGACAGCGTCGAGGTTTGGATTAAGCTGCAGTGCCAACGCACAGGCCGCCTCTGCGTTGCCGATATACGTAGCGTCGCCGCTCTCTGTGTATCTGCCGACGTAGGCGGTACATTTGCCCGCGTGTGCTGCGGCAAAATCTGCATCGACTTCAAGCGCTGTGTCGTACCAGCGGATCGCGTTGGCCATGGCTTTCGCTGTGGGAAGGCGCGATGCGTCGACTCCACGACGATAGAGAACGTATGCGTCGAGATTCGGTTCCTCCCAAGCCGGAATGGACGCAACCTGCGTGCCCGCAGGTAACGTCACCCGAATATTCGCGACGGTGAGTTTGGTAATCTCGTCGCGGATATCGAAGAAGTCTTTGCGAAGGCGGTTGAAGGTTCGCGCCACTACGTGAAAGCCGGTTTCGGAGTCGATGAGCTGCACGATCACTCGAATCTGATCGTCAGCGATCTGTACGCTACCTTCGAGATACATGGCGACGCGAAGGCGTCGCCGAACATGTGCCGAAGCTGAATTCGGTGCCAGGGTAAAAGAGTCGCCTCGGGAAGAGACGCGCAGGTTGGGCACTCGCGAGAGGCGCGTGATCACATCATCGACCAGGCCGTTTGCGAACGTTTG
>JAJFKQ010000190.1 GCA_021773155.1 Woeseiaceae bacterium | reverse complement strand
CCAAGGCGCTTTCTTTTGTCACCGCGTTCGACGACGGCGTCGACAACTACGATTCGATCCTGCTGGACGATGGTACGCGCTGTTATTTCAAGAGTGCCGTGCCCACGATCTTTGACTGAGATGATGATATGGCCGAACTTGACCTAAACCAGGATACGGTACAGCTAATTATCGACAAAGCGCACGAGTTTCATGCCGGTACCGATGTCATCTTTCCGGACGATATCGAGGTGAATGATGAGAGATGGGCCAGCCAGACGGCCACAAACTTCAGTAATGATCCGTACTATCAGGAGCTAAAAACCGCAATAGATGACCTTGAGCCCGATCAACAAGTTTCACTGGTATCACTCATGTGGTTAGGGCGCGGGGACTACTCGATCAGTGAGTGGGCCGACGCACTCAAGTTTGCCGAGGAGACCTGGACCGATCACACGGCCGACTATTTGATCGGGACCTCGTTGCTGGCCGACTATCTTCAGGGGGGCCTCGAGCAACTCACGACCGAAGAAGGGTGAAACGAACATGTATTCGGGGCGAGATCGATGTTGAGCGGATTCCGAATACTATCGCTGCTGCTCGCCGTTGCAATGCCGTCGCAGGCGATGTCATCTTCGCCGGCCTGCCTTGGCGGAGCGAGTCCACTGCTGCGTTTAATGGGTGTACCGAGCCATGAGTCGATGCCGTTGTTACAAGGCAGAGCGTTGTCGACTCGTGTGTCCCTGGAATTCGTCAACCATGCGAACCGGAGCAAGTCACCAGACTCGCTGGAAGCGATCGAGTTGGACGGCGAGACCTACTATCTCGACTTCGAGCTCCGGTACGGTCTGAATGACCGACTAACCGTTGGAGTCGACGTTCCGGTCATCAGGCATTCCAGCGGCGTCCTCGACAATACCATCGAGCAATGGCACCGGATCATCGGCCTTCCGACCGGCGACCGCACCGGGCCTCCCAATCAGTTGAACATGCGCTACAGCAATGCGTCACAGCAGTTATTCAACCTGCAAGACTCAGCAACTGGAATCGGCGATGTCCGCATCAGCAGCTTTTGGCTGTTGAAACCGGGCACGAATGAACGAGAAGCTTCTCTGGGAATTGCCGCTTCGGTCGATTTGCCGACTGGCAACGTGGATCGTTTGCAGGGCAATGGGGCCATTGATACCTCAGTCGGCTTTTACGTTAGCGGCATGCGACCGTTAGGTCTGGAAAGTCTGCGGCTTTCGACGGGCGCCGGCATTACGTGGCCGGGGCGTGGCGAATTACTGGAGCGACAAAGAAAATCGAGGATTGTTTACGCGGGTGCAGACCTGGTCTGGCAGATGCGACCACGCTGGGGCATGGCGGCCGTAATCCAGGTTCAAAGTGCTGCGTTTGACAGCAAACTTGATGAGCTCGGAAAAGGGGCAACTCAGATTGCACTGGCAGCGCTTTATGAGAATCCCGGGCGCGGCCTCAATTTCGAGGTTGCTGTCGTTGAAGATCTCGTGACCGACGGAGCGCCTGATTTTGCGTTGTACTTCGGTGTCACCAAGGCCTATTGACGAGATGTAAGTGAGGCTATGAACAAGAGTGCTACAAAATGGCTGGGGTTGATCGGAGTCGTCTTGTGTTGTTCGTTCGGATACTCGCCAGTACTCAATGCCCAGGAAGACGATACCCTCCTCGTATGGTCACGATTTGATGCAGAGACAATGTCTATCGTCAGGTCGATGCCGATGTATCTTCAGCCCAATAATGAAACTTCATCCAGCGACATTTTGTTGCCGGACGATTATTTGCCAGACAACTTGCCTGACAAGAAGGGCCGCCGATCGGATACCTACCACTTCCTCGCCTATCAGGCTGTTTCGATCGCCGTCCTCTACGCCATGCCCGAGGACGTGACTGGATGGACGCTGGAGCAAAAAGACGAATACAGCCTGTCGAAGTGGTGGTACAACGTCAGGCATCCCCAGTGGGACAGCGATGACTTCTACATAAACTATATTCTGCACCCCTATTGGGGTGCCACTTACTACGTCCGCTCCCGAGAACGGGGATTCAGCCGACGATCATCATTTTGGTATTCGGCAAGGTTGTCCGCGGCCTACGAGTTCGGTGTCGAGGCATTGTTCGAGGAAGTATCCATCCAGGATGTGATCGTGACACCGATCGGCGGCTGGTTGGTCGGCGAATACTTCATGGGCGTCCGTTACCGCATCGAAGCACGCCATGATGGCTACTCGAGAATGCCGTTCCGGGATCGCTTTGTCCTGACGGTAACGGACCCACTCGGCGCAATGAATCGAGTCGTCGATGGCTGGTTTGGTCTCGGCAAGGACCTGAGAATTTTGCCCTATCAGAATCCATTTTCGCGATCATTTGAGCCTGGCTACGCCGCAAAGGGGAGTCCAGGCGAAATCTATGGACTAACTATCGAATATCGGTGGTAAAAGTAGGGGAAAGTATCTATCGCGCGGCGGCGGCAACACGGACACAATTGTCCAATTCTGACTCAGAATATCGCTCTATGGACCTCGTATGCCCCGCCGGAAATCTGCCGTCACTAAAAGCGGCCGTCGATAATGGTGCGAATGCGGTTTATTTAGGTTTCAGGGACGAAACGAACGCGCGCAACTTCGCCGGCCTGAACTTCAAGGACCAACAAATCGAAACCGGTGTGCAGTATGCACACGAACGCGGCGTACAAGTCTTCGTCGCGATCAATACGTATCCGCAACCCGACAACATTTCCCAATGGCAAGCCGCAGTGGATCAAGCTGCAGAGCTCGGGGTCGATGCTCTCATACTTGCCGATCTCGGTATTATGGAATACGCCCGCACGAACTGGCCGAATCTCAGGCTGCACTTGTCGGTGCAGGGCTCCGCCACAACATCTGATGCTATCGACTTCTACGCCGAGAAATTTGATATCCGGCGCGCGGTCTTGCCGCGGGTTTTGTCCGTCCGCCAGGTCGCTGCGTTGATAGAAAAATGTGAGACACCTGTAGAAGTATTCGGATTCGGCAGCCTGTGTGTCATGGTGGAAGGTCGTTGCTACTTATCCTCTTACGTAACGGGACGGGGCCCAAACACATTCGGCGCCTGCTCACCGGCGCAGTTTGTCCGCTGGACAGAAACCGAAAGCAATCTCGAAACTCGCGTGAATGATGTGCTCATCGATCGATTCGGCCCGGATGAGCACGCCGGCTACCCGACGATCTGCAAAGGCCGATTCCAGGTCAATGGTGAAACCGGCTACGCGATTGAAGAACCGACGAGTTTGAACGTGTTGCCGATATTGCCGGAGTTGATGCGCATTGGTGTCGCCGCGGTCAAGATCGAAGGACGCCAGCGAAGCCCTGCCTACGTTGCCCAGGTGACCTCCGTATTTCGACAAGCGATAGATGCCTGCAAGCAGAATCCTGATGACTTTGTTGCCAATGATGCGTGGCTGGCCCGACTGCAATCTCTGTCAGAAGGAAGTCAAACAACTTTGGGTGCCTATAACCGGGGTTGGCAATGAGCATCTCCACACGCCCCTATAAACTTTCCCTCGGTCCACTGCAATTTCATTGGCCGAAACAGGTGATGTTCGATTTTTACCGCGACATCGAATCGACCAATGTCGATATCGTTTATCTTGGCGAGACCGTTTGTTCCAAACGCAGAGAATTTGGATACAGCGAATGGATGGATGTCGCCGAACGATTGCTTGATAAAGGCAAGCAGGTTGTCCTGTCGACGCTCGCGCTGGTCGAAGCGCGCTCGGAATTGGGTTACATGAAACGACTCTGCAACAACGGGCGGTTTATGGTCGAAGCCAACGACATGTCGGCCGTCAGGATGCTGGGTGGCGATACCGCATTCGTTGGTGGTGCGACACTGAATATCCAAAATCAAAACTCCCTGAAAGTACTGGTGGACCAAGGCCTGGTGCGCTGGGTCGCGCCGCACGAAATGTCGGCATCTGTAATGACAGCAGTTGCAGCGAATTCGGCGGACGAAATCGAGTGCGAAGTCTTCGGCTGGGGACGTATGCCTATGGCGTACTCGGCACGATGTTACACAACTCGTGCGCTGGATATTCCGAAAGACCAGTGCAAGAACTGCTGCATACAATATGAAGATGGCCTGATGCTCTCAACCCGTGACGACGAAGAATTTCTTGTCATCAACGGCATACAGACGATGTCTGCAAAAACAACCTGTCTCGCGCGCGAGTTTCAAAACGACGAACATGGCGCTGACATA
>JAJFKQ010000189.1 GCA_021773155.1 Woeseiaceae bacterium | reverse complement strand
CGATTCGCTCCGCGCGATAGCGTTCGACGTCTATTTTGCATTGGACGGCGTAGCCCCGGTTCTCGGCCAGGAAGTAGCTACGCTGAATTTTGGCGAACTTTCGGACGCACTGGATTTTGAGGCGGACGGCTATGTTGTCACTATCACGACCAGTGGCGACCCGGCGGATGTCCTTTTTGTATCAAGTCCTGCCACTATTTTGGCGCGCACCGATTTGGTTGTCACACTGTTTGATGGCGACGCAAATAATACTTCGCCGCTAGTCGTCCGTGGACTCGGTGTATTGGGCGGTGCGATTCCATTTCACGATTTATCTGCATCATCAACCGTTCAGTTCCTGCATACCGCCAAGGAAATGGGTACGACCGATGTTTATGACGATGCGGCACTCACCTCGCAGATACTGAACGGTCATGCGTATCGCGACCTGACTGCGGATACTCCCATCGCAGTGGGAAACAATGAGTATTTTTATACGCCGGCCGGTGACACTGCCGTCGTATCGCTGGACACCAATTTTACCGTCACAGAGGGTTTTCATCATCGTGTCACTGCCGTTGGCACAGGCGGCGTTTACTCGACGATCAATTCGTTACTGGACCGCAGATCCATCGACACCGCGGCAAAGTTACTCTACTTCCCGTCGTCCAATAATTTTGAATTTACCGACCTCTATATCGTCGAGTCTGGTACTACTATTGACGACCAAACGCCGTTTCGCGCTGGCACTGCTTCCAGGGTACCGAATCCGGCCTTTGAATTGGCGCCCGGCAGTTACGACGTATACATAACCGGATTCCTGGAGACAGTAACAATTGCGGGACCCTTCACTCTCGATGTTGCAGTTGGGGATGTTGTCGATATGGTTGTCTTCGACACCGATGATCCTGCCGTGCTGGAAATTGTAGTGTTTCCAAATCCCTAGTAGTCCAACAAGGTAGGTTTGATGGACTACTAGTCAGGAGCGTGTCTTACACGCTCCTACGTCGCAGTCGCTTTTTCGACATAAGCGGCAGTATCGTTGGCCGCTTCCTCTGCCGGGATTGTCTTGGCGTAATACATGGCCTCATCCGCCACGCTGAGGAGGTGCCACAGCTCTGAACCGTGCTTTGGCATCAGCGCAATACCAACACTGGCCGTGCAGGTAATTTCCCGACCCTGGATGATGTATGCCTCTGATGCAGTCTGCACGACACGCTCGGCAATGTGTTTGACGTCGTCGATGGAGACGCCGGGCAGTACGATCGAAAATTCGTCGCCGCCCAGTCGACCCAGAATATCCTCCGGCCGCAGGCAAAACTCCAGCCGATGACCAAACGCCTTCAATAGTGCATCACCGACCTGATGGCCGAATCGGTCATTAATCTCCTTGAAGTTATTCAGGTCGAGATACAGCACCGCGCCAACGCTGCTGCGACGGATGCAAGAGGCACCTTCCTGCTCGAAACCACGACGGTTGAGTATACCGGTCAGCGGATCTCGCAACGCGTCAGCCAGCATCTTGTCTTCGTTACGCTTGCGTTGTGTAATGTCGACGAGAGTTACAGAGAAATCGTCACCAACCGGTTCCCCGACGATGCGTAACCAACTCTCTCGTTGCCCCGATTCTGCGGCGACTTCGAAACTCACTTGCGATGTCGCACTCTTGTCTCCACCGAAGTGCTGCATAAGTTTTTCGGGGTTGAGTTGCTGCAGCTTGTCGAGTGGCATGCCGACCAGTGTTCCGAATTCTTCCCCTACAAATGATTCTGCCGCGCGATTCGCAAACACACAGCGGAATTTTCGATCGGTATCGTTTTCGTCGTGCGCGAATCGCAGGATTCCGTTGGACGATGTCTCAATTAATGTGCGGATCAGACGCTCGCTTTCAGCCAGCTGGCTTAGGGCTGTACGTCGTACCGTCACGTCGCGGCAGACCACAACCATTCCCAGGTTTTGTCCTTTTGGCCCCGTCAGCGGTCCGACGCTGACTTCATAAACATTGTTTGTATCCATCCTGAGCGTTTGTGTCAGATCCAGTTCTTTCGCCTGCTCAAGAATCGCGCGGGCAGCCGGAAACTCTTTCCACAGCTTATGGCCGATCAATTCGCTTTCGCACCCCCCCAGCAATTGCTGTGCGGATTGATTCGCACAAATAATGCGTTGCTCGTTGTCGACGACGAAAATCGGATCACGTACGTGATCAAACAATGTCTGATAAGCGAGCGGACTAAATTCGTGCACCCGCAGCTTCAGGCTGACATACGCAAAAAACGGCCAGACCAAAGCGAGGGTTACCGACGTAAACGGAAACTCCGGCGGCCCCATGTTGAAAAAGGTGTTTCCGATACTGATGGCGAACGGCAATACCGCGCAGATGAGCAGCAATGAAATTGTCTTGCGATGAGCCCGCGCAATGCTTGGTAGGCGGCTGGCAAGCGCAACTGCAGAATAGCCGAACAGCCCGTAGGCGAACGGCGCGTAAACCTGATTGTACCAATCATGATCCGTTATGTTGCTGTGGCTCAGTCCATTGGCAGTTTCATTAACGACCCAAATGATGTTGTGCATCGAATTGGTCAGCGCCAGTGCGGTTGTTGCCACAGGCACAATACTGAGCATTATGATGGTCACAGTATTCGGCGGACCTACTGTGTACTCACGGTAGAGAACGTAAAACACGACGGGAATAAAACCGGCTGAGAAAAAACTCAATGTTCGACCGATGCCAAAAAGATTCGCGTCGGTTGCGCCGTACGAGAATGCTGACCCTGCCAACATGCCCGCGACCAGGAACAAGAAGCTGACCATGCTATTCGAATACTGGGGTGCGGATCGCAAAACACGCACAGCGAGGCCCACGTAGGCAACCGCAAAAATCGCCAGGAACGGCGTGACTAAAGGGCTAAAAATTGACATTGGACAATGCTAACGGGGTCCGGCGATACATAATGCGACGTAGGCCGCATTCTGGCAGCCAGAGCGCGCATCAGGTCACACTTTCAGCCCTTCGGCGGTATCTGTGATCAATGTGTCGACAACTGCTTTCAGGCTGTCCTCAACGGTTGCCCCGTTCGCCCGTTCCAACTCGTAGCCTTTCAACTGACGATGTGCGCTGGTGCCCCGTGAGAGGATCTGCCGCACGTCCGCCAGTTCTTTTTTACAGCCCAGTGCTTCGGCATCTTCGGACACATGTCCGAGCATTTCTTCGATGAGATCTTCGAACGGCACGACGACGCCTTTGGCGAGATCGATCATGCCTTCATCAAAACTGTAACGCATCGCACGCCAGCGATTTTCGCGAATCAACATCGGTGTGTAAATACGCCAGCGCTGATTGCGTGTGCGCAGGCGATAGAGCATGCGCATAATGCAGACAAGTAATGATGTTAAGGCGATCGTATCGTCGAGCCGTGTACACACATCCATGATGCGCGTCTCCAGCGTTGGGAAACGGACACTCGGCCGTAGATCCCACCAGATGCGACTTGCGTCCTGTATCAGTCCCGAATCAATCAAGATATTGATATGACGTTGATACTCCGCCCAACTCGCGAATCGTTCCGGCAGGCCTGTACGTGGCAACGCGTCAAAAATCGTTAGCCGATAACTTTTCAGGCCAGTGTCTCTGCCTGCCCAGAAGGGCGATGAACACGACAGCGCAAGCAAATGCGGCAGAAAATAAGAGGCCTGGTTCATCAGATCGATTCGCAGTTCGTCGTCCTCGATTCCGACATGTACATGCATGCCGCAAATGACGAGTCGACGCGCGGCGCCCTGCATTTCATGTGTCAGATCAAAGTAGCGCTCTTTCTCGGTGTGCTTTTGCTCCGTCCACTTCGAGAACGGATGTGTCGATGCAGCGATCGGTGCAAGACCGTGACGCTCGGCAACCTCAATGATACTGCCGCGCAGTTGTGAGAGATCCTGCCGCGCTTCCTGTACATTCTTGCAAACCTTGGTGCCGACCTCTATCTGCGAGCGCAACAACTCGGCAGTCACTTGCGCACCACACTTTTCCTCGGCCTCAGCCATCAAGGTTTTCGGCGGATCGACGACAAGAGCACGCGTCTCCTTGTCGACCAGCAAATACTCTTCTTCAACCCCTATCGTGAAAGCTGGTTCGTTTCTCCGCATCCCCTGCCCCCATTCTTATTAGTCGTTCCGGTATCGATTCAATGATCTTGTGCATCGCATTGGCGACGATTTCAACACTCGCTTCATCATCGATCAGGTCCTGACGAATCTCAATTCCAATATGCGGCAATCCAATTTCTTCGGCGTGATGATCGATGGTGAAATCTTGCGGTGCTTTGCCAGAATAGGGCTGATTATCGCCGACGAGGTATCCCGCCGCAGTGAGGTCTTCGAGAAAAATATCGCGTAATCGCGTATCCGTATCCCAAAGCACACCCATCTCCCATGGGCGCGCTTCGCCATTCATGACTGGCGTGAAACTATGAATGGCAATAAATGCCGGCAGAGGACCGGCATTACGCAAGCGCTGTACCTGCTTGTCCACAGCTGTGTGATACGGCCAGTACAGCGTCTCGGCACGCAAGTCCTTGTCGGACTGGTGCAGGTTTCGATTCCCGGGTACGAGAATGCCGTCGCCAAATTGCAGGAACGCGCTGGGATCCATTAATTGACGATTACAGTCCATTACAAGGCGCGAGTACTGCGCCAGAACTGCCGTAACGCCAAGACTGTCCGCCAGTTTTTCGGTCAGCGGTCCTGCACCAATATCAACGGCCAGATGGCAACGTCGGGCGAAAGGATCGAGGCCCATATCGCCCAGCGACTCCGGAAATCGGCAACTGGCATGATCACAGACCAGTAGAATCGGCGCTTCTGCTAAAGGATTAAGTACCTGGAATGGGCCCGGCTCGCCCGCGGATAGCAGTTGCGCAGGGCTTGCAGGGTATTTTTCGGGGGTGGAGCCTTCGACCATTCAAGCAGTGTACCGTATCAATGACACGACGCCACCTGTGGAGATTGCGGATAGCGCCTACGCCATTAGCGCAGCTGAACTCTCGCCCCAGGGTTCAAACGACCGCACCGATGCCGGTCTCGCGATGTAATGGCCCTGTGCGAATTCGATACCCAGCGATCCGAGCTTATCGAGAACCTGTTTGGTCTCAACGCGCTCCGCTATCGTCTCAATACCCATGGCATGACCGACGTCACTGATCGCCTTAACCATGCTTTCGTCGACATCGTCTTCGGCAACGTTGCTTATAAAATGGCCATCAATCTTGATATAGTCGACGGGCAGATTCTTAAGGTAGGTGAACGAGGACAGTCCGCTGCCGAAATCATCGAGCGAGAACCTGCAGCCGAGCTTCTTCAGCGCTTGCATGAAATGGACGACGCGCGACAGATTGGAGATCGCCGCTGTTTCTGTGATCTCAAAGCAGATCGCGCCATCCGGTAGATTTTGCTTCGTGAGTTCATCAATAACGAAATCAAGGAAGCGATCCTCGCTCAGAGATGTACCTGAAAGATTAATCGCCAACGTATAGCGCGCTTCGCCCTCGTCATTACGATCGGCGAGTTCGGTAATGGTTTCGTGAATCACCCAGCGATCCAGCGTTGACATCAGGTTGTAGCGTTCCGCA
>JAJFKQ010000188.1 GCA_021773155.1 Woeseiaceae bacterium | reverse complement strand
CGGGCGCGATCCGCTTCCGGGTGCCCGGGCCTTACGGGCGCACCGCTCGCCTTTAGCAAGGCATCCCGCGCTGCAGGGTAGTCCTTTTCATCGAGCAGTACTTCGGCGTACAGGTAATTTGAGTCTATGCCGTCAGGGTCGACGACAATGGCCTTCCAAAGGTAGCCAATTCCACGTGTCTTGTTACCGAATCCTCCGAAACCGGACGGTACCTTTGAATAAAGCGATCCCAGGTTTGCATAAACGCGTCCGCCAAGTACCAACGGGTCCAGCGACTCTGCTTTAAGGAGCGCATCTCGGGCCTCTCTGGCAAGGCGCATTGAGACACCTGATCCTTTGGCAGCCATATAGGCGCGAGCGACAATGCCATGCCACGCTGCAGCTCCCGGCGTGCCCGGGTGATTTGCGTGCAAGTCACGGACATCGTCCAACAACTTCTTCAAGGTTTTTTGGTGCAGACGGCCATCCGTCTCATGGGCGGCTGTCGCCCACCGACTTTCAATATTGAGCAGCATATCGTCAAGGCTCTGGGCCTCTGCGCTCTCAACTGACGCGAGCGACACAGATACGAGTAGTATCAGAAAGCAATGATGCACTTGTTTGCTCATGCGTGTCGCCTCTTAAGGTGGTGTCGTAAACGTAAGAGTGCGGTACTCGGGAAATCCTTCGCTGCGCGGTATCTGGTCAAATACGTGGATCGCTACTACTATCTCGATAGCGAAGGATTTTTCGCTGTTGCGACTCTAAGGTTATGGAGGCACCCCCCCTTTGCCTCCGCAAGGAATAGAAAACTTGAATGAAACTACTCCCCAGGTAGTGCAGGACCGGTCTCTGGCCGCCAAAGTGGCGGCCGGTGATCAGGGGGCATTTGACGAGTTTTTTAAAGAATATTTTCCAAGGCTGTTTCGTTTCACTCTAACGAGAGTCGATAACAATGAGGAAATTGCCGAGGAAATCGTGCAGCGAACTATGTGTATCGTTGTGCGGAAAATGGGCAGTTACCGGGGCGAGGCATTGCTTTTTACCTGGCTTTGCCAGATCTGCCGAAACGAGACGTATGCAGTTTTTCGACAGCGAAAAATGGAGCTGCAGGAAGACATTCCGATCGAGGATCACCCCGCAGTTCAGGCAGCACTGGAATCTGTCGCTGCAGACGATGGTCGACCTGAGTCCGCCCGACGTCGTGAAGAAATCGCGAACTTCGTACGGGTAACTCTTGAACACCTACCCAGCAAATATGCTCGGGCACTGGAACTGAAATACGTTCAGGGCTACAGCGTGAAAGAAATCGCGGCCAGCCTCAAAATCGGTGAGAAAGCGGCAGAGTCTGTTTTGAGTCGATCTCGAGTGGCGTTCAAAGAACGTTTTCGAGCGATTTGGGATATTGAACCGAACTTTATTGTGGATTGACATGAGCAACGATGACGACAAGATCGAGCAGTTAGCAGACGATGATGCGTCGTTTGCCAACCTCTTGAAGTTGGCTGGCGAGCGGCCCGAGATTCCGCTGAGTGTGGAGTCGCGGGTGTATCACCGGGTGCAGCAAGAATGGCGCGCTGCCACGGTCGAGCCAAGCGCTGATAAGGTGTATGAGAAGGTGCACAAGTCCTGGCGGCGAAATACGTTGCGAGGAGCGATGCTCCGCTGGATGGTTCCCGCAGGTGTTGCCGCGACGGTCGCGATTACGATGATTCTTGTATCGCAACCCGACCCCGTACCGTTAAGGGTAGCGGCCACGGTGTCGCGAGTTGTGGGTTCTGGTCCGATCAGTTCAGAGTACCCGCAAGGAGCACCTGTACACGCGGGTGAAGTTATATCAACAGGCTCGGATGAAGGGCTGAGTTTGCTGCTGGCGCGCAGCGAATCTTTGCGCGTCGATGAAAATACCCGTATTCGTGTTGATGCGGCAGACCGATTTACGCTGCTTGCTGGTCGTATTTACGCTGATACAGGGCAATTCGTCTATCGCAATGGTGGCCTGAAAATTCATACAGCGCTCGGCGTAGTCACTGACGTCGGAACACAGTTCTCGGTAGCGGCGATTGACCAGTCACTGGACATTGCCGTGCGTGAGGGTCGCGTTGATGTTCGCGGTCAGTTGGATACCTATGCAGCAAGAATGGGTGAACGTCTGACCCTTGTTCAAGGTGAGGGTGCGTCTGTTACGAACCTTGATACGCATGACGATTACTGGGATTGGGTCGTCGAACTAACACCGACGTTTGATATGACAAATAAATCCCTGCTCGATTTTCTAAAGTGGGCAGCGAGAGAGACCGGCAGAGAATTGCAGTTTGAAAGCAATGAGTCGCGGATGTTTGCGATGCGGACGGACGTGCATGGTTCCACTGACGGGTTGACGCCGGATGAGGCGCTTGAGGCCGTTCTGACCACAACCACTGTTCGTTATCGAATCGAAGACGACAAAATTATTATCAACATCTAGGGAAGCTCTGATCAATTCAGTGTATCTCTGGTCCGAACCGGCCATAGGAAAATTCCGTCGTTGGCTATGCCGAGGTATTGCACTAGTATTCTCAAATGCGTTGCCTCCTCCGATCTGCCTGCATACTGGCAATACTCTTCTGCCTCACTGATTCGCTTGCAGCCACGGTGGCCTGGCAGGGACGTCCTGTTTCTGAATTCCTTGAGAGTCTCAACGAAGCGGGTTACCGGATCATTTTCAGCAGCGATGTTGTTTCTGATGAGCTGCTGATCCAGAGCGAGCCGGATCTTGCGGCGCCGCTTTCGGGCCTGAGGGCGATGCTCGCAGCTCACGGCCTCGCACTTGAGACCGGTCCGGCCGATACCTGGTTGGTCAGAAAAACTCAGCTGCCGGAAGCTCGCGAAGTCGTTGTCGCCCAACCGCAGCAACCGGCCCTCCCTGAAATTGTCGTTACATCAAGTCTTCACAGGCTCGAGTACACACAATCAGGAACACATACTTACCTGGACCGCGAGCTCTCGACGCGCATACCGGCTGCAGCCGAAGAGGCGGTTCGCATTACCACTCGCCTTCCTGGCACAGCGAGCGGTGGAATTTCGACGCGCAATCACATTCGCGGGGGTGAGGTCAACGAAGTCCTGTTTCTCCTCGATGGACATCGTCTGTATGAGCCGTATCACCTGAAAGACTTTCAGTCTGTTGCAACTATCGTTAACTCCAGCGCGATTGATGGCATCGACTTCTACACCGGCGCTTATCCGGCCCGGTTTGGCGATCGGATGAGCGGCGTCATAAACATGAGTTTGCGCGAGCCGAAAAAAGCGATTGAAACTGAATTGTCTTTGAGCTTTTTCAACGCGTCGGTTCTATCGCTGGGAACATTGGGCGGTCGCGGTCAGGGTGACTGGCTGATTGCTGCGCGACGTGGAAATCTGGACCTTATCGCCGATGTCGTGAACCCGGATATCGGTAGCCCGGACTACAACGACTACTTGTTGCACGGTGGATGGGAGTTCGGCCCCCGAACACAATTCAGTGCGAACCTGCTGGTTTCAAATGACAAGCTGGTGCTCGCTGATGTCGATAGAGGTGAACTCGCAAGTGCGACTTACGAAAATCGGGTCTTATGGCTAAAGTGGCGCGCCGACTGGAGCGAGCGCCTGCGCAGTGAAACTGTGGCGTCCGTCAGTAGGATATCGAACCGTAGAACAGGGACGTTGAATCTGCCACAGATCGTCAGTGGCTCGCTGGATGAATCACGCGAGTTCGATGCGTTTGGGGTCAAGCAGGACTGGACATTTGTGGCATCAAAGAACTGGGTGTTTAGCTTCGGTGTTGACGGAAAACATCAGGACGCGAAATATCGTTTTTCATCGACGAAAGCGGTGGCCGCGCCCTTTGATCAGATACTGGACAACGTTCCGTTAGAGGACAGAAATTTTGATCTGGTTCCCGAAGGCGCCCAATACAGCGCTTATCTGGAGGCGCGATGGCAGCTACGTCAAGACCTGATCATTGATGCTGGTCTGCGGTGGGACCAACAAAGTTATACGACAGCCATGAATGATGCGCAGTCCAGTCCGCGGCTGAGTATCCTGTACCAAATCGGCGAGCGTACCGAGATGAGACTCGGATGGGGTCAGTACTCGCAGGCACAGGAAATCAACGAACTGCAAGTCAGTGACGGTGTAGGTTCTTTCTTTCCGGCACAGCGCGCCGAGCATGTCGTGGCAAACCTGAAACATCAATTTGCCAACGACATCAATATTGATGTTTCCTACTATCGCAAAAGCTTTCGCGCCGTTAGACCACGGTTCGAGAACGCCTTCAATTCCCTGACCTTGTTACCCGAGCTGCAGTTCGACCGTTATCGGATCGATCCCATATCAGCTAAGTCGGCAGGTGCGGAGCTGATGGTGTCCGAAGGCGATGCGAGCCAGCCCCTGTTTTGGTGGATTAGCTACGCCTGGTCGGAGGTACGCGACAGGACTCCGGATCGAAAAATTGCGCGAAATTGGGACCAAACCCATACGGTCAAAGCCGGTCTCAGCTGGCGATGGAAGCGCTGGGATTTGAGCGTTGCTGGTGAGGTTCATACCGGCTGGCCGAAGACAGAGCTGGCTGGACTGGAACTGAATTCGTCCCGATATTCCGTGTTCCATACGCTGGATGCCCGTGTCAGTCGGGAGTTTGCGGTGCGCCGTGGCGATTTGACGGTCTTTTTGGAGGTTTCCAACCTCTATGATCGCGACAACCCATGTTGTACAGAATACTCGGTATTAGCAGCTGCGACAGGGCCGGAGCTTGTCGGAAAGGAGGCGACCTGGCTACCATTGGTGCCGTCATTGGGAGTCGTTTGGCGTTATTGAGTTTTTTTTCGATTATCCGAAGGATTTTCTGACTGCAGTTATCTAACCCCCATTGCTACGTGTTGGCGTGATTGATCGGAGTTGAATATTGAACAGTGTAACTAGCCGTCCAGGCGTGACCGATATTATTCGGTCAGGTATCGCGGGGACCTTTTTCGCGGTTTTGCTGATTGTGGTCCCGATTACCGCTAATGCCGCGAATACGCTGAACTTGAGTGACTACCAGGGAAAAGTCGTTGTTCTGGATTTTTGGGCCTCCTGGTGCGTGCCCTGCCGGCGTTCATTCCCCTGGATGAATGAAATGCAGCAGAAATACGGTGATGACGGTCTCGTTATAATTGCTGTTAATCTGGATAACGAGTCGTCAGATGCACGGAAATTTCTGCAGCAGTATCCGGCTGAATTTTGGATTTCCTACGACCATGATCGCCAACTCGTGCGTAAGTACGCAGTCGAGGCGATGCCGAGTTCATTTCTGATTGGTCGTGATGGCTCAATCATAGAACGCCATCTGGGTTTCAAGTCCGGCAAGACAGATGAATATGAGGCGGCGATCGTCGCGGCCCTTCAGTCTAACTAACACCGATTCAGGAAAAAATTATGAAGACCTTTATAGTGATTGGGATGCTCTTGCTTAGTGCAGGTTGTTCATCGATGGGTGTCGAGCCGTGGGACCGTGACGTGCTGGCAAAAGAAGAGATGCAATTAACCACGGACGCACTCGAAGCGGCCACTGATGACCACATTTATTTTAGTAAAGAAGCATCGAGTGGCGGCCGTGGATTCGGCGGCGGCGGCTGCGGCTGTAACTAGTGGTCCAACCAGTGAATATTGACGGGTTCAGAGTTATCCAGGTGGTCCAAGACAAGGCACAGCCCGAAGTGAATGGCGAGTCCCTTACAAGGACTGCAACGCCGTATTGGACCACCTGGATAACTCCCTGCGGGCGAGCTGTGAAGCGGTCGCCCGCGTCGTTGCACCTCTTGGCAAGGGCTAGCCATTACCGGCGAGGCGCGTCTAGCCTGCAACCGCTTCACAGCTCGCTGAACCCATCAATATTCACTGGTTGGACCACAAGGGAAGTCTGATGAGCAAGGAAAGCAACAAGAACATATCGGCAACACTGGCGACCGCAACCTGCGCGCTATTGGGTGGCACGATCGCGCAGCCTGTGCAGGCACAGGAAGAGCCGGGATGGGATTTCAACACTTCACTTCTATATTACGGAGAGGATGAAAATCGCGTACAGGACTTGAGTGTCGCCCTCTTGGCGAGACGTACATTTCAAGATGACCGTTGGATGACTCTGGGATTGACGGTCGACGGATTGACAGGCGCGTCACCCAACGGTGGCCTGCATCAGAACACAGCGCAAACATTTACCCAACCATCCGGAAACAATACCTTTACCGCGGCGGCCGGCACTTTGCCGATCGATGATACTTTCCGGGACACGCGCGTCGCAGTTAACGCGAACTGGCAACAGCCATTGGGCCGTTTGTACAATTTTAGTGCTGGCGCCAGCGCCTCCAAAGAATTTGACTACTTGCACCTTGGCGTAAACGCCAAAATTTCGCGGGACTTCAATCAAAAAAATACGACTGTATCTGCAGGTCTCGCGTTCTCGTCAGACACCATTGATCCGGAGGGTGGAGCACCTTCACCGCTTACATCAATGCTGAATGTGGGTGACCTGAGTAATCGATTGGGTGAACAAGACAAAGACGTTGTCGATATTGTGCTGGGTGTAACGCAGGTCATCTCAAGAAATCTTATTGTGCAGGCGAACTATTCCTTTAGTGATTCATCGGGTTATCTGAATGACCCTTACAAGATCGTCGCAGTTGTTGACGGGGTTACGGGCGATGTGGTGCCGCATGCTTTGCCGCCGGGTATATCAGGGCCATCGCATGAGTACATTTACGAAAGCAGGCCCGACAGCCGAACAAAGCACAGCTTTTACAGCCAGGCCAAGTACTTCATGGGTGGCAAGGTGCTGGATGCGTCGTATCGCTACATGACGGATGACTGGGAGATCGATTCCCACACCGTCGATTTGAGACTTCGATGGCCGATAAGCGACAAAAGTTATCTCGAACCACATCTGCGTTTCTACACGCAAACCGAGGCAGAGTTCTACCAGGTCGGCGTTGTCGACGGGTCGCCATTACCGGCATATGCGTCCAACGATTATCGGCTTGGTGGTTTTGATGCGATTACACTCGGCCTGAAATACGGCTGGGAGACCCGGAACGGCAATGATATGAGTGTGCGTTTGGAGCTGTACCAGCAACGCGGGGACATACCGGCCGACAGGCTGATCGGTAACCAGGTCGGGTTGGTCCAGTACCCTGATCTGGATGCAGTCATCGCGCAGTTCAGTTACCGGTTCGGGGGCTAACTGCTTTGGCAGCGGCGGCCTGCGAATCGGGCCGCCCTGTTATTGGCCAGGATCGCGAGCCTGATCGATTACCTGTTGCAAGGCATTCAACTCAGTATTACGAAAATGGGTGCTCCAGAAACGATTCTCTCCATGTTGCCTTGCCAGCAATAGGTAGTGTTCAGCCTCGTCCGTGCTTCCAGACTCCAATAACCACACTACCTGTTGGAGTCTAATGTCAATTTCCGGTTTCGTAGCGTAGGACAGGTCCATTTGCTCCAGAGCTAATCTCAAATCCCCCGCTATTTTGTAGGCCAACCCTTTGTGATAATGAGCTGCCCCGCGAATACTACTGCTTTGTGCCAGCGCCGGATTGTCTAACAAAGCGTCGAGTGTGGCATGCAATTCCGCAAAGCCCAGGGCATCGCACGTATTGGCTGCAGCATTGGAGACAAGCGGTCCAAAAAAACCTATGACTTGAAGGTCATATCCACTGTGCTCAAGAAGTATTCGCGTACTTTCGACCTTCTCTTCCGTCAGCACATTGAGAATACAACTCAGGTTCAGAATGCTCAGCCTGGTTGCAGCGTGTTCTGGAAACTTCTTCGCAAGGCCTTCCTGCGCCGCTAAGGCCGCGCCGAAATTGCCGTGTAAAATGTACTGGTTGGCCACGTATTGCTGCGCGCGAAGCGAATCTGGATGTTCAATTAATGCCGTTCGCATGAGCCGTTCCTCGTTGCCCCATGGTGCTGCACTTTGCCACGTAAGGAAGCTTTCCATGCCGATAAACAAGACCAGAAGCAGCGGCAGAGCACGGCGTAGCTTCTTGCTCAACAGCGGCAACAATGAACAAATCGCAAGTAGAGGGCCGAGCAGCGGCAGGTAGTTGCGGTGTTCGAAATAAAGTTCCAGCGGGATAGGGCCTGCTTCAAGACTATGGCCGACGAAGAACCACAATATTCCGAGACTGATGAACGGCCACGCTTTCCGAAACCATGCAGCCAGAAATATCATTGTCGCGATAGTAAGAAAGCTCGCCAATGTAACAATGGGGTCAAGTAACCCCCTTGAGATCCGAAAATCGTCGTGAAATATTCCGAGCCCGGATAATCGTGGCGCAAAGACCTGGCGCAGATAGTCCATCAACACTACGGCCTGAGTCAGAAGTCGTTCGCCTATCGTAAACGGCCGCAACTCGAAACCGGTGAGTGTTGAACCCCAGTTCAACGTCATGTAGCCGAGCAACAAAACGATTGGTATGCAAAGAACTACGAACAGGGCAGTCCTTTGTCGCCGGGCAAGGCCTGATGAGCTGAATACAGTTAGTTCAAGTACGAGAGCATAAAACGGCAGCAGGATTCCTGTCTCTTTGCAGAGCAAGGCAAATGCACCACAAACACCCATGCCGGGAATAACCCAGGCCCAGCCAAGCCGCGGGCTTGCCGATAATGATGTTCGACCATGCATGTAGCACAGCAGACCAGCCAGCGTGAACAGGCCACTCAGCTGCGTCATGCGCTGAACAATGTAAGCGGTAGTAGACACCAGCAATGGATGCAGTAACCAAAGAGTCATGCAAAGCAGTGCAAGTTTTTCAGCCGTTTCCCGCTGGTGAACGGTAGAGAAAATGAGTCGCGCCAGCAGAAACACCAACAGTCCATTAATAACGTGGATGATCAGGTTAGTAATACGAAATGGATGTGGGTCGGTTGGCCAGGTCTGACCGTCAAGCGTGAAACTGGCGAGGCTCAAGGGGCGGCCCAGTGGGCCCGCCTGTGCGCTCACTATGAATTCAGCGTAATGATCGGCTGTGGTCAGCCCGCCACGATCACCCAGCAACTCCAGATTCGGTATGTCGTCGAACAGAAACGGACCGCTTAGTGATGGCCAGTAGCACATCACCGTTAGCACGAATGTGGCAGAAATCCCGGCAATGATCCGGATCAGATGGCGACGGCGATTTATCGAAACGTTTTGCAGGCTTTGCACTAGAGTCCAGTAAGTGAGTAACAACTGCATTTCAGTCGTTTAACTATACCTGCATGCCCCTCGACAAGTGCGAGCGAGCCGAAGCTGGCAGCGGTCAGGATGGTAAGAACAAGCATTGAAATTAGCGCGCGCATAGCTCAGCTTCCCGTATATGGTTGCCGAACATTACCACTTACAGCGCATATATCTTCTCCTGCCTGAATCCAAACCCCTGACGAGGCGCATCTGGCGGTAATGAAAATAGAACTCTACGAAACAGCAACCCATGAATATCGTCGCACCTGGATATTGGCCGTTCCGGTGCTGGCGTTCGCGTTTTTCATACTTGGGCAAATACTTTTTCTCTTGCCAGCGAAAATTCTTGGACTGATCACTCGTGAAACGATCGAGACATATCCAACGATTCTCTATCTGATTATCGGTGCCTTCAGTATGACCGCTTTCATTTTTACGGCGTGGCTGAGGTTTTTCGAGCGCCGTAATTTCGCAAGCGTCGGCTTGCGAATCGATGACAAAATGCGGAGGCGGTACCTATCGGGTTTTGGCCTCGGTTTACTAATGGCTGCGTCGGTTGTTTACGGCGTGCAGTGGTTCGGTGGTTACGAAGTTGAAGCGGAGGTCAGCCTGCAAGCTCGCGATTTGCTGCCGATAATCGTATTAGTGTTTGCGTTCATATTGCAGTCGGGTACGGAAGAGCTGATATTTCGTGGCTGGATGCTTGGGCGCATAGCAGCGCGTTACGGTCTTATCGCAGGAGTGATCGGAAATTCCGCTCTGTTTACTCTCATGCATGTGGATCCTGACGCTTTAGCCGCTCTGGGAATGAGCGGTATTGTTCTGTTTACTATCACAACCTTGCTTTTTTCAGTCTTCCTGAGCCTGCTGAGCATAAAGGAAAGATCTATCTGGGGAGCGTGTGCCTGGCATGCCGCCTGGAACTGGATGTTCATTACCTGGTTTGGCTTACCCACTACCGGTATTGAGCTCAATCTCGTTCCACTCGTAAGTGACCTTACGCCAACACCAGATGCTGCGCTCTGGTTAACGGGTGGCATGGACGGGCCTGAGGGCAGTATTCTTGCGCCGCTCGTGCTTGCCGCGGGCAGTCTCTGGCTTCTCTGGCGGCCACGCGGTCAACAGTCCTGATCGCGCGACTAATTCAGCCGGCCAGGCATCATTAGGGTTGGAACAACTAAACCTGGGGAACAGAACCATGAAATTCAAACAGCTCGCAGTGTTTGTGGTGATCGGCTTATTCGCAACGACCGTCTGGTCTGGCGAAGAGGCGCATCATGAAATGAAAATAGCCATCGTTGAATCAGACGGAGATAGTGAGACGCGCATTGAGCTCGACAGCGACGATATGGGCTTCAATTTGCACGACATGCAGGTTGGAGAGAATCGTTCGATTGTTGACAGAGAAGGCCGCTCGATTCTAGTGACGCGTGGCGAAGATAACTTCGCGTTTGAGATTGATGGCAAGACCATCGAAATGCCTGCATTCGACGGCCATGATCGCGGCAATGTCTGGGTAAGCAAAGGTGATTTCGCACCAGAAGGCGATTTCGACATCCGCGTTATGCATGACGGCAGGGCACCGAGGGCAATGGGCATGGAAGGCGTCATGATCGTCAGTGAAAAAGAGATTGATGAGGCGACACAGCAAATTATCCGGACTGCGCTCGAATCAACAGGGCACGAGAATGTTCACTTTGCGGGTGGCCATGAAGGTGGACCGCACAGGGTACATGTCATCAAAAAGGTCGTTGAAGTCTCCGACTAGCCAAAACGCATTATCAATAGCGGCCCGTTCCGGCAGGTGCGGGCCGCTTTCTATTCATATCCTCGCGCTATTAGTTGATACTAGTGTACCTCGTCACTTACTTTCCCGCAGTGCACTGGAGCCAACAATGGATTTCGAATTTTCCCCGAAAGTGCAGGAACTGCGTGAGCGCCTGCTGTCCTTCATGGATGCCCATGTCTATCCCAACGAGGCGCTGTTTGCGCAGCAAGTGGATGCGGGCGATCGCTGGGAGCCCGCAGAAATTCTGGATGAACTCAAGGCGCTCGCCAGAGAGGCAGGTCTCTGGAATCTGTTTTTACCGAAGGAGTACGGTGAGTTCAGCCCCGGTTTGACGACGCTGGAATACGCGCCACTGGCCGAAATTATGGGCAGGGTTCTGTGGGCGTCGGAAGTATTCAATTGCAATGCACCTGACACCGGCAATATGGAAGTGCTGGCCCGCTACGGTAATGCGGCGCAGCAGAACGAGTGGTTGCGGCCATTGCTCGATGGCAAGATTCGGTCTGCATTTGCCATGACGGAACCCGGTGTGGCGTCCTCCGATGCAACCAACGTGCAGACGTCGATTGTGCGTGACGGTGATGACTACGTGATCAATGGGCAAAAGTGGTACATCAGCGGTGCCTGCAATAACCACTGCCGAATCATGATCGTGATGGGCAAGACGGATCCGGATGGCGAGAATCGCTATCAGCAACAGTCAATGGTGCTGGTACCGATGGACACGAAGGGCGTGACGGTGGCTCGACCGATGAAGGTCCTCGGTTTTGACGACGCACCGGAAGGCCACTCTGAAATCACATTCGACAACGTGCGGGTTCCAGTCAGCAATTTATTGCTCGGTGAAGGGCGCGGTTTTGAAATCGCCCAGGGGCGTTTGGGCCCAGGTCGGATTCATCACTGTATGCGTTTGATCGGATTGGCACAGCGGGCACTCGAAGCCATGTGCGTGCGAGCCGAGACCCGTATCGCTTTTGGAAGGCCGCTGAGCAAACAGCAGTCTGTCCGCGAGGACATCGCACGTTCGGCTTGCGAGATCGAGCAGGCGCGTCTATTAACGCTCAAAGCGGCGGCAAGAATGGATGAAGGCGGCAACAAGGCAGCAAAAGATCTAATCGCTATGATCAAAATCGTCGCACCGAATATGGCGTGCACGGTAATTGACCGGGCCATACAGATACACGGAGCGGCAGGTGTCAGTCAGGACTTCTTCCTTGCACACGCTTACGCCGGAGCACGATCCATACGCCTGGCGGATGGGCCGGATCAGGTCCACATGATGCAGCTGGGCCGAAATCTCGCCGCGGCGACAGCGAAACTCTAAGAGGCTTGCCAACTTTGCCAAGTCAAGTTGAAACGCTCGATACCAATGTGCTCGGGTCATATCTTGAAGCGAACGTCGCGGGCTTTTCAGGACTGAGTGGTGTCGAGAAGTTTGCCGATGGTCAGTCGAATCCAACCTTCAAAGTAAGCGCCGCGTCGGGCGAGTATGTGCTGCGCCGACAACCACCCGGAAAACTATTGAAGTCGGCGCATGCTGTCGATCGGGAGTATCGGGTCCTGGCCGCACTGGCAGACACCGATGTTCCGGTCGCCAAGGTCTACCATTTGTGCGAGGACCGTGACGTCATCGGTTCGATGTTCTACATCATGGAATATTGCGACGGCCGAATATTCTGGGACTCCGCCATTCCCGAGGTGGGTAAAACAGAGCGCACCGCCATCTACGATGAGATGAACAGGGTATTGGCGGCACTGCACCAGGTCGATATTGAGAAAGCCGGACTGAGCGACTTCGGCAAACCCGGCAGTTACTTCGAACGGCAGTACGAGCGCTGGAGCGGCCAGTATCGTGCCTCTGAATTGCGCCCCATTGCCGCTATGGAGACGTTGATTAGCTGGCTGGGCGAACACCTGCCCGAGGATGATGGTCGCGTTTCGCTTGTTCATGGTGACTATCGTCTGGATAACATGATATTCGATGCCTCCAGCTCAACAGTGATCGCACTGCTTGATTGGGAGCTGTCGACGCTCGGCCACCCCTTCGCCGATGTTGGCTACCAGTGCATGCAACTGAGAATGCCGGCCCAAATTGGCCACATCTCCGGACTGCGCGGCAGAGATCTTGCCGAGCTAGGAATTCCGACGGAGGAAGAATACGTCGCCCGATATTGCGAGCGCATGGGCATCGAGCGGATCGATAATTTCGGCTTTTACGTTGCGTTCAGCTTCTTTCGGCTGGCCGCCATCATACAAGGTGTCGCCAAGCGCGCCGTGGACGGCAATGCATCCAACAAGAATGCGGCGCAACTTGGCGAATTTGTTCAGCCCATGGCTGAACTGGCAATTGAGGCTATCAGATGACGCTAAACCAGTAGTCCAACAAGGTAGGTTTGATGGGTTCAGAGCCTCCCGAATGATTCAAGACAAGGCGCAGTTCGCCGTGAATGGCATGTCCTTTACAAGGGCTGCAACGCCGTATTGGATCATTCGGGAGGCTCCCTGCGGGCGAGTTGTGAAGCGGTCGTCCGCGTTGTTACGCCTCTTGGCAAGGACGCGCCATTGACCTTCGAGTCGCGCCTAGCGGTCAACCGCTTCACAACTCGCTGAACCCATCAAACCTACCTTGTTGGACTACTAGCGCCCGAACTTTACGCGCACGCCGACGTAGCTCGCACGACCCAGTGTGCGGTAGCCAAATACCTGTTCGTAACTTTGATCGAGCAGGTTCGTGCCTTTGGCAAACACCGTCACTGAGTCTGTGGCACGGTACTGTGCCGTCAGGTCGACCAGCCAGTAGCTATCGAGCTTCACGATCTCTGACGCGTTTGGCCAGGGTGGGAAGAAAATATCGGTTCTCTCGCCACCGAAGTCGGCCGTCAACGTTGTGTTGAATCGCCGATCCAGCGTCTG
>JAJFKQ010000187.1 GCA_021773155.1 Woeseiaceae bacterium | reverse complement strand
AGTTTGGCTCGCGGTGAAAGCGTAGGTGCCGGCTGAATCCGTCAGTCTCGCGGTGAAAACCGACCAGGCATAAATAGCACCGAGAGCCAGTTGAATCAGTATGGCGCCGACGACGACGATCCAGCGATTGAGTGTTCTTTCCACAGAGCAGATTGGCATAAGCGATACGAACTCAACCGCTCGCGATCTTCGTCCCCAATGTACGCCTGCGAAGGTAGGCGTAGACGTCAAGCAGCGGTAGTTCTTTTGGGCACACGTCGGCACAGGCCATCATGCCGACACAACCGAACACGCCCTGATCTCCGGCAACCACTTCAAACCAGTCTGCATCGGTTCGCCCGTCTCGTGGATCCATCATGAAACGCGCGATACGATTCAGACCGGCTCCGGCAAGAAACTCCGGGTTTACGTTGGCGACACCGCAGGAGGCGACACAGCAACCACATTCGATGCAACGGTCACCCTCATAAATCGCGGCCGCGATATCGTCACTCATGCGCTGTTCTTCCGCATCAGGGTCGAACGGCAATTGCTCATGTATCCAGGCTTCTGTTCGTTCGGCCATTTCCCGAAACCAGATTCCTGTGTCAACTGACAAATCACCGATGAGTTTGAAAGCAGGCAACGGGTGCAAGCGGATCTCTTCCGGCAGATCAGCCGTCAACGTCCGGCAGCCCAGCGCCGGGCGACCATTCACCAACATTCCACAAGACCCGCAGATTGCCGAACGGCAAGCGAAATCAAACTGCAGACTGGCGTCCAGCGTTTCCCGTATTTCACTGAGCGCCATGTACAGTGTCATGTACGGTCTTTCGTCGATCTCGAACGTCTCGATATGCGGTTTTGACTCCGGATCCTCGGGGTTGTATCTGAAAATCTCAAATCGCAGGCGACGGGGCCTCGGATTATTCTTATCGGTCATGCCGCTCCTCCAGAGTAGCGACGCAATTTGCTGCCCATCGCTTCGGAACTTTCCAGGCGCCCTTCTGCGGACTGACTGTCCAGCACCCCTTCGTTATATTCTTCTAAAGACGCCTCCATCTCGATGCGCTCGTCGCTACCGTAGCCACGATGACCTGGCGGCAAGTCCATCAGTCCAACCCGTTCGTAACTCAGGGTTGGTTCACCGGCATTCTGTTGCCATCGCACCAATGTACGACTGAGCCAGTCCTGATCATTGCGCAGCGGGTAATCAACGCGGAAATGCGCACCGCGACTCTCGGTCCGTGCGAGCGCTCCCATCGCAACCGTTAGCGCAAGGCGCAACATGCCTGGAAGACGCAAGGCGAACGCAAGCTCCGGATTCGCTCCCGGTCCTTTTTGTTTTAGCACCGCTTTGTCACACTCGAAAATCAGCACCTTCAACTCATCTACTGCCGACGAAAGGTCTGCACCATTTCGGAAAATACCGACTTTGCCGATCATGATTTCACCGAGCGAGTCGCGAATCTCGTAAACGCTTCGACTGCTACCCTCGCGGCTTAGCAGGCTCTGTGTGCGCTGCTCTTCAGCGTTCAGTGCATCGAAGGCAAGACCCGTATTGGCGTGCAATGTCGCGCCAGAGGCGTACTCGGCCACTCTCGCCCCTACCACACGGCCTGCCACTAGCGTCTCTGCAAGGCTGTTGCCGCCCAGTCGATTGAAGCCATGCATATCCCAGCAAGCGGCTTCACCGACTGCGTACAAACCGGCCATGCCATACGCTTCACCGTCTTTGTTGACGCGAACACCGCCCATTGAATAGTGCTGCGTCGGTCGTACGGGAATCAGATCATGCGCCGGATTAATGCCGGCGAAATCGCGGCAGATGTCGAACACTTCCAGCAATTTGGTCGTTAAATGTTCTTCACCGAGGTGACGGATGTCGAGCCACAAATGGCGGCCATTTGGCGAGTCAACGCCATTGCCATCCTGAATGCATTGCATCATGTGTCGTGACACTACATCCCGGCTCGCAAGCTCCTGTTTCTCCGGCTCGGCATCGACCATGAAACGGTGCAGGTTCTTGTCGAGCAAATAACCACCATCACCGCGACAACCTTCCGTGATCAATATGCCGCTCGGCGACAGTGCCGTGGGATGAAACTGTACAGCCTCCATATTGCCGAGCGGAACGACGCCGGTATTGAGCGCAAGTGCGGCTCCTGTTCCGTAGTTGATCGTTGCATTGGTAGTATAGCCGCCGTAGATGCGTCCATAGCCGCCGGTTGCGATCACGGTTGCTTTAGCCATCACAGCAAAGTACGTGCCGGTTCGAAGGCACCGCGCAACGACGCCGTGGCAACGCGTGCCATCGTGTATGAGTGATACAGCCTCGGCGCGATCACGAACCGTGATGCCCAATCGCACGACCTCACTATCGACGGCATACAACGCCGCGTGGCCAGTACCTGCAGCGGCATAACATGCACGCCATTTGGCGGTACCCCCAAAATCGCGATGCGTAATGAGGCCGTCGTTCTCGAGTGGTTCTTCGATATCTACAAACTCGCCTTTAATAAAGTATATATTCGTGCCACCGCGCACCCGTGTCCAGGGAACGCCAAAGTGTGCGAGCTCCCGAACCGCTATAGGCGCTTCTTCGGCGAAGATGTTCGCGACCTCCTGGTCAGCGCCCCAGTCAGAACCGCGCACCGTGTCCAGAAAGTGCACCTGCGGGCTATCGCCTTCAGCTTTAACGCAATTGCCCAGCGCTGCCTGCATGCCGCCCTGGGCCGCACAACTGTGACTTCGTCTCGGTGGCACGAGCGACAGGATCACGGCTTCCTGACCCGCTGCCGCTGCTTCCATTGCGCAGCGTTCGCCGGCAAGTCCGCCACCGATGACCAGTACGTCAGTCGTAATCACTTGCGGCGTCATGGTGAAACTCCGCTTAATAGGAACTCAAGTGGTGGAGACATCCAGCCCGCAAGAACCAGTAACGTCAGCGTCCCAAGTCCGAGTACTACCCAGAAAATAAGCTGCTCAATACGATGCAGAATATGGCGGCTCGGAAGCACGCCCGAGCCCCACTTTATGGCCAGACGATACAGCCCGACACCAGCGTGAAACTCAACGCATAACAGTAAAATTGAATAGGGGAGCCATAATCCAGCGGCGACGCGGCCCATACTGGTCGCCGAATCTATGCCGGGCCCTGGGCCGAAGAGCGGCGTGAACACGTCGATACCCAGCAGTATGAGATGGAAGCTACCGATGACCAGAATCACCATGCCGGTCCGCACTTGCCAGATCCATAGCATCGACTCAAGGTGCGGAACAAACGGTGAGTTGTCACGCCTGGACGGGACCTTTTCGCGACCCGATTGTTTAAGCCCCTTTGCCAGCTCGATCATTTGCCGGCGTTCCCGCAGTTGCGCCGGAATTTTCCGCGATGCGAATACAGCGTGCACAATAAAAATCGCGAAGATGGCAGCAACCGTTGGTTGTGCGACGTAATAATCCTCAAGCAACGTCGCCAACCAGTCGAATCCGCGCTCACCCGTCAGTATCGACCCAACAAGTATCACGTGGCCCCACATAAAAAGCGCCAACACCAGTCCGGTACAACCGCTGATCAGCTCATAAATGACTTGGCGTCGCGCCTTGCTGATCGAATCAGCACCTTTCAATGAACCAGTTGTAGTCTTCATATCATTCAGGATTCAAGGTCGACATGATTTCCGGGTCCTCTTCTTCTTCCGCCAGCAATACATGGCAGGTGTCGCATTCACGGGATATCTGGACCCGTTCAGCCGTTCTCATACTTTTCTTGTGACAACGATAACAACCGGGAGATTGTTCGTGACCAATATGGTTCGGATAGGTATTCCACCACACCTGCATTTGCGGAAACACGTTGACTGAATAGATGTCGCCCAAGGTGTCTGCAGCGGCAGTAATCGCCTCCGAATTCTCTCCCGACACTTCCGGATAGTTGTCGGCATAGAACTGCGTCAACTCCTCCGTTATCGTCACTCTTGCCGCTTCATGTGAGTCGTACTCCGCGTCAATGATGCGCAGGCTTTCGCGTTTCACATAGGGCAGTGTTCGGTCGATCAGGCCGGCACTTATCGCTTTGTCGATCTCATTGCCTGGTGGTTGGTAGATATGACTTGGCCGATTGTGGCAGTCAACGCAATCCATGGTTCGCCAGATACCGCCCTCTTCCGGGGCCTTCCTGTCGCTGTACTCGGTAACCACACCATCGCTATCGGTGAGTTCAACGTTGTAAATTTCCTCACGCGTCTCATCAGAGCGGTAGCGAATGGAGACGTCCGGATCGACGTGCCAGTGAATTCCGGTCGTGCCCGTACCCTCGGCACCACCGACACGCAGCAGTAACGCCGTCGTTAGCTCCGTATTTTCCTCGTCGTCTTCGTAGTGCTTTCTCACCGACAGCTTGTCACCCACAAATTTGGTCGGCCAATGGCATTGCTCACAGGTATCCCGTGCCGGACGCAAATCGTGCAGAGGCGTCGGAATCGGACGCGGATAAATATCCAGCGCCACAGCGACCAGCTGCCAGGCACCGTCCATCTTGGATTTGACGAACCAGTCAGCGCCCGGACCAATATGACACTCGGCACACTTAACGCGTGAGTGGGGGGATCTCTGGTGCGCCGTGTGCTCAGGCTCCATCACCGAGTGACAGGCCATGCCGCAAAATTCGACGGACTCCATCACCTCCACGCCTTTGTAGGTCGCGGCACTGAGTATGATGATATTGAACATCGTGGCCGCCAGAAATATCAGCAACCAGTTGCGAGTCTTGGGAACGTTGAGATCGAAGACGGGCATTAGCGGCACTGCTTCACCGCCGGATATCCTGTTCATCTTACGGCGCCACAGGACCGCACCAATCGGAATCAATATCAACCCGGTTGCAAATATCATTGGCAGAATGAGATAAGTCAGGATGCCAAGATACGGTCCACCCTCGAAGCCGAACTGCTCCAGCATGAACAGGCTCAGCATCAGCACCAGCGCCGCAACTGCGAGCGCTGTGCCAACTAGGCTGATGATGCTACGAGTGATGGATACAATAAAATTTCTAACCATGATGATCCTTGGACGACGGTCGCTATTCGGTTTGTTTATTGTGAGTTCAGGCGTCTGGCAAAGCCAAGATTATCCCAATTGCGAGTTCGATACCGATAAGTAAAAATACCGTGCCCCATAGGTAGGCTTTTCGACGCAGCTAACTGTCGCGCTGCTTTGTCGAGTCCCCAAAGATGACCTCACCGCGTTCTTCTGCCCGCGAAAACGGCGGCTTTCCCGTCAGCCAGGCCGTGTCCATCGGATACACTGCTGGATCGAAGATAACAAAGTAGAAGTGCCAGACGAGGATCGCCAGAGTAGCCAGAATTGCCTCGAGGAAATGCAACACGGTGGCGGCCTCCGGCACCCACCCCGGGAGCCATGCGAGGGTGAAGTTCTCGAACCACAAAACCAGGCCCGTGATTGCTGTGATGGCAGTACCCCATAGTGCAGCCCAGTACTCGATCTTTTCCACGTAGCCGACGCGTACAGGAGCCGGCGGCTCGGGTCGGCGGCCAATGTTGTAGCCTATCCTGTGGGAAAACTCTTTGAAGTCGGCAAGACCAGGAAGCATCGCAGCGATTTGATGTCGAGCACGGGCGCTGACCGCAAGATGAGCAAAGTGGAAGAAGCAGGCGCCGATCAGACCGACAGCAGCTATACGATGAATCAGGCCGCGGAGTTCGCCGCCGTCAAGCTGCACCAGTTCTGCCCACCAACTCTCCGGGTACTTCAACGCAAAGCCGCTGAAAACCAGCGCCATGAAGCTCACGGCAGCTACTACGTGGGTGATCCGAAATGGCATCGACATGCGCTCTTTGATCGCGCAGTGCTCGGGAGGCCTGCGAAGGCGTGGCTCCGAATAACGCGTCTTCTTCACGAGATCGAGCAGGTTGTGGAGCAACATGCCGAGGACAGTTACCCAGATCAGCGGAATATAGATGAGCCGGATCCAGTACGCGACGACGTTGGGTTCCTGGTCGGCCAACATATGCACAGGGCCGATGGCAAATTGGCTACCCGCTCCTACGTGGCACTGGCCGCAGGTGTTCGCCAGATTGTCCGGATGGATGTGCGAGCCGGGGTCGCTGGACGGCAGGATGTTGTGCACACCGTGACAGCTAGCGCAATTCGCAACTTTTTGCACGCCCCCGCGGGCGGCCAGGCCGTGGAAACTGTCCTCATAGGAGGGAACCTGGTCAGCGGCCAGGCCGTATTTTTCGCCTAAACGCAAATCCGAGTGACAAGGGCCACAGACACGGATCGGGATATTGGTCGCCGAAACCGGTGAACCTTCCGCAGTAACGCCCAGAATGCGGTGCTCGCCGTGACAATCCGTGCAGACGGGTGAGTCACCGATGCCGTTGGCGGCGGCAAGGCCATGAATACTCTGCTCGAACTGCGCTGTGATTTCAGCATGACAGGCGCCGCAAGTGCCTGGCACACTCGAACGGTGGATCGAAGAGGCAGGATCTGCTGCCGGAAGTGACGAGTGGGCCGAATGGCAATCGCTGCAACCCGCGCCATGCTCGCCACGGATCACCGCGGCGGCGTGCACACTGGCGGTATAAGCCTGAATGGGACGAATCGTATGGACGCCGGGCGGTGCCGGCTGCCCGGAGCCATGGCAGACCCCGCAAGTCTCTCCCTGACGGCTGGCGTGAACCGGGGAGGATGGTTCACTCGATGATGTCATGGCATGTGTTTCGCCATGACAGGTCGAGCATGAGGGAAGCTCCATGCCAGGGATGCGCTGCAGACCCTCCGATCCATGTGCGCTCACGATCTGTTCGTCGGCAACCTCGGCATGACAGCCGTCGCAATCCACCGGATCGAGCCCGCGCCTGTGCCTGCGCTCTGCGCCGACATGGCAATCCAGACATTCCGTCGCGCCGTGCGGGGTGGTCACAAAGAGTGCCACATCGACTTCGTGGCAATCGTTACACGGGTGCTCCTCCTCGGCGTAGGCGGTCTGTAGGGAGAACAGCAGGCAGGTGACCAGATAGGCGAGGAGTTTGCGCATTGGAGTGATCTCTAACGGTATCCGAATAGCATTGTGTAGATGATCAGGCTAAGAAGCACTAAACCGAACGTGAGCGCCATGAAACCGAATATCCTCACGCCGCGTTCCTTGGACTCCGGGAATGGTTTCACGAGGTGATTCTCCAGCTCACCGGATTCCACCATCGCTTCGTACTCGCCAGGCTTGTCGAATTTCAGCTCTTCCACGGATATCCGCCCACTGAATATCACGGGATCCATGGGGAACTTGTCGGGCCGGAAGTGCGTGTTGAAGAAGTGAATCGTAAATATGAAACCGACCGCGAGCAGCGCTTCGTCACTGTGGATGATCGTCGCCACGTTGACGGCCCAGCCGGGAACGATGTATGTGAACAATTCCGGGAACCACAGGACCAACCCTGTGCTACCGATTATGGCCACACCCCAGGCTACTGCGAAGTAGTCGAACTTCTCCCAATAGGTGTAACGACCATAATTGGGGCGAGCTCCCAATCCGAAGAACCACTTGATGGACTGGATGAACTCCTTGAGGTCGCGGCCGTTGAAAATGATGGAGTCCGGCCCGGTAATGATCTGCAACCAGGTCTGCCCCGTAGCCTTCTTGTGACGAAGAACATCAAACACGTGCGCAATAAAGACGCCGATCAACACAACCGCACCGATGCGATGCAGGAATCCCATACTATCGAACCCGCCGAGTACCCGAGAGGTCAACTGTGCCCAGGACATATACGAGAACTTCAATGCCATTCCCGTCAACGCCAGCGTGAAGAAGCTGAGCATCATTACGATATGCATGGTGCGCTGGACGCGGCTAAAACGACGGTAGAACTTCTGGTCTTTGTTGCGAGCCATAGCTTTATGCGCCTGCCACTCGTCGCGGTTCAGCAATAAGCGAGTAACCCAGGCAAACGTGTGCAGCAGGGCGAACGTCAGGGTACCTACCAGCAGCGCAGTCATGCCCCAGAAGGACCAGAACAGCCAAGGGTACTTGTCGCGATCGTGGTGCGTCGCGTGTGTCAGGTAGCCTGCAAAACGCCGGTGTGACCCCTCGTGACACTGGCCGCAGGTCTCGACGACATTCTCCCTGCTAAGCGCCGAGCCAGGCTCGGTCGGGGGAAGAATTCCGTGTGTACCATGGCAGTCGTAACACTTGGCGACGCCCTCCCCACCCAGGCGTGAGACCTTGCCATGAAATGTGTCAAAGAAGGTCTCTGCCTGATCCGTATGACAGCGGCCGCACTGCTCCATCATCTGAGTCCGGAATCCCGGCTGGTCGATACGCGAGATGGTGTGCGAGGCATGACAGTCTTCGCAAGTGGGATACTCTTTGTCGGAATCCGGGTCGTCAGACCAGTGGACACTGGTGCGGAACGTCTCTTCTATCCCGTGGTGGCAGGTACCACAGGTACCAGCAATATTCTGCGGATGGATCAAAGCTTGTGGATCATCTGGAGGAAGCTCGGAGTGTGCGCCGTGACAATCCGCACACGTCGCCGTCACGATGAGACCGCCCTCGATCAAGGCCCGACCATGGACGCTATCTTCATAGCTGCCCACGATGTCATCGACTTCGGCCTCTATCCGCGTCGCAGCTTGCTCTCCGATACGATGACACTCTCCGCACAACGTTGGGACGTTGCGAGGGTACGTCCGCGACGCTGGCACTTCACTGCCGAGTGTGGCGTGCTGGGCGTGACAATCCTGGCACGACGGTGCATCCAGATCGTTTTCTGCGAACAGGGTTCCGTGCGTACTCGCCTGATATTCGGTGACTTGTTCGGCATGGCAGATACTGCAATCCACTGCCGACACGATCGTTTCACAGGCGCGTTCCTGGGCAACCGTCACATCCGTATGGCATTGAGCGCAGGCGGTGTCCGCGTGCATCGAGCTCTCGTAGGCCTGCTCGTCGACGTACAGACTGACGGCCTCTCCATCGCGGGTCATCGTCAGGTCCGCGTTGCTGTGACAGGTCAGGCAATCCTTGTCGGCCAGACCGTCAGGGTAAAAAACGTTGCGGATCTCGTGTGGTGCATGGCAGTCGACGCAGGTAGGAATCTTGCCCGGATCTTCGGTCCACAACTGGCCTTTGATCACTTTGCGATGTACCTGCTCGATTTGTCCATGGCACGACGCGCAGGTTCCGGCCACGTTATCTGCGTGAATGCTTGACCGCTTGTCGGTGTGCGTACGAATGTCGTGGGCCGTGTGGCAGGAAGTACAAACGGCAGTAACGGTGAGGCCCTGCCGGAACAGGCCTTCGCCATGAATACTCATCGAGTAGTTCTCGAGGATATTTTCCTGCGAGATCTCGTGAGTACGTGATACGGGCGAGCCTTCCTGGTGGCAGGCGCCGCAAAGCAGCGGCACGTTCATCACTGCTGTTGGTGAACCGTGGTCCGAGGCCGACAGGATATCGTGTTTGCCATGACAGTCAGCACAGGTCGGCGCCAGTGGATCACCGTCTTTTGCGGCTACACCATGCAGACTACGTTTGTGCGCATTGGCCTCAGGCCTGTGGCAGCCGCTGCAGTCAACCAGCTCAAGGTCCTTGCGCGTTGAGTGCCTGCGCCTTTTCGGGTCTATGTCCTGATGGCACTCCACGCATGCCATGTCGCTGTGAATCGATGTCGCGTAGGCCTCTTCTGCCACGAACATCGACATCTCCTCGTCCGCGAAAGTGCCTGTGAGCTCCTCGTCGGAGTGGCAGTCGAAACACTTCTCGTTGTCCTGCGCCAGTGTCGGGGATGCCGAAAAGCAGAACAGTGTTACTGCCAGGGCGAGCCAGCAGTTGCCATGATTGAACTGCAGGAGTCGATGGTCCGATGAACGCTCGGGAGTGCGCATAGAGAATCCAGTCAATCGCCAAGAAAAGAATAACCAGAGAGCCTAATATTCCAATAGCGTTGAATTTGGTATCCGGGTTTTCCGAGGTCTCGTAGTGAATGGCATTGGGCGACCGCTATTCGGCGAACAGCGGTCCTATATCGATGTAAATTCGATACAAAGTAATCAGTTTATTTTCTACTTCGAATACATTGACGAATGGCAATGTTATTGTGCCGCCATCGTGCCTGGTGTAAGTAACCTCACCTTCGTAAATGACCACATTGTCATCGGCAACATGTGTGTGCAACTCGTGTTCGAGAGCGGCGAACATGGAGAAGAAACCCTCTACCGCGGCGCGAATTCCGGCATGCCCGGTGACGGACGGAGATGAGCCGAATCGAAACGTTGCGTCTTCCCTGATAAAACTCAAAAAGCTCTCCGTGTCCATCGCATCGACGGACGCAAAGAGCTTGCCGAAGTTTACGCCCGCAGCTTCGAAGCCACTCACTGCTGGCTAGCGTAATAGTGCAGTAACGCCGTTTCGTCAGCTGCGCTGAGTTCGTCCATCTTCTCTTTCATTTTCTTGGGCTGTTCGCGATCACCCGATGCGTATTCAGCGAAAGAATTCGCGAGGTAGTCCATCCATTGACCAGCGAGAATTCCGGCTTCGTCGTCGGGATTGGATCCACCTTCGGAGTGACACTTATCGCACTTCGCATCGTGCACTATCTGTCCTGCGGCAGCCAGGCCAGCATCAAATTCCTGCTGTGCCGCAACGAACGGCAGCTCGAAGTATTTCAAGGCGAGTTCCTCAAGAGTGGCTTCGTCGAGGTCAGCAACCACCTCGCACATTGTTGTGGCCGGACGGCTCGTATCACCTTGGCGATACTCGCTCTCGCTGCAAGGGCGAGTGTTATCCTGATAAGCAAACAACGCATCGGAGTGCACGTACTCCGGCATACCGGCAATTGTCGGTACGTCGGCCCATTGGCTGACACCATTATCGCCGTGGCAGTCATCGCATCCCTTCACTATGGCGTCCATATCGGTCGCGCTGGCCGCCGAAAAAATGGCGAGCATTGCCGTTAAGAAAAGATATTTGTTAGCTCTCATCATTATCTCCTGATGCCTTCGAGCACCTGCTGTTATTGCTGACTGGCGTAGAAATGCAGCAGCGCACTAATATCGTCAGCGCTCAATGCTGTCAGCTTTTCTTTCATCTTCTTATCCTGATCCCGATCGCCCGACAAATAATCGGCGAAAGAGTTCTCAAGATAAGCCATCCACTGGCCTGACAAAATTGAAGCTTCGTCCTCAACGTTGGAGCCACCTTCCGAGTGACACTTGTCGCATCGCTGTTCATGAATTGCCGCCCCGGCCTCGGCCAGCGCTGCATCAAAATCCTGAACTGCGGCTACAAACTCAAGCTCGGCATAAGCATCGCCCAGCGCTTCGATGTCATCATCACTCAAATCGGCAGCAACAGCACACATGGTCGTCGCTACGCGGCTCGTGTCGCCTTGACGATACTCACTTTCTGAACAGGGTCGCTCCTCCTCGCGAAACATGAAAAGCGCATCGGCGGTGCCGAAGGCATCAATACCGGCAATCGTCGGCACGTCACCCCATTGGCTGACGCCATTATCGCCGTGGCAGCCGTTGCAGTCTTCCATTAAGGCGTCGATATCCGCCGCGCTTGCCACTGAAAAAATGGCAATGAATGACGCCAAGAAAAGATACTTATGAGCTTTCATCGCTATCTCCTGATTCCTTTGAATGCGAGTCCTAGATGTCTTATTTTCAACCTGCCCAAGAACGACGAAAATAGGTACTTATCGCGAAGACTTGATTCTAATGGGCTGGGAGACCCGGTCAACACCGAGGTCGCCCTCCGCAATCGCGTGCAAATGGTCCCAATCACGAATTTCTATTCTACCGCGAGGCGCGTAAATCGCCCCTGAGCGCTTCATGTTGGCCATCAGGCGACACACGGTTTCTTCAGTCAAGCCCAGAAAACTGGCCATATCCATACGCGAGAAAGGCATCGAGAAATTACAGTTACCGTGCTTCGACTTGGGCGTTATAAGCAATATGAATGACGCGATTTTGGCCGCAGCGCACTTGTGACCCACTACCTCCATTAGCGCCCTGCTGTGGGCGAGCTGCGCATTCAGTGCGGCGATGAGGCGCATGGCCAGGTCTGGCCTGTCCTGCAGTTGTGCCAGCAAAGCTCTGTGATGGATCTTGCAGGCGCTCACTGCCGTGGCGGCAATGCCGGTGTAGGCGTATCGGTTTTCGCTGATCGACTGCAACCCCAGCAACATATTGCCAGGGTTGCTCAGACCGACGATTTGTTCACGCCCGTCGGCGGAATGCGAACAGATCTTCACCATTCCGTTTGTCAGTGAATACAAACTGGTGCTGGGCTGTCCTTGCAGAAACAACGTTTCGCCCGGATCGAACACCACTGTCTGCACCGCCTCAGCGACAATGCATGCGGTATTGAACTCCGACTGCGGGTCGGTCTCAGCTCGTAGATCGAAAAAAGGACATTCACAATGACTGCAGGTCATTTGATGATCACAACTCTGTTCAGTTACGTCATACGACATCGTCATTATCGGTCAGCAATCACTATGAATCGATTGAGATTTACCCATTGAAAATATCGGTTTATACCTAGCCGAAACTGACATTTGTCAGTTTGTGCATTCATAACCTGCCCCTCGAAAACGAGTACGTAAATTCCGACAGAAAAACCACGTCCGGTAGGCACTATCCACCGCCTGCTATTAGCTCGAAACTGACAAATGTCAGTGTCGCCGGTAATGCCACGTCTTACGCTATGCCCGGTGTCGGAATTCCGTCTCGATCAGGTTAGTAGCGGGCTCCCGACTTCAAACAAAAAACAAACATAGGAGTACGGTCATGAGCCGGTTCAACGGATTCTTACGATGGGCATTGTCCATCCTCGTAGTATGCACAATGGCGTTCGCGCTGGGCGGGTGCGATGGAGACGATGGTGCTGCCGGTGCTGCCGGTGCTGCTGGTACCGCCGGTCCATCAGGGCCAGTTGGACCCGCAGGACCTCCGGGACCCGTTCCCGATGTCGTCGCGGCGGCTATCGAATCAGCCAGTGTCGAATCCTGTGCCACCTGTCACGACGGTGTTGGTACCGGACAACATCAGGCCGAATACGCCAAATTCACGGATGCCAGTACTTTCACATTGACGATTGACAGCGTCGTGACTGCTCCTGACGGCGCGGGCGGCTTTGATTTAACGATGGGCTTCAGCATTTCGCATAACGGCGCACCGTTCATCGATGCAGCTGGAATGGCGCCTTCGGTAGACATGATCGGTTTCTACGTTGTTCAGTATGACAGCGGAACCGGAGAGTTTGCTAA
>JAJFKQ010000186.1 GCA_021773155.1 Woeseiaceae bacterium | reverse complement strand
CCGACGATACCGCCACCAATGATCAGATAGTCGTACACCAGATTTCGGACCTATGACTCAATGCCACCCATTGAGTGAAATTTGGTCTCGAAGAACTCAGCCATACCTTCGGCTCCGCCTTCGGAACCAATACCTGATTCTTTCCAGCCGCCAAACGGTGCGACTTCGGTAGAGAACACACCGGAGTTAGAGCAAACGATGCCGTAGTCGAGTCGCTCGGCAACGCGCATGACTCGACCTATATCCCGGGTCGCGTAATAAGCGGCCAGGCCATATTCCGTATCGTTCGCTCGCTCGATCACTTCGTCCTCGGTTTCGAACGTCTGGATGGCTGCGATGGGCCCGAAGATTTCCTCTTTGGCAATTCGCATGTCCTGAGTAATGCCCGTGATCAGGGTTGGCTCGAAGAAGCAGTGACCGAGTTCGTGCTTGCCACCACCTGTGACGATATTCGCGCCCTTGGTCTTTGCATCAGCCATGAAATCGACCATCTCGCCGACCGCAGTTTCACTGACCAGCGGGCCTAAGCTTATGTTTTCGGCAAAGCCGTCGCCAACGTTGAGTGCTTCGATTGCAGCCTGAAGCTTACTTGTAAATTCATCCGCGACGCTGCTCTGCACGAAGATTCGGTTGGTGCAGACACAGGTCTGGCCGCAGTTACGGAACTTGGTTGCCATGCAATCGACCACGGCAGCATCAATATCTGCGTCATCAAAAACGATGAACGGAGCGTTGCCACCCAGTTCTAACGATACTTTCTTCACGCCTTCTGCACACTGTTTCATCAGGATTTTGCCAACCGGCGTTGATCCTGTGAATGTGAATTTGCCGATTTTCGGGTGCTGGGTGAGTACAGCACCAATCTCGCGCGAGTTATTGCCGACAACAACGCTGATCACACCCTTGGGAATCCCGGCCCGGTCGGCAAGTTCGCACATGCTGAGCGCCGAGAGCGGTGTTTCTGTTGCCGGTTTGATGACGATCGTGCAGCCGGCACCGAGCGCCGGGCCGGCTTTACGAGCGATCATTGCGTTCGGGAAGTTCCAGGGCGTAATACAGCCAACGACGCCAACAGGCTGTTTGTAGGTCTGCAGGCGGCGATCATTCGATATCGTTGGAATGGTTGCGCCCTTGACGCGTTTGGACTCTTCGGCGTAATACTCGATAAATCCGGCGCCATAGCCGACTTCGCCGATAGCCTCGGCCAATGGCTTGCCTTGTTCGGCGGTCATGATCGTGCCGAGATCCCCGGCGTTTTCCATGAGAAGGTTGAACCAGTTGCGGAGCAGCACAGCGCGCTGCTTGGCCGGCATGCGACTCCAGCTCTTGAAGGCCTCGGCGGCAGCCTCAACGGCTCGAGCAGCGTCTGCAGCGTCTCCGTTGGCTGTTGTCGCAACGATCTCACCATTTGCGGGGTTCGTGACATCAATAGTGCCCGCTCCGCCGGCAACCCACTCGCCATCGATAAAATTCCGGGTTTTGAGTAAAGAAGGGTCTTTCAAATTCAGCATGGTTCTGGTCTCGTCAGGAGGCGCGAAAAGCGGGCAGCTTAGCACCGTAGGAGACTGTACAAAATAGCCCTCGCAGGGCGTTGCGCAGGCCGACAGGTATGCCGTATAATCCTGCGCCAGCGCCCCACCAAAGTATCGGTGGGTAAAGGCCCCGCTTAGGGGTTTTTTGTTGCCCGTACTATTGGCGCGGGCAGAGACATAGCGCTGGGTAAGAATGGGCCATTGGCCCATTTTTTTGTTTTAGAACAGATAGTTAGATGAGATTGTAGTGACCGGAGACGAGCTTCAGAAATTGATTGAGCCGACGATTGAACGGCTGGGTTATGAGCTGACGGACCTCGAGGTTCGGTTGAGCGGGCGAGGTGGGCTTTTGCGCCTCACGATCGACAAGCCAGACGGCATCGATCTGGACGATTGCGAAAAAGTCAGCCACGCGGTTAGCGCGCTCCTCGATGTCGAAGATCCGGTACCGGGTAACTACAGTCTGGAAGTCTCTTCACCGGGACTGGATAGGAAGTTGACGAAAGTTGAACATTTTCAACGGTTTGAGGGCGAAACCTTGAAAGTGACTATGCGTTTCCCGATAGAGGGACGCAGACGATTTCGCGGCACACTTAAGTCGTCGGATGACGAGAATATTGTAGTTGAGGTGGATGGAGAGTCGCACAGCTTGCCGCTGACGATGATCGATACGGCTCGACTGGTACCTGACGGAGCTTGATCTCCTGAGGATATTTGGAGTTTTACAGAAATGAGCAAAGAAATTTTGATGGTTGTTGACGCTGTTTCGAACGAAAAAGGCGTTGAGAAAGACATCATTTTTGAGGCTATCGAAGCCGCACTGGCATCTGCGACTCGCAGAAAGCACGGTGAAGAAATTGAAGTTCGCGTCCAGATTGACCGCGAGACGGGCGAATATGACACATTTCAGCGTTGGCTCGTTTTTGCAGATGACTCGACGGAGCTCGAAACGCCCGATTGCGAATTGCGCATGATCGATGCTGTTGACGTCGATGAGAACGCTGAGCCGGGTGGCTACGTTGAAGTGCCGATGGAATCCGTTGAGTTTGGCCGTATTGCGGCGCAAACGGCGAAGCAGGTTATCGTGCAGAAAGTGCGTGAGGCCGAGCGCGAGCAGGTGGTTGAAGAGTATCAGGGCCGCGAAGGTGAAATGCTTTCGGGACTGGTCAAACGTGTTGATCGCAATGGCGTCTACATTGATCTTGGCGGCAACGCCGAAGGGTTTGTGTCCCGTGAGCAGATGGTGCCTCGCGAGCCGGTACGGCCGCAGGACCGCATCAAAGCGCTGCTTACAGAAGTCCGCTCCGAGATTCGTGGGCCGCAGTTGTTTATGACACGGACTTCGCCGGAGTTCCTGGTTGAGCTGTTCAAGATCGAAGTACCGGAGGTAGGTCAGGGCCTGATCGATATATTGGGATCTGCTCGTGATCCAGGCCTGCGCGCCAAGATCGCTGTTCGTAGCAACGACAGTCGGATTGATGCCGTTGGTGCCTGCGTCGGTATGCGCGGCTCACGAGTGCAGGCCGTCTCAAATGAGCTTGCCGGAGAACGTGTAGACATCATTCTTTGGGATGATAACCCGGCCCAGTTCGTTGTGAACGCGATGTCACCGGCGGAAGTGGTTTCTATCGTTGTCGACGAAGACAAGCACAGCATGGATATCGCCGTAGACGAGGACAAACTGTCACAGGCGATCGGACGTGGTGGGCAGAACATCCGGCTGGCGAGCGAGCTGTCTGGCTGGGAACTGAACGTCATGACGGCACAAGACGCTGAAGAGAAGAGTGAGTCCGAGATGAAGGAACTCATCGGGCTGTTCTCCAAGCAGCTTGATGTCGATGAAGAGGTCGCGCTGATCCTGGTTCAGGAAGGATTCTCAACGATTGAGGAGGTTGCCTATGTACCCGCTGCCGAGCTCGTTGCTATCGAGGAATTCGACGAAGGCATTGTTGACGAGCTTCGTAACCGTGCGAGAGACGTACTTCTGACACAGGCAATTGTTCAGGAAGAGAAGATTGACGAAGTAGAGCCTGCAGAGGATCTGCTCAGCCTGGAAGGCATGGATAAGGGCCTGGCGTTTCTGTTGGCCAGCAAGGGTGTCGTGACTCGCGAGGATCTTGCAGAACTCGCCACTGATGACTTGCTTGAAATCAACGAAGAGATTGCTAAAGAAGACGCCGCTGCGCTGATTATGAAAGCGCGCGCTCATTGGTTTGAAGAAGAACAGCAGGCGTAGCAGCCTTATTTATTACGGAGTGTGTTATGGCTGATGTGACAATTACACAATTTGCTGAGGTTCTGAAAGTTCCAGTCGACAAGCTGCTGACGCAGCTCGATGAGGCTGGTATCAAGGTCAAGGGTTCTGATGACAATATCAGCGATGAAGCGAAGCTGGAACTGTTGACATATTTGCGTCGTAGCCACGGTCAGGACGATACACCTGCGACCGCAGCTGCACCGCGCAAGATTACGTTGAACCGCAAATCGCAAACTGAGCTTAAGCTCTCTGGTGCTCAAGGCCGGTCACGCACTGTTAATGTTGAGGTGCGTCGTAAACGCACCTACATCAAACGTGACGTTCTCGAAAAGCAGGCTCAGGACGAGCAGGATGCCCTCGATCGCCAGCGACAGGAAGAAGAAGACCGCGTAAAAGCAGACGTTCTCGCTAAAGAACGCCTTGAGGCCGAGAAGGAAAAAGAGGCCAAGCGCGAGTCGGAAGCTCGCGAAAAAATAGAACAAGAGCAGAAGGACGCCGAAGAAGAGGCGCGTAAAGTTGCTGAAAAGGCTGTAACTGATGCGGCTGAAGAAAAGACACGACTTGAGAAGGCCGAAGCTGATGCTCGAACGAGACGCAGTAAGGACAAAGAGAAAGCCAAACCTAAGCCAAAACATGGTGAGACACGGTACGGGCGCAAGGAACTTCACGTTGCCGGCGACAAGAGCGGCCGCCGCAAACGCAAGGCGCCTATGCGCCGGCGACCGGTATCCGTTGGCGGCGACTCGAAGCATGGTTTCGAGAAACCGACAGCACCCGTCGTACACGAAGTAGAAATTCCGGAAAATATCTCGGTTGCAGAACTCGCCCAGAAAATGGCGATCAAAGGCAACGAGGTAGTCAAAGTCCTATTTAACATGGGCGCCATGGTTACTATCAACCAGATTATCGATCAGGACACCGCAGCGCTTGTTGTTGAAGAGCTGGGGCACGTTGCCAAGCCGGTCGAATTCGCAGAAGTGGACGAGCAGTTACTCGCTGCAGAAAGCCCGGTTGAAGGCGATGCGGTTGCCCGTGCACCGGTTGTAACGATCATGGGTCACGTTGATCATGGCAAGACGTCACTGCTTGATTACATTCGCCGCACCAAGGTTGCCGCTGGTGAAGCTGGCGGTATTACGCAACATATCGGCGCGTATTCGGTTGAGACAGACAAGGGTCGAATTTCATTCCTTGACACACCGGGACACGCCGCGTTTACGGCGATGCGTGCTCGCGGAGCACAGGCGACAGATATCGTGATTTTGGTAGTTGCTGCCGACGACGGTGTAATGCCACAAACGATCGAGGCTATCCAGCACTCAAAAGCGGCCGGTGTTCCTATCGTTGTTGCGGTTAACAAGATTGATCGGGAAAACGCTGATCCGGAGCGTGTCAGGAACGAGCTGTCACAACACGAGGTGATTCCAGAGGCATGGGGTGGCGAACAAATGTTCGTCGACGTTTCTGCATTGAAGGGCACTGGTGTAGATGACCTTCTGGATGCGATATTGTTGCAGGCCGAGGTCATGGACCTGAAGGCTGTCGCAGAAGGTCCGGCGCAAGGCATCGTTGTCGAGTCCAGCCTTGAGAAAGGCCGCGGTGCTGTAGCAACGCTGCTTGTTCAGGGCGGTACTTTGAAGCAAGGCGATATGATTATCGCCGGTGAAGAGTATGGCCGAATCCGTAACATGTTCGACGAAGCAGGGAGCTCCATTAAAGAGGCCGGACCGTCGACACCTGCTGTCGTGCTGGGACTATCCAAGACACCGAACGCGGGAGACGACTTTCTCGTTGTTAAGAACGAGCGTAAGGCACGCGAAGTCGCGGAATTCCGCCAGAACAAGACACGTGAAGCGAAACTTGCTCAACAGCAAGCTTCGAAGATGGAAGACATGTTTACGCAGATGAAGGATGGAGAGATCTCATCTGTTCCCGTCATCATCAAGTCTGACGTGCACGGTAGTGCGGAAGCCTTACGAGATGCATTGCTCAAGCTTTCGACAGACGAAGTCAGAGTGAAGGTGCTGGGTTCAGGCGTTGGTGGAATTACCGAAACCGATGCCAATCTGGCAGCAGCGTCGAACGCAACGATCATCGGCTTTAATGTGCGCGCTGATGCAGCGGCACGTACAGCCATCAAAGAGTCGGGTGTTGACGTTCGTTACTACAGCATCATTTACGAGGCGATCGACGATGTGAAGGCAGCGCTAAGCGGTCTGCTCGCACCTGAAATACGCGAACAAATCGTTGGTCTGGCAGAAGTTAAAGATGTGTTCAGTTCACCGAAGTTCGGCGATATAGCCGGCTGTATCGTGAGTGAAGGCTACGTGAAACGCTCCAATCCAATTCGCGTACTTCGAGAAAACGTCGTGATCTACGAAGGCGAACTGGAGTCGTTACGACGTTTCAAGGACGATGTGAATGAAGTTCGCTCCGGCACCGAATGCGGTATCGGTGTGAAGAATTACAGCGACGTTCAGGTCGGTGATCAAATTGAGTGTTTCGAGAGAATCGAGGTTGCACGCTCGCTCGACTAGGCGTGCAGGTATCGATTAATGCCACGCGAGTTTTCCAGAAACCAGCGACTCGGGAATCAGGTGCTACGCACGCTGAACGAGCTGCTGAGATTTGAGACCAAAGACCCGCGCTTGGGACTGGTCTCGCTGTCGTCGATTGAACTTGCGAGAGACCTGAGTGTTGCGCGCGTGTATTTCAGTTTACTGGATCCGAATGGCGACCCGGAGCCAGTGAAAGAAGGTTTGCAAAGCGCTAGCGGCTTCCTGCGAGGTCGGCTGGGTCGCGAGGTGAAGATGCACCATGTGCCGGAACTGCGGTTTCTGCACGATGACAGTGCGGCCGAAGCGCAACGTATTAGTGCGCTGATTGATCAGGCCCGCGACCACGACGAGCAGCAGTAAGTGGCCGCAAGAGGTATGAAACGCCACGCGGATCCGGTGGATGGGCTGTTATTGCTTAACAAGCCGTCCGGGATGACATCGAATCGGGCTTTGCAGGTTGTTAGACGGTTATTGAACGCGAGAAAGGCAGGCCATACTGGCAGTCTGGATCCGGCAGCAACCGGCATGTTGCCGTTGTGTTTCGGTGAGGCGACCAAGGTTTGTGCGTATTTGCTGAACGCCGACAAGAGCTACCGCGTAACAGCCAGGCTGGGATCAGCGACCGATACCGGTGATGCTGACGGTCAGGAGACAGAGACTGCCGAGGTTCCAGAGATGGATGCCCAGGCATGGAACGAAATTTTGCAGGGATTCTGTGGCGAATCGACACAAATTCCGCCGATGTATTCGGCACTGAAGAAAGACGGCAAGCGATTGTATGAGTTAGCTCGGAAGGGTGAAACCGTAAAGCGTGAGCCGCGACCGATTCGGATCGACGAAATCAAGTTACTTGAATTCGCCGGGACGCGGCTGGTGTTTCGCGTGTCGTGCTCGAAAGGCACTTATATACGGGTGCTGGTTGAAGATATTGCACGCAAGGCGGGCACAGTGGCTCACACGGCAAGCTTGCACCGGGAGTCAGTGGGCGATTTCGAGAGCGCAAATATGCTCGATATGGCGGCTGTAGAAGCGCTGGCCGAAAAGGGGGCAGAGCCCTTAAGGTCCAAATTGCTGCCGGCAGACGTCGCTTTAGCGAACATGCCAGCTGTTTCGATCAATGCAGAGGGCGCTCAGCGCTTTTGTAGTGGTCAGGCGGTCGTAGTGGATGTTGGGGAAGAGGAAGGGCTTGCCCGGGTATACGAGGCAGACAAACGATTTTTAGGCGTGGGCGAGCTCTCCGGAGACGGGCAGCTGGCGCCGCGAAGAGTGTTTCTGACACAGGAAAAAACCCCGTAATTATTTGATTTTGGGGTGTTAATGGGCTCGTACAGGCGCTAGAATACCGCGCTCTAAAAAAGGGCAAATGAAAGAGAACGGAGTAATTGAAAAATGTCACTTTCCAGTGAAGTAAAGCAGGGCGTTATCGCCGACCACGCACGCGGCGAAGCCGATACCGGCTCACCTGAAGTACAGGTCGCACTGCTGACCAAGAGAATTGTAGAACTCACCGACCACTTCGGTGAGCACAAGAAAGATCACCACAGTCGTCAGGGTCTTCTGCGGATGGTAAACAAGCGCCGTAAGCTGCTTGACTACCTGAAGTCCAAAGACAATGAACGCTACCGCGAGCTGATCAAGAAGCTCGGTCTGCGTCGCTAGTCCAGCGAGCAATTTCGGCAATGTAAACAACCGACGTGTCGTTCCCTTCAAAGGGACCGCCGTCGGTTGTTATTGCTACAACGATTTCAATTTAGAGTAAATAACGTGAATTCGACAAAGAAAAGTTTCCAATTCGGGGAACATGAAGTAACACTCGAGACAGGCGGAATCGCTCGTCAAGCCGACGGCGCCATCATGGTTAATATGGCTGATACCACGGTTCTCGTAACCGCTGTTGGCCGGAAAGCGGCAGATCCGGGCAGAGATTTCTTCCCGCTGACCGTCAACTACCAGGAAAAAACATACGCCGCTGGCAAGATCCCGGGTGGATTCTTCAAGCGCGAGGGTCGTCCGGGCGAGAAAGAAATTCTTACTTGCCGCCTGATCGATCGTCCGGTTCGCCCACTGTTTCCAAAGGGTTTTAAGAACGAAGTTCAGATTATCGCCACAGTGATGTCATTGAACCCGGACGTCGACCCCGATATTCCTGCTTTGATTGGTGCCTCCGCAGCGCTGGCTATTTCTGGAATGCCGTTTGCCGGCCCGATTGGCGCTGCCAAAGTTGGCTATAAAGACGGTGAGTACGTTCTGAATCCTGGCCGTGCTGCTGTTGCTGAGGGTGACCTCGAGCTCGTCGTAGCCGGTACCAAGGACGCAGTCCTGATGGTTGAATCAGAAGCCTCTGGCCTCTCTGAGGAAGTTATGCTGGGCGCGGTCATGTTCGGCCACGAGCAGATGCAGGTCGCAATCGACACCATCAACGAGCTGGTTGCCGAAGTTGGCAAGCCTGCCTGGGATTGGTCTGCACCGGAAGCTGACGAAGATCTCGCAGCAGCTGTAGCGACGTCTGCGACCGCCGGTCTTTCTGACGCCTACCAAATCACTGACAAACAGGATCGTCAGGCAGCCGTTGGCGATGCGAAGTCTGCCGCTGTTGAAGCACTGGCTGGTGGTGATGACGCTCAATGGTCTGCTGAAGAAGTCAAAGGCGAGCTGTACAAGCTGGAGAAGAGCATTGTTCGCCAGCGTGTTATCAAAGGTGAGCCTCGTATCGACGGTCGCGACAAGAGCACGGTTCGTCCGATCGACGTTGAAGTTGGCGTATTACCTCGTGCACACGGTTCGGCCGTATTCACACGCGGTGAGACGCAGGCGATTGTCGTTGCGACACTCGGCACAGGCCGTGACGCACAGATGATTGATGCGATTGAAGGCGAGCGTAAAGAGCCGTTCATGCTGCACTACAACTTCCCTCCGTTCTGCGTAGGCGAGACAGGCTTTGTTGGTTCACCGAAGCGCCGCGAAATCGGCCACGGAAAACTGGCACGTCGGGGCATCGAAGCCGTTATGCCGGACATGGATGAGTTTGGCTATGTGATTCGCGTTGTGTCTGAGATCACTGAATCCAACGGTTCCAGTTCAATGGCATCTGTTTGTGGCACGAGCCTCGCGCTCATGGATGCAGGCGTACCATTGAAAGCACCGGTAGCCGGTGTTGCGATGGGTCTCGTTAAGGAAGGCGATGATTTTGCCGTACTGACCGATATCCTCGGTGACGAAGATCATCTCGGCGACATGGACTTCAAGGTTGCGGGTACCGAAGGCGGAATTACCGCACTGCAGATGGACATCAAGATTCAGGGCATTACCCGTGAAATCATGAGTACGGCATTGGATCAGGCTCGTGACGGTCGATTGCATATCCTGGGTGAGATGAACAAGGTTCTTGGTGAGACACGTGGCGAAATGTCCGAATGGGCTCCGACCATCATGACCATGAAAATTGACCCGGAGAAGATTCGTGACGTTATCGGTAAGGGTGGTGCGGTTATCCGTGCAATCACTGAAGAGACAGGTGCATCAGTCGATATCGACAACGATGGCACAATTCGTATCGCGTCGGTGGACGGCGCTTCCGGTAAGGAGGCTCATCGTCGCATCGAGTTGATTACCGCTGACGTTGAAGTGGGTCGTATTTATGACGGTAAGGTGGCTCGCCTGATGGACTTCGGTGCTTTTGTCACCATTCTGCCCGGCAAAGATGGCCTCGTACACATCTCGCAAATCTCTAACGAACGCGTTGAAAAGGTCAGTGACAAGCTGGCTGAAGGCGATGAGGTTAAGGTGAAGGTTCTTGAGGTCGACCGCCAGGGTCGCGTGCGTCTTTCCATGAAGGAAGTTGACGCCGAGTAGTAGGAGCACCCAAAGGGCATAAACGCGCCCTCGTGCGTGAAGCGCAGCGGCAGCCGTCAGGCTGCTTCGAGACTTCGCAACCAGGGCGCGTTAACTTTGAGCCGAAGGGGTCGCGCGCGGGGCGCGCTCCTACAGCCCCGGCATGGCCGCAAAGGGCTCCAGAAACTCCAGAATTCGCCCGGGCAGGTAAAACGTCGGCTTCCAGGGCGTGCCGCCATCAATAAAGCCAACGTGACCACCATGCTCGGATATCTCGAGCGTAATGTCCTGTGAGAGCCTTTCGGCGCCAGGAATGACCTCCGGTGACATAAAGGGATCGTCCAGCGCATTGATGATCAGCGTTGATCGCTCTATGGAGTGCAGGAAGTGCATTGAACTGCACCGGTCATAGTAGTCTTGCTTGCCATCAAAGCCGTGCAGCGGAGCGGTTACCGAGTCATCAAACTCGGCGAAGGTCCTCGAATTCATGGCGCGATCCCAGTCGAACGCGGCAGTGTGCCTATCGAACTTCCTGGTCACCGAACTCTTCATGCGCTTTAGTAGGTATGATTGATAATACCTTGAAAAACCAGTATCTAATGCTTCAGCGCATACATGAAGGTCTAACGGCACACTAACCGCTGTCGCAGCCGCGAGCGGTGTCTCCGATTTCGACTCGCCGAGGTACTTTAGGAGCACATTTCCGCCTAATGAGTACCCTACTGCGAGTAGTGGTCCGGGGTTACCTGAGGCGTCCCGTTGCCCCTGCAACTCGTTCAAAAAGTGCCTCAGATCATTGGTTTCACCGGCGTGATATCGGCGTGGTAATCGGTTCCGATAGTCACCACAGTCGCGGAAATGCAACACACAGGCACGCCAGCCTCGTTCGAAGGCTGCTTCCATCAACATACGGGCGTAGGACGAGTCCGCAGAGCCTTCCAGACCATGAAGAATGACCAGCAAAGGTGCGGCATCCGGTAATGGATCGGCCTCAATCAGCCAGTCAACGGCAGTAACGTCACCATCTGGCAGCTCCAGCGTTTCCCGTCGCAGCGCTGGTCGCGAAGGCCAGGCCCAGGGCAAGCTGGGATACATGGTTTGTGCATGCCGATTTCGCAGCCAGCCCGGTGCTGTGAACCGGCTGTTGACGATCGGATTATCACGGCTTTCGGAAGTCATTGTCGCGATTCTGCCACGTTTATGACGGTCATGTTGGAGGCAAAAAAAATGGCCCTCCGCTTGCGCGGAGGGCCTGCCGTGGAGTGGTTACCCTTCAGGCTTTTGCAACAGGGGGCGGGGGAGCGTATCCCCGTTGCAGCCTTCAAGCTATGGCACGGTGCGGTAGTTGTCAAGGCGTTTTGACGATGGCTTTGTGGCCGGAAATTTTTCCGAGTTGCCAATTCTTAACCGCCCAGGACCATATTTCCTCAGGTGTCGATTGCGCGAGATCGGCCGGTGGTTGCTGATGCAACGCGTTTAGTGCTTCGATCAGCGTTTTTTCAACGTCGTGCATTGACAGGCCGGGCGCACCGGTCAATTTGCTGAGTTTGTCACCGTCGGCGTGAGTGATAACCGGGATGTGAGCGTAGGTCGGCGTAGGGTACCCAAGCAGCTGTTGCAGCCAGATCTGCCGAGGCGTGGAGTCCATGAGATCGATGCCACGCACGATCTCCGTCACGCCCTGGATTTTGTCGTCGACCACAACCGCGAGATGGTAGGCGATCAGTCCATCGCGTCGTCGAATAATGAAATCACCAGACTCGCTTTCCAGGTGTTGGGTTATGCGGCCCTGCAAGAGGTCGTCGAAGGCGATTTCTAAGTCGTTGGTGAGCAATCGGATTGCTGCGTCGTCTGAATCACAGCCATTTCGACAGGTTCCTGGATAGATGACTCCAAGGGCACCTCTTGCGGCCTCCGCCAAGTCGCGTCTGGAGCATTGGCAGCGGTAGGCGAGGTTGCGATCAATGAGCGAAGCGAGGGCCGCTTCGTGTGCCTCGCTGTTTCGGCTCTGGAAAATGACATCGCCGTCCCACTCGAAGCCGTAGCGCTCAAGGGCGTCGATTATTTCCTTCGAAGCGCCGGGTTGTTCGCGCGGTGGGTCAATATCTTCGATACGCAGCAGCCAGAGGCCGTCATTGACGCGCGCTTGTAGATAGCTCGCTACTGCGGCAACGAGCGAGCCGAAATGCAGGGGGCCGGTCGGTGATGGCGCGAACCGACCGACATATCGAACCGGTTCACCGATACCGGTCGTCGCTATCGCGGAATTGTCTCTCGGACATTTCACGACGCTCTTGAGCCTCAAGGCTCAACGTCGCAACAGGTCGGGCTTCAAGCCGCTTCAGGCCGATTTCTTCGCCGGTCTTGTCGCAGAAGCCATAGGAGCCATCGTCAATGCGGACTAATGCGGAATCGATCTTACGCAGCAATTTGCGTTCTCGGTCACGTGTTCTGAGTTCCAGACCGAATTCGGATTCCTGGGTGGCGCGATCATTCGGGTCCGGGAAGTTCGCCGCCTCATCCTGCATGTGGTGAACCGTCCGGTCGACCTCAACGATCAGTTCACTTTTCCATGCGCCCAGAATGTCGCGGAAATGCTCAAGCTGTGCATCGCTCATGTACTCCTCGCCGCGAGCGGGTTTGTACGGAGCAATACCGTGTATAGGGCCAGAAAGAGCACTGCCCTTTCTCTTAGCAGCACGTACCGGAGATTTCTTTCGAACAGGTGCCTTTTTCCTGGCGGCTGGCTTCTTCTTGCTCACAGTCTTTTTGGCCACTTTTTTCCTGGCAATCTTTTTCTTAACCGGGGCCTTCTTTTTACTGACCTTTTTCTTGCTCACAGTCTTTTTGGCCGCTTTTTTCTTGGCAACCTTTTTCTTAATTGGGGCCTTTTTCTTACTGACTTTTTTCTTGCTCACAGCTTTCTTGGCTACCTTCTTCTTAGCGACCTTTTTCCTGGCCACTGTTTTCTTAGCGGCAACCTTCTTGCGTGACGTAGTCACTTTCTTCCGTTTCTTGCTTGCGGCTTTCTTTGCAGGCATGTTTTGGCTCCGACCGGGGAAAGAAAAGGCCGGGATTATACATTGCCTGACGCGTCATGGAAGCCCTATTTTTTGAGGGTAATTGGCCTGCAGTAAAAACCCCGGGAGACCGCGGCAGCACTGGGCTTGGCTGGATTGTCGTTTTTCGCCGACAAATCTTTCTTAGCTGAGTTTTATCGCTGATTTTCCATTACACTAGCTGGATTTGACGGGATATCGGTCCGAAATACCAATGCGATTAAGCAAGATAAAGCTCGCTGGCTTCAAATCCTTCGTCGACCCCACAACGATTACCTTTCCGAGCAGCCTGGTAGGCGTTGTCGGTCCCAACGGTTGCGGTAAGTCGAATGTGATTGATGCTGTGCGATGGGTCATGGGCGAAAGCTCAGCAACCCGCCTGCGCGGCGACTCTATTACAGACGTTATTTTCAACGGTTCGAGCACCCGTAAGCCAGTTGGTGCGGCATCAGTTGAGTTGTTGTTCGATAACAGCGAGACAACGCTCGAAGGTCAATACGCCAGGTATTCAGAGATATCCATACGGCGGGAAGTCAGCCGGGACGGGATTTCGACCTACTACCTGAACGGTACGAGATGCCGTCGCAAGGACATTACAGGGATCTTTCTCGGTACCGGATTGGGTCCGCGAAGCTATTCCATCATCGAGCAGGGCATGATTTCGCGCCTGATCGAGGCCAAGCCAGAGGAAATGCGAGTCTTTCTCGAAGAGGCCGCTGGCATATCCAAGTACAAAGAACGCCGTCGAGAGACGACCAATCGCATTAAGCACACCAAGGAAAACCTCGATCGTTTGCTCGATGTGCTGGATGAAGTCGAAAAGCAGATCAAACATCTTGATCGCCAGGCCAAGACTGCAGAGCGTTACAGCCGTCATAAGAATGACGAGCGCCGCACAGCGGCGGAGTTGCTGGCACTGCGTGCGAAGGATCTCGACGACCGCGGCGGTGAGGCGGGCTCACGACTCGCCGAACGGAAATCCCGTCTGGAAGCCGCAATCGCCAAACAGCGCAGCCTCGAAGCCGCGCTTGAAGATACCCGCGTTCGCCAGGCCGAAAGGACGGACGAATTCAATATAGTGCAGGGTCGCTACTACAAAGTCGGTTCCGATATCGCTCGACTTGAGCAATCGATCGAACACGCACGTGAATTGCGTGAGCGGCAGCAAAACGATCTTGAGCAGGCAGTTAGCGGCGCGAAGGAAATTGCTGGCCACATCGATCAGGATGAGACAGAGATTGAGCAACTCGAGTTGACACTCAGCGAGCTATTGCCGGGCCTGGAACAGGCTCGCCAGAGCGAACAGGCTTCAACTGACTCGCTACAGCGAGCGGAAGACGCATTGGCCGAATGGCAAAAGCGGTGGGATGAGCACTCGCAGCAGTACAGCGAAGCGCTGCAGGCGCAGAGTGTTGAAAGCACACGATCTGAACAAATCGAATCTCGTTTGCAGAGCTTTTCCGAGCGCCGGAAGAAAATCGCCGAAGCGCAGGATGATGCCAGCCCGGAAGATCTTAAGTCCGAACACGATGAATTGGCGGAACAAGAGCTCAGAAAGCGCCAGGCGCGCGATGAATTTGATCGACACCTGATCGATATGGCAGAGAAGATTCGCAGGCTTCGTGAGCAAGATCGGAAGTTGACGCATCTTGTGGACGATCGGCATTCGGCACTGCAAGACGCCAAAGGAAAATTTGCGTCGCTGGACGCACTGCAAAAAGCCGCGATGGGTGAAGGTGATACCAGCATTCAAAGCTGGCTTGAAGGCGCAGGCCTCGAGCAGAACCATCGCGTCGCGCAGAAACTAAACGTTGAAAGCGGTTGGGAGAAGGCAGTCGAAACAGTCTTGGGGGGCTACCTGCAAGCTGTTTGTGTTGCCGATATAACGCCCGTTACCGAAACGATTGCACGCCTGAAGACCGGCAACGTCACGATCCTGAGAGAGAGTTCGAAAGACGGCGATACTCTGGATACAACGAATACGCTCGCAGAGAAAGCAAGTGGAGCACCAGCAGAGGTCATGCAGGTTCTGTCAGGCGTGACGATTGCAGAGACTTTGGCTCAAGCGCTGGGAATTCGCGAGACGCTTGCTGAAAGAGCGTCGGTCGTTACCGTCGACGGCGTTTGGCTTGGCAAGAACTGGCTGCGAGTGTCACGCGACAAGGAAGGCAAGGCTGGTGTCCTCGCGCGCGAGCACGAGATACGGCGGCTCAAGTCAGATATTCGTGAAATGCAGGTTCGCTATGACAGCGCCAGAAAATTGCTGCACGACGGCCGTATCCGGTTAACTCAGCTTGAGGAGCGTCGCGAAACATTGCAGCAGGACGCATCGTCTCTTCTCAACGAGTATTCCGAGGTCAGGGCCGCACTCGAATCCGCACGATTCAGAATGGACCAGGCGAACGCGCGCAAGACCGCTCTGGCAGAAGAGTCTGGCGAACTGGAGAACGAGAAGATATCCGCCGAGGGACAGTTGCGTGAGTCGCAACGTGTTCGCGAGCAGGCTGCGGAGTCGCTGCAAAGGCTCAATACGGACAAGCAAGATCAGGAATCCCGGCGCGAAGAATTGCGTGACGAGTTACAGCGTGTTCGAGCGCAGGCCGACGAGGATCGACAGAGCGTTCAGAATATTGCAATCCAGTTCGAAGGTCGTCGCACCAGTAAAGAGTCCGCGGCGCAAAACCTCGAACGGATGCGAGCGCAATTAGCACAATTCCGAACTCGTGAATCGGAGATTCGCGATCAGTTGGAAAACAGTCAATCGCCGTTGGCCGGAAATAAGGACGAACTCGCTACTCAACTTGAAAATCGTCTGGTTGTTGAGGGAGAACTGGCGGCGGCACGCCAGATTGTTGAGAAAGTTGAAAGTGAATTGCGAGAGCTCGATCAATCTCGCATGCAAGTCGATCAGTCGGTCAATGAGTCCCGGTCCAGAGTCAGTGAAGCTGAGATGGCGGTGCAAGAACTCAAGGTTCGGCGCGAAGGCTTTGCAGAGCAGCTTGCACAAACGGATTTTGAATACGCACCTCTCCTGGAAGAGATGGATGAGGCTGCAAATATTGAGTCGTGGGAAGAAAAGCTTGAGAAAATTCGCAAGCGAATAGACCGTCTGGGGCCAATCAATCTGGCAGCAATTGACGAGTTCAAAGAGCAATCAGAGCGTAAAGAATATCTCGACTCGCAGCTTGCGGACTTGAACGACGCATTGGCCACACTGGATGGTGCAATTCGCAAGATTGATCGCGAGACACGCACGCGTTTCAGGGAGACATTTGACAACGTTAATGATGGTTTCAAAAATTTATTTCCGAAACTGTTTGGCGGTGGGCATGCCTACCTTGAGCTGACGGGCGATGACTTGCTGACTGCCGGTGTTACCGTCATGGCGCGACCACCCGGTAAGCGGAACAGCACGATTCACCTGCTGTCCGGTGGTGAAAAGGCGTTGACGGCGGTAGCACTCGTATTTGCAATTTTCGAGTTGAATCCAGCGCCGTTCTGCATGCTCGACGAGGTCGATGCACCGTTGGACGACGCGAACGTTTCGCGTTTCTGCAGCATCGTTAAGGAAATGTCGGACAAGGTGCAGTTTGTATTCATCACACATAACAAAGTGACGATGGAGATGGCTCGCCAATTGTCCGGGGTTACGATGCAAGAGCCAGGTGTGTCGCGACTGGTATCGGTCGATCTCGACGCAGCGGTGAAAATGGCGGCAAGTTAGCTCGCACTAGGTGGCTTCGAAAATGGACGGTCTGCGTTGGTTGCTGTTGTTAGTTGGACTCCTGGTGATCGGAGGAGTCTATCTGTACAGCCGCAGGGAAAAGGCGCCGGTCGACGAGGATGAAGTACGTTCGGATCGCGATGCACCAAGTCTGGATGACACGGACCTGGTTGACGAGCCGTTCCTGGTCAATGAAGAAATATCGCCTGATGATGACAGCGTGGAAGATGAAGAAGATCCGGTCGTAGCGGATGTACCGCAAAAAATCGTTACCGTAAGAATCGTCGCGCGTGAAAAGAAATCGTTCCCCGGCGATGAGCTAATTCTGAGTATGCGTGGCATCGGCTTACGGCATGGGAAGTTCGGAATCTTTCATCGCTATGATGGAAGTGATGAAAGCAAGACGATCTTTAGCGCTGCCAGCCTGGTTGAACCAGGAAGCTTCGATCTGCAAAACATCAAAGGGCAGGAAATTCCTGGCATTAGTTTGTTTCTGGTCTTGCCTGGTCCGGTTGAAAGTACTGAGGCGTTCGATTCGATGATGGCGGCGGCGAGAGCACTTACCCAATCGCTCAATGGCGAGTTGCTGGATGAGTCGGGTAGTACGCTGAGTATTCAGCGCGAACGTTATTTGCGCGAAGAGATCATTCAGTTCCAACACAGCAGCCTGGCATCCTGAGTCCGGGTGGTCCGGCGCAAATGACGGTGTCTGCTGCCATACGCGATAGGGCTGAGTCACTTCGGGATCAGATCCGACATCACAATTATCGGTATCACGCTTTAGACGACCCTGAAATTCCCGACGCTGAGTACGACCGCTTGATGCGCGAGCTGCAGGTGCTTGAAGCGGAGCACCCGGAGCTGGTCTCTCCGGACTCACCAACGCAGCGTGTGGGTGAGGTGCCGATTTCTGCATTTGGCACGGTCCAACATGAACTTCCGATGTTGTCTCTGGGTAATGCATTCAGCACTGAGGAGCTTCAGGAGTTTCATCGTCGAGTCCTCGACCGGTTGGCGCTTGATGATCAAGCCGAGCTGATTTACTCGGCGGAGCCAAAGCTGGACGGTGCTGCCGTTAGCCTGTTGTACGAAGACGGTGTGCTTGTGAGGGCTGCGACTCGGGGAGATGGAACGACTGGTGAGGACATCACGCACAACGTTCGTACGATTGAAGCTATCCCCCTTAAACTCTTGGGTAGTCGTTATCCCGCGCGTCTTGAAGTTCGCGGCGAGGTGTTCATGCCGAAGGCCGGGTTTGATGCGTACAACGACAAAGCGCGCGCTGCGGGAGAAAAGATTTTCGTAAATCCCCGTAACGCAGCGGCAGGAAGTTTGCGTCAACTGGACCCAAAGCTGACGGCGGAACGACCACTGGATATGTATGCCTACTCGGTCGGCATTGCCGAGGGTGGTCATCTGCCGTCGCGCCACAGTGAGATTATCGATCAGCTGCAGGAATGGGGGATCAAGGTTTGCCCGGAACGTCGTGTGGTTAGGGGAGTGCAGGGCTGTCTGGATTACTACGAAAATATCGGCAAGCGTCGGGATCGATTGAGCTACGAAATCGATGGGGTTGTTTACAAGGTCGATAGCCTGGATATGCAGGAAGAGCTCGGTTTCGTTTCGCGTGCGCCGCGCTGGGCAATAGCTCACAAGTTTCCAGCACAGGAAGAACTGACTGAAGTTGAAGCTGTGGAGTTTCAAGTTGGACGTACGGGCGCCGTAACACCGGTTGCGAGGCTCAAACCTGTATTTGTCGGCGGCGTTACGGTTAGCAATGCGACATTGCACAATATTGATGAATTGCACCGCAAGGATGTGCGAGTAGGCGACACGGTCATTGTCCGCAGGGCAGGGGATGTGATTCCAGAAGTGGCAAGCGTCATTCAGGACCGAAGACCAAAGGGGACGCGGCGAGTTCAGTTACCGAAGACCTGCCCGGTTTGCGGTTCACGCGTTGTGCGCGAAGACGGCGAATCCGTTGCGCGATGTACGGGCGGTTTATTCTGTGCGGCGCAGCGTGCAGAAGCGTTGAAGCACTTTGTATCTCGACGCGCTCTCGATATCGAAGGGCTCGGCGCAAAGTTGATCGAGCAATTGGTGGCAACGGGTAGACTCAAAACACCTGCTGATATTTTTCAGTTGACCAAAGAAGAACTCAGCCAGCTGGATCGCATGGGCGAGAAATCTGCCGTCAACCTGATCCGTTCAATCGAGGCCAGCAAGTCCACAACTTTGGCACGCTTTCTATTCGCGCTGGGAATCAGGGAAGTGGGTGAGGCGACCGCAGCCGGAGTTGCGGCACATTATGGCAAATTGGCTAATGTCGTCTCAGCGACGGACGAGGATTTGCAGGGAGTAACCGATGTCGGCCCGGTTGTCGCGGCACGAATAAAGGCGTTTTTCGAGGAACAGCACAATCTTGATGTCATCGCACGATTGCAGGAATACGGCGTTGAATGGGCGGAGTCCGATCCGGAAATTGTTGCGGAAAATGGCCCGCTTCGTGGAAAAACGTTCGTCATTACGGGCGTATTGCCAAATTTGACACGTGATGATGCCAAGGACTTGATCCAAAACGCTGGCGGCAGAGTAACGGGGAGCGTGTCGAGCAAAACGGACTACCTGGTCGCGGGAGAAAAGGCCGGATCAAAGCTAATTAAAGCAGAAAAGCTCAAGGTTTCCATTCTCGACGAGGATGCACTCCGTTCGCTAATCGCGAGCTGACCAGGAATTCAAGTCAATAATCTTGGAAATCCGCCGAATAACAGATGTGGCAAGTCGCTCCACATTGTGGCAAGACTTGGTCGATTTTTCCCACGTCCTAGATTTTTCTGGCAATTCAACCACTTGATCAATATATTGCTGGCCCATGCAAAAAACACAACAGAAAAAAGTCCTTGGTGCGCTTCAGTTAGTCCTTCGACCCGTAGTCAAGATATTGCTCCGGTACGGAATCGGATATAACGAATTCGCAGAGACTGTTAAAACAGCATTTGTGGATGTCGGGAGCACCGATTTTGGCATACGCGGTCGCCCAACGAATATTTCGCGCGTTGCGGTGATGACGGGGCTAACTCGTAAGGAGGTTCGACGACTTAGAACCAAAATTGAAAGCGGTGAAGATGCGGTTAGCGTAAGAACTACGCCCATCACCGAAATAATTACGCGTTGGCATTCGGAAGAAGAGTATCTCGACAAAAACGGCCGTCCCTTGGTCCTTCCATTCGCCGGCGAGTCTGGATCATTTTCTAGTCTTGTAAAGAAATTTGGAGGCGACGTTCCTCCTGGTGCCATGCGGACGGAGTTAAAGCGCATGGACCTTGTTGAAGAGGATGACGATGGGTCCTTGCTGGTTAAATCGCGGGCGATGGTGCCACCGGACAGCACCGACAACCTGATGTCTTGCTTAGTGCATGGGGTTTACCCACTATTGGCTACGACTGCGAAGAACACAGAACCTGAGAAGGTTCGTGGCGAGGGTGTTGCTCAATTCACAACGTACTCTCTATCGATTGACCAGCGTGATAGAACAAGGCTGAAGAGAATTAGCTACGATAGATTGTCCGAAATGGCGGTCTCATTCGATGATTTGTTCACTACATTTGAATCTACATCGAATGGCCAGGATGAGAGTAACGAAAACTCCGTTGTTTCTGTTGGCTTGTATTACTTTGAGGAAGATGACCCCCAAGCTAGATACAAGTGGTAGCTAGATAAGCACTGCCTACCTGCCGCACGATTCTCTCGATTAAATTCAAGCGAGTGGCAGTGTTTTTGCGCACTTTGTCAAATTTGTGGCGCAAGTGACAAAGCCAGACCTGGCTGCGTCTAAGTATTCCCCGAATTTGTGTTTCGTGAAACGGAAATGGCTGTCCGGTGACCGCTAGTACTTCTTCGCTACGAATTCCTTAACATAATCAATGCTTTACATAACTCGTTTATTGTTGTGCGGCAACTTGCCGACCTCAAAACATAACATAACGTCTGCGACGGTCATAAATGGGGCAATCCAACCACTTTTAGGGCCGTGTTCGAGGTTGCATAGGCTAGCGACGCAAGATACTTTACATATTGTTTAGATGGCATGGCCTTAAATGGGACAAGAAGTAAAAGACCACTTACGGCGTGCTCTGTCGCTGATGTTGAAGCCGTTGGTTCGCCTGTTAATTGCTCAAGGAGTAACGCATGCGGAGTTTTCGGAGACAGCAAAAGAGGTCTATGTAGAAATTGCATTAAGGCATTTTGAAACTGAGGGGAAAGTCAATAAATCGAGGGTGGCCATACTTACTGGTCTCACACGAAAAGAAGTAAAAAACGTCGTTGATCGTGCACTGACAAGTGCTCACAAGGAAAAAATTCATTCGCGACCCGCGAGAGTGCTCACGGGGTGGTTTTCTGACCCGGCCTACCAGGGCCCTTATGGGATTCCGTTGGAACTGCCATATGAAATGAAGGAAGAAGGGGAACCGAGTTTTGTCGCGTTAGTGAAGAATTACAGTGGGGATATGGCGCCACGGCAGATGTTGAATCAATTGATGGAAGCGGGTTCAGTGTTCGAAGTAGACGGCCGGTATAAAGCGGTCAGTCGGATATTTCTTCACAAGAAACTCTCGCCTTCGATTGTTGATCGACTAGGGAGAGTCGGCTATAGATTTTTCTCGACTGCAGCGAAGAATATCGATGCAGACAGAGAAGGAGGCGAAAGAACGCTTTTTGATCGAATGGTATTTGCAGACGACGGGTGCACAGAAGAGATCATTAAACAGTTTTCTGATTATTTATCGACTAGAGGTCAATCATTTCTTGAGGAATTAGATGTTTGGTTTTCAACTAGGAAGGACATGAACAAGCCTGGCGCGCATCGGAAAGAAACAGGCGTCTACATGCTCCACTACGTTGAAGAGCAAGAGGATCTCGGATCATTGCAAGGGCTACTTCAAGAGAGAGGAGTAGGTAGCGAATAGGGTCCCGATAGCATTACGCAATACCTTGAATGGCCAGCGAAGGATCGTTTGCCAAAGAAGGTAGTAGGAATGTCGGGGGTTGGAGTTAAAAAAAGTAGGAGCGAATAATGTTTTACGCAAAGAGCGCCAGGGCATATGTTGTC
>JAJFKQ010000185.1 GCA_021773155.1 Woeseiaceae bacterium | reverse complement strand
GTCGAGCCCGGCGAAGTGACAGAACTGACGGAGGTCACGAGAATAGTTGACACGAGTGAGGGGTGATGGTGATTTAGACAACCAAGCGGCGACAGCTTCGTTCATCGAGTTGCGAACTGCACTCGACAACATGTCAGCGTTTCTGTCAAACGCAGGTATCCGTTCCTTGACGATCGGCGTCAATGTTGTTGAATCGATGTCTTCCGAGTCGCCGATGCTTTGTTTCGCAAAACTCACATTATCCGAAGTATAACATAGCTACTATTCGTCGCGCAAGTTGCAGTGCGAACCCGCCACGATTTCAGCGTGAAGTCAATTCGCATTTGACGAATTGTCTGTTTTGTTTCGAAAACATACGTTGCTGACTTCGCAGGCAAAATGTGCGAGCCACTTCACTCCCCTGCCCTCCGCACTGCACACGCCTGATGCGTCACATCGCCGATGTGCGAAGACGTCGAACAACATCGTTTCACGTCTACATTCGAATTTCCTGTAGCGTCTTTCGTCGGCCGCAATGGCCATCTTGGGAGAGTATGCCGATCGTCGTAAGCACGTTCACGCGAAAGAGCAAGAGCCCGCTCCAATGCTTCGATGAAACGCAAGAGCGCTTTGGCAAACTGAATCGTGAAGTGGACCCCATGCGCTGGGCGCGAAACGGGGTTCTATAGTGAGTATTGCTGTGGTCGGTTGGGCAAGCGGCAAGCGTGCCCTTCAAAGGCAACGCGTCAGCCGCCGAAGCACATCCCCGCTCAGGGTTCCGTTTGATTCTTCGATTTGATTTCGCGCATTTGTTTGTGTTTTTTGATAACTCAGTTTTGCAGGTACATTTCCGCCGGCGTTCGTTTTCCAAGGGACGAGTGCGGGCGTTCGTGGCAGTAGAACTGAAAATAGTTCCGAAGACCCTCGCTCAGTTGCCGCACGCTGTCGTAGCTCTTCAGGTAGATGTCTTCGTATTTGACGGTCCGCCACAATCGCTCGATGAACACGTTGTCCAAGGCACGTCCACGGCCGTCCATGCTGATGGCGATCTCATGCCCTTGCAGGACGCCGGTAAACTTCGGCGAAGTGAACTGGCATCCTTGATCTGTATTGAAAATTTCCGGCGTGCCGATCAGCAGCGAGTCTTCCAACGCCTCGATGCAAAAGTGGCCTTCCAGCGTGTTCGACAGCCGCCAGGACAGCACATAACGCGTGTGCCAGTCCATCACCGCTACCAGGTACATGAACCCGTCACGGATCGGGATGTAAGTGATGTCGGTACTCCACACCTGATCCTTGCGGATGATCGCCACATCTCGCAATAAATACGGGAAAACACGGTGTTCTAGGTTGCGGCGCGTGGTCCGTGCCCTTGGGTAGATCGCCTCGATGCCCATGATACGCATCATCCGTTGCACACGTTTTCGATTGACCGGCTCTTCCAAACGGATGCCCAGCCAAGTCGCCATCTGACGCGACCCAAAGAACGGCGTACGCAGATATTGTTCATCAATCAAACGCATCAATTGAAGATCCTCCAACGTCTCTCCAGCCGAACCGTAGTAGTACGAGGAACGGCTCAATCCCAACAGTTCGCACTGCCGCACAATCGTGATTTCTTGATGCTCGGCATCCACCAAGCGACGCTTTTTATCAGTCGAAGACGGCAGCTTTTTTTTTCTACGGCGGCAAAGTTCGCTGGTTGAGTTGAGCTTCTAGTTGTTGGAGGTAGGCTTGAGTGTTGCGTCGGAAGCGGTAGCGTTGGCGCTGCGTTTCGCGACGCTGATCTAGTTCGCGACGAAGGGTTTGCCAAGTGTTGTTGTTGCTGGCCGCTAGATCCCTCGCCGTGTACTCGCGACTGCGAGTGGCAAGGGCTGCGGGGAGTCGCACGGAACCGCGACTGACGAGCGCGGGAGAGGCCGTCTTGCGACCGGTGATGCGACGCTCGTGATAGCGGTAACTGCCGAACAGTTGTTCTAACGCGTTATTGGTACGTGGCAGATCCGCGACGTCGTAGCAATGAAACAAGCCTGGCCAGTAACTGCGAGAGACCTTCACGAGGTGGTCGACGGCGACCGACAGTTCACCCGCCTGTTCGCGATGACATGACATGGCGCCCAATAAACCACTCAAACGACGACGCACTGTCAGGCCAGACGTTTGTTCGTGATTGGCGAGGATTTCGCCGGCCTGATGGACCCAAGCGAATGACCGTTGAATACTCGGCCAGTGCGAGGCGGTTTCATCGAGACCGCGATCAACGAGTTTCTTCAGTTTTTCGAGTTCGCGTGGGAGCCCCTTTTTTCCGCCACGCGGTCGAGGCTCTGGGAAATCTGAGTTAGGCGATCGTGTAGCTTGAGACCGGAAGCGACTAGCGGTGGCCGACCGTCATCGGTAATCGCACTGCGAACGGCGGCACAATAGCCGCGCGTGGCGATCGCTTCTTCGTCTTCCCGCCCTTCCAGTTCGCGTTCGATCGGTCGCACACCGCGAACCCGTTTCTTCAATTCCTTCTTCGCATGCCGATCAGCTTCATAAATCGGTCGAGCCGCTTCACGTAAATAGTGAAAGTGGCACAGTTGATGCGGCACCTCTGGCAAAGCAGAGCGGACGGCATTGCGAATCGAATGTTGGCCGTCCGATACGACACCTGCAATCGGCACTCCCAACTGCGACGCCACAGTTTTGATGAGTTCGACCAAATCCGATTCGCGTCCCGATAACAAAGATCGTGCCAGCAGGACTTCTCCCGAAATGCAATCTCGCAGAACCCATAGCACCTCATGACCTACGTCTGGTTGGAGCCCGTCCAAAGCCAAGATCACACGCCCCTGTTCTGACAGCAATGAACGCAAACGCTGCTCGTCGGCCATGGAAACAGCCAGCAACTCGTCATAGCGATCCAACAAGTTCGTGACGGTCCGCTCGCAGATCGTCAAGCCGTGCTGCTCCACCAGACGAACAGCCATCTCCGGCACACTGAGATGTTCGCGATAACGCAGTGCGCCAACCAAGGCGATCACGTCCAAGCCAAACTCGTACTGCGGCAAGGCATATCGGCCTTCCGCTTCGGGGCGGTACGGCTTGAGATAGCGAGAACACGATTTGTTGTGACAGCGGCGTACTTTCAGCGTGAGCCGAATGGTCCGTCCGAGAGTAACGACCGTGCGGCGATTGTCGTAATCAGCCCACATGCGCGTTCCGCAGGCAACACACCGACAACGCACTGAGCGGAGTGTCTTGTTACAGTCCGCCTCTCCTCGGGAAGCCTTCCTGGCCATGATGCAAATCCTTTCCAAAATAAGGAGTCACATCTCATACGAAAAATTCCAATTCAAGTCCAGTCAACTTTGCCGCCGTAGTTTTTTTGAGCCATTCGAGTTCCATCTTGAGTCGACCGATCTGCGCGAACAGCTCCTCGTCATTGACCTCATCGCGCCGTTGCCGCTTCCGACCGTCCTCGAATAACTCACAAGCGTCGGCCAGGAGCTTCGTCTTCCAGGCAGAGATCTGGTTTGAGTTGACGTCGAATTGGCTCGTCAATTGAGCCAGTGTCTTGTCCCCGCGAATCGCGGCCAAAGCCACTTTCGCCTTAAACTTGCTACCCAACACGCGTCGCTTCCGTGACATCGACTGGACCCTCCTGGTGAAATGAAATTGGGGCGATTCTACCCCTTATCGCACTGTCCAGTTATTGGGGTCCACTTCACCCCTCGGATAGATTCCAAGACGTAAACTGAAGAATGCCTCGCTGTGAATCGAGGGCCGGCAGTCGTGGGAGACGAGTGAGATGGCCAGAGGTCAGTTTTCACCTGGAGCTTTCGTCGTCAACCGAAAGCTGAAACGGATCGAGGCACCAGGCCCACGCGCCAAATGTATTGCTCCGGCACCGCGTGGCGAAGAGTATAGTTTCCACGTTGACAAGTTCTGGATCGTCGTCGAAGTGGACTCACAGGGGCACCTTCGATTGGAAACCCGGCGAGGAAAGCAGCGTATTGTCCATGGTTCCGATCCAAATATTCGCCACGCTCGCTGATGGGAAAGGCGAATTCATCGGGCCCGTTTTCCGAAGCCAGAACGCTCGAGCGACTCGACGGCAGCCTCGTAATGCGATTCGTGTGTGCTCTACTTTGTTGCGTCGCTGGAAAATCGGTGGGTCGGGACCGGAGCCCCTGGGCGAAAGCTTTGCGTTTGATGCCAATCTGCACTGGCACCGAGTTCTTCGCATACCGAGTCGACACATTGATGCACTTCGGTTTTCAATATGTCGGGATCGAGTGCTACGCGAGCGTTGACCACGAGATCAGCTTTGGAAGTCGTGCATTCTGATGAAAGTGACAGTTCGGCCGGCAAGTCGTTACTAACGAGGTTGGCAACGGCATGAGCACCTTCCCACAAACCGATCGCTTTCAGATGAGCGACTTCAGCGTTCAGCGACCGAAGTCGATCCCGGAGTCGGTCGATCATACGGACCAGCAATTCGTCTAGCGAGAATTTCTCTGGAGAAGTCACGCGCAGGTTGCTATTCAGCCATCCGAGTTCCGCTTCGCCTTCCGCGTAAATATCATAATCGATGTCGAGGATTCTCCGGCCGAAGTTTCCTTGCTGGTCAAGCAATTCAACAAGCCCCGCAAATCCCGCTCCCGTGGTTGCCGACATTCGAATCGTCGGGACACCTGGATGATGCTGTTCGACCAGTTTTTGTAGTTCATCGATTTCGGCAACCGAAAGCTGGTCAACACGATTCAGAACGATGAAGTCGGCCTCTTCGAGTTGCTTCTTGAATATGTAGGCAGCCTTGGGCGAGAATCCTGCGTTCAGTTCGCCCCTCAGAATCTTTCGACCGTGGCTCGGCTTCAGGAGGACTCCGTAAGGTGCCACTTGGAATCGATCCGCGTGAAGTTGCATCAGGGGCTGCACAACGGTCGCAACCAGATCGGTGCAACTCCCGACGGGCTCGGCCAATATCACGTCGGGTTGCTGGTCGGCGGTCAACGCCGCGGCGACATCCGTCAGTTCATTGAAATTGCAGCAGAAGCACGAGCCCGCGACTTCGCCAACATCGAAACCTTGTGACCGAAGCGCATGCGTGTCAACCAGATCGGTCGCCTGGTCGTTCGTCACAATCCCGACGCGAAGACCCTGCTCCTGATAAGTGCGGGCAAGGCGGGCAATCGTGGTCGTTTTCCCTGCACCAAGAAAGCCGCCCAGCATAATAAATCGAATTGCAGTCATTTGAACTTCCATTGCTTGAATCTAGCCAGCTCGATTATTCACCGCTCCAGCGCGATCCGCAACCAAGGCGGCTGATTTCGCCCGGAGACGACTACGGGTATGCTGATCTCTCCCGGCGTCTGCTCGCGTCGGAATTTTGTATCCGTTGGTCTGCGAACAATCGGAAATCCCGTTCAAATGAGTGATTCAAGCACCGAACCGCTCGACTCGCCCACGCAATTCGATCCCCTTCAAGTCGCCTTGGTGGCGTGCTTGGCAATGGCTGTCATGAGCCTCGGTGGTTTCGCCAGCGGACTAGCGATTGCGAAGTTCGGAACGCTCGGGACAGCATCCCTGTGGCTGGTTGGTGAAGTCGCAGGGGCTGCGGGCAGGAAACTGTTACCGGAAAAAAACTACGGCGGCAAAGTTGACTGGACTTGAATTGGAATTTTTCGTATGAGATG
>JAJFKQ010000184.1 GCA_021773155.1 Woeseiaceae bacterium | reverse complement strand
ACATCAGAAGTGCGGGCTTCGATCCCCTGAAAATATCAGCGATCCTGGTTTCACACGCACACTTCGATCACGCTGGTGGCGTTGCCGCACTGCAGCGGCTTACTGGTGCAACCGTTTACACGAGTGTCGAGGGCGCGAAAGTATTGCGAAGCGGACAATTGCAGAGCGACGACCCGCAATATGGGTACGGGCCAGAGAACACCAGTTTCGCAACGATCAATAATGTTGTGGCGCTCGGGGACCGTGAAGTCGTGACCATTGGCGACGTCGACATTACGCCCGTATATACACCCGGTCATACGCCCGGCGGTGTTAGCTGGTCCTGGGAATCGTGTGCACTCGGCAATTGTTACGACGTTGTTTACGCTGACAGTCTCACCGCGGTTTCTGCAGAAGGGTATCGCTTCAGCACCGGACCGGCTGCCGATCAGCTAATCGAAAGTGCAGGCGCAATTTCCGAGCTCGATTGCGACATTTTGTTATCACCTCACCCGTTCTTCTTTGGCATGCAGGACAAGCTTGAGAACAGAGACGAGGGCAATCCGTTCGTGAATAATGTTGCTTGTATGATCTATGCAGAAAGCGCACTGAACTGGTTACAGCAACGCCTGGATTCGGAGTGAACGGAGCGGATTCGCTCTGGCGCATCTATTGAGAATCGTTTATGGCATGTCGGTTCAGGTTGACAAATACGTCGTCCCGATGTTCGTGTCGTGGATTGGTTTGGCTTTACCAGCGGGTTTGGCGGTCTGGGCTTTTCGAATTAACCGAGAATCGGGCGGCTCGAGATCGTGTTCCCAGTCTGCGTTCTTGTTTTCCTGTTTTATGTCGTAATCGTCCGGTTCTCGATTCCAGAGTGACGACCGACCGATTGAAACCGCAACCCAGAGCAGTCGTTCGTCAACCTCCCTCCAGCCATGAGTAAATCGGAAGCGCCAAATAAGCCGCTGCGAAGCCAATCACCCAAATTACACTGGAAGACCAGAAAAATCGGGTATTCCAACGATGGGCTGTCTCACACAGCTGGGCTAATTTCGGGTCAGTCGGGCACGTGCGGCCCGGTCGAAACAGCAGCCGGCCGGTGACTAGCAACACGGCCCCGCTACCTATGAACATCCACCCCTTGTGCTGAGCGAGCGTCACAAGAAAGGGCAGGTCCGCAAAAAGCGAAGCTGACACGGCTCCAAGCCCCAGAGACACGAGGAAGATAGGCAGCGCGCAGCATACGAGGGTCGTCGAGGAAGCAAAGAGAACCATCCAGCCCCATTTCCGCGATGTCGTCGGGTTAGCCACGGGTCTCACCTTAACTCTTGGAATCCGAGTGATGGGAATGATTCTCCGGAATGTCCTTCAGTTCTTCATCGCCATACTCTTGTCCGGCAATCGAACAACCAGACGCCTTGGTAAACGAGCGGTAGGTAAATCCCTTATCGAGGAACAACTGCTTCAGTTGGTCATCGGTGAACGACACCCGGCTATCGGCACAGACGAATATCGTGCCCGTCTCAAGGTCGCTTCCAACCGCGTGAATGCCTTCGATCTTTCTTAGTGCGCGCTCGGACGTTGCTACGCAAAACGGGCAGGTGATGCCGTCCACTCGGATGTCGTACTGTATATCGTCGGCCAATGCGGCACCGGTGAATACAACGGCGGCTACAATAGAACTTAATATTTTCATTGCCCTTCCTCTCTAAAAATTCACCCGGATGCTGGCCATTACCGAATAATCGGGTTCCAATGCCGAGCCATTTAGGTCGTTAATAATGGGTACCTTAACTCCAAAGTCGGCGATCCAGCGCCGAGTGGAATACTGCAACCCCGGCGTTAGAAATAGCTGAAAGCCGCCGCTGTTTGGGTCCGATACACCGCCCAAGCGATTTCGGTCAGAGTGGCTCGCACTGAGCTCAAGCACGCCGAACACAAACGCATTGGTTTCTTGAGTCACTTTGCCGGGTGATAGTCGATACTGAAAGGATGTTTCAATGATCGTGGAGTCTCCGCGCTGAAATCCTTCCGCCTCACGGTTAAAATCGTATCTGAGCTGACTGTCGAGTACCCATTGCGTACTCGCAATTGTTGCAATCAGCCCGCCGAATATATCGACTGAACCATCACCCGTCTTGCCATCTCGTCCTGTCGGCATTCTGACGCCCGCATACGGAGAGATGCGTATGGTGCGCCCCGCCTGATCGGAGCGAAACACTTCGTAGCGTGCGAACAACGCGGCATCGCCAAGACCAAATTCTGATGCATTGATACTCCCGAATTCACTACTAACGTCGACAATCGGTAATACACCAAAAACTGCTAGCTTCGATGTAACTCCGTAGCCCAAAACCGTTCGGGATTCGAACCGATCGACGCCTCGTACAGTGCCTGAAATTCGATCCGACGAACGGGTCAAGACGAATTGCTGGCGAATGATGACCTCATCCGTGCTCAGCGGGAGCGCCGTATTGGTTGCGATAGGCGCCGCATATGAGGCCGAGACCCAGAAACATTGTACGAGCAAGAGAATCCATACGCTCTGTCGAACGGTAGATGCAGGCCAGCTTCGGCAAAATACTTCTGGTTTGGGTGAATGGAACCGATGCATAAGTACCAACTTCGACTACCCATCAGTCAGAGGGTTTCAACTTATCACAAGAATATGGTTCCTAGATTAACTTCAGAGACGAATATTCGGGGTTTCCTGCTTTCTTCCAAGGGCTGCTTGGTGCATGTGGCCGTTGTTGCCCGACGCACCGCTCATGCTAACGACGGGCATCGCCAGTGTCGCGAGCCCTAATATCATGATCAGAATTCCGGCTCCCAGCCGATTTTTGCTCATGAATGCCGACAGTTTTGATGCACCAAGTCCGGTCAAAACCATTGCCGGCATTGTGCCCAAGCCAAACGCGATCATCACCAGGCCGCCGCTTGCGGGTTCTGCCGTTGTTGCTGCCAGTAGCAGTGCACTGTAAACCAGACCGCAAGGTAACCATCCCCAGATGAGGCCAAGCCCGGCGGCTCTGCTCACGCTGGTTGCCGGTATCAGCCCTTTAGCGTGTGGTACGAGACGCTTCCAGATCTTCGCGCCGATTTTTTCGACCCAGGCGAGCAAACGCCAATCGAATGCGACCTGCAGTCCAACCAATATAATCAGTGCACCACTGGCGAGACGCACAGGTCCAGCCAGACTGGGAATTGCACTAACGGTGGTGCTCCCGATCATCGCCACTACGACACCAAGAAACGCGTAGCTCAGGACTCGTCCCAGATTGTAGGCAATGGCCAATGGCAGTTGTGTTTTGAGTGATGCGACCTGGGCGCCAGCAGCAAACAATCCGGAAATTCCGCCGCACATGCCAAGGCAGTGGGCACTGCCGAGTAAACCGGCGGCGAACGCTGCAGCGAGAATCGTTATCAGGTCAGTCATTCGTCGGGATTCTTCTTGGGCGCTTTGTCGTCGTCCAGAATTATCCGGATTGCAGGTGTGTCCAGGTCGTCGAACTGTCCGTTTCCGACAGCCCAGAAAAACGCCCATACGGCGCCACCGAGAATCAACAACGCGAGCGGAATTAATATATAGAGAATGGACATTTTCAGCTGTACCGATTCAGGCGCAATGCATTCAGCACGACCACCAGCGAGCTTGCGCTCATGCCGATCGCGGCAAGCCAGGGTGGGACCATGCCGATTACGGCAAGCGGCAATGCCGTCACATTGTATACCACGGCCCAAATCAGGTTCTGTCGCACGATCCGCATTGTTGCTTTGGATAGACGTAGCGCAGTTGTGACAGGCCGTAAAGAGTTACCCAGCATAATCACATCGGCGCTGGTCTGGGCGAGCAGCGCGCCATGCCCGGGCGCGATGGAGGTGTCAGCACCGGCGAGGACCGGTGCATCGTTAATGCCGTCACCGACCATGACGACGCGCTCGCCCTGTGCCTGTAAGGCTTCGATAATCTCAAGCTTGTCTTCTGGCGTGCAGTTGGAGTGCACATCGTCGATATGCAGAGATTGGGCGACATCGCTCACGGCACCCGCGTTATCGCCACTGACCAGTGAAAGCTTCAATCCCATCGACTTCAGTGTGTTGAGCGTTTCTCTGGCATCAGGCCTGAGTGTGTCGTTGATTTCGAACCGGGCTACTTTTTTGCCATCGACTCCAAGATAGACAACGGTCGAAGACTCATCCTTCGAGATATCAGCGTCAATCGCGAAGGATGCACGCCCGATACGCCATTCTGACCTGCCGATCGTACCGCTAACACCTTGCGATACATGAGTCACGGCGTCGGTGACGTCGGGAAGAGAGCGATTTGACCTGAACGCATGGGCTATCGGATGCGTTGATGCCTGCTCAAGGGCAGTGGCGATCCGGAGACAATGGTCCTCGTCATAAGCGTCGTCATAGATGTTGATCGACTGAATTTCCGGCGTCCCGCAAGTCAGCGTGCCGGTCTTGTCAAACACGACGTGTGTCGCCGTTGACAACACTTCGATAGCGTTGCCGTTGGTGACGAGTAGTTGCAGCTCCGACAGCCGACTGCCCGCTGTCGCAAATGCGGCGGGGGTCGCGAGTGCCAGGGCGCAAGGACATGTCACAACGAGCACGGAAAGCGTGATCACGAACGCTTTTTCCGGCGCTACGAAATACCAGAACAAAGCAACCGCGGTTGCGACTACAAGGAGAGCAACCACGATGTAGCTGGCAATCCTGTCCGCGAGATTGACGAACGCGGGTCGCGTGAATCGCGCCCGCTCACTCATGCGGCTGATGGCACCGAGGGTTGTATCATTGCCGGTGCTGACGACCCGCATTTCCACAAGGCCATCGAGATTGACGCTGCCAGCGGCCAGCGAGTCGCCTGTAGATCGATGCTGTGGATCGGCTTCACCGGTTAACAGCGCTTCATCGACGGAGGTGACGCCTGAAACGATGATGCCGTCGGCGGGTATCGATTCGCCGGTGCGTATCAGCACTACGTCGTCTTTGGCGAGTTGTGCGACAGGAACGACGGACCTTTCACCGCCCACAATTAGCGTCGTGGTGTTGGGGACCAACTGCGACAATGCGACGCCGCGATCTATTGAGCGATGTCGTGCTCGCATTTCCAGGTACCGGCCCAGCGTCAGGAAAAACACAAACATGGCAACCGAGTCGAACCAGACGGCGGGGCCGTTGGTGAAGGTTGCGTACACGGATGCTGCGTACGCGGAGCCAACCGCTATCGATACCGGCAGATCCATGCCGGGTTTACGTGCGACTACTCCACGCCAGGCGCTTAAGAAGAACGGTTTTGCGGCGTAAAAAACGACGGGCGTGGCCACAAAAAAACTGACCAGTCGCAGGAAACGCTGCATGTCTGCATCGATGCCCTGAAAATCACCGGCATACAGCCCGACCGCAAACATCATGACCTGCATCATCCCCAATGAGGCGACCAGCAAGCGTTTCAGTGCGGTACGTTGTTCGGCAACCTCCGGACGAGAGGTATCGTTGGCAGCCAACGGTTGTGGTCGATAGCCCAGGTCCGACAGCGCGGCGAGGAGGTCGCCTAACCCGAGGTTCTCGTGCTGCCAGCGAATTCTCAGTCGGTGTGTGATCGGGTTGACCTCGACAGAGCGCACACCGGGAATATTGCCTAACGACGTTTCGATGAGCCAGCTACAGGCGGAGCAGTACATGCCACCGGCATAAATTGTTGTTTCCGCAAAA
>JAJFKQ010000183.1 GCA_021773155.1 Woeseiaceae bacterium | reverse complement strand
GACTGGTTGTTGGTAAGACATATCGAAGAACTCTGCGACACGGGAGACGGAATACTCGTATGACGACAGTAATTTTTTCGCATGGTCAGGAGAGTGGGCCATGGGGCACCAAAATCCGGGCGATGGCTGAACTTGCCAAGGGCCTGGGCTGCAAAGTCGATAGTATTGACTATCAGGGAATCGCCGATCCGACAGAACGAGCTGAAAAACTCGTGCGTGAATGTATCGACATAAGCGACCCGTTAATACTGGTTGGCTCGAGCATGGGCGGCCACGTCGCGACGGCGGCGGCCGAGGAATTGGGGGCTGCAGGCCTGTTTGTACTTGCACCGGCGTACTACATGGAAGGTTACGAGGAACTGACACCGCTACCGCCGTCGGTGCCGATTTGTATCGTACACGGCTGGCATGATGATATTGTTCCTGTCGAAAATAGTATTCGTTACGCACGTAAGTGTTTTGCAACGTTACACTTGGTGGACGGGGACCATCGCTTGGCGGAGAATGTCAGCGAGATTAATGAGTACCTTGCACAGTTCATAAGAAATATAACTAGCACTAAGTAATAAGGGAGGAAAGCGATGAAACATCTATTAATCCTACTCGCGAGTCTGGCTTTGTTCGCATGCAGTGGTGGCGACTCGGGCGGATCAGCTGAAGAGGCAGCAGAAAACGCAGCAGACGCTGTTGAAGAAGCTGCGGATGCGGCTGGCGACATGGCTGCTGACGCAGAAGACACAGCGGCGAATGCTGTAGAGGCGGCGGAGGCGCAGCTCGAAGATGCGGCGGATGCGGCTGCAGAGGCTTTGGATGGCGCGATGGAAGCGGCGGAAGAAGCTGTCGAAGAAGCGACCGACTAATCAAGCCCAGCAAAAGATAAGGTGACAGTGACCCTGACTATCGAGTTAAGGTCACTGTCACCTTAACTCTGGTTAGAGCGCCTGACGCATGCCATCGGGTTCTGCAATGGCGATTGCCGGAATCCACAGCAGGAACAAAGCGATACGTCGCAACATCGACGCAGTGTACGGAAAATGCGTGATCAGAACGCCGAAAATACTCAAAAGTCAACGGCCTGCTGACTCGATCTTTTGGGTAAACTTGTTCGCCATGAACATCGCAAGACTCATATCTCGCCCGCTGTATTGGGTGTTCGGGAAGGTGTTCTCTATCTGGGCGCGCCCTGCGATCCAGCCCGAAACGCCCGCCGAATACATCACCAGTAGTGGTGCAGCTGTCTGTTATGTCCTCGAGACCGGCGGTCTCGCGGATGTATTGGCGCTGGAGCGAGCCTGCGCACTGCATGGCATGCCATCACCAACAGAGTCGTTTGAGTTTTGCGGCGTTCGTGAATCGAAGCGGTTCATTATCATGCGTCGCATGAAGGGATTCTGGCCGCGCCGCCCGAGCACAATTGGTTCCCGCAGACTCAAGCGCTTGGTCGAGGGTGCGGATGATTGTGAGCAAGAGTTGCTATTGATCCCGGTCGCGATCTATTGGGGCCGTTCGCCTGAGAAAGAACACTCCGTTTTCAAATTATTGTTGTCCGAGAACTGGGACATTATCGGCAGAACACGCAAGTTCTTCGTCACGCTATTGCATGGTCGAAATACACTGCTTCGCTTTAGCCACGCGCTGCCAATTCGGTCGATTTGCGAGGGAGGCTGCGAGCCAAAAATCGCCGTTCGAAAAGCATCTCGTATTCTGCGCGTACATTTTCGCAAACGCCGCACCGCGACGGTCGGCCCGGACCTGTCGCACCGTCGTACGCTGGTGAAACAGGTGCTGCATGCACCCGATGTGCGCCGCGCTATTAATGCGGAAGCGGGTGACGACTTTCGCAAGCAGGAGGTCTCGCGACGCAAGGCCGAAAAATATGCGCTCGAAATTGCCGCCGACTTTTCGTATCCGACTATCCGTATCCTGGTGCGACTATTGCGTTGGCTCTGGAATCGAATTTACGACGGCGTTGAGGTTAATCACATGCAGCGCCTGCGAGACGTTGCGAAAGAAAAGGAAGTCATTTACGTCCCGTGTCATCGCAGCCACATCGACTACCTGTTGCTGGGCTACGTTACTTACGAAGGCGGGCTGCAACTGCCGCATGTTGCTGCCGGCATTAATCTGAACATGCCGGTCGTTGGTGGCATTCTTCGTCGTGGTGGTGCCTTTTTCCTGCGACGCACGTTCAAAGGTAATCGTTTATACGCGACGGTCTTCGATGCTTATATCAATCAGGTGCTCGCGAAGGGCCATTCTATGGAGTATTTTGTAGAAGGTGGCCGCAGCCGAACCGGTCGCCTGTTGTCACCCAAAGGCGGGATGCTCGTGATGACAGTTAATTCCTTTATCAAGAATCCGCGACGACCGATTGTTTTTGTGCCTATTTACTTTGGCTACGAAAAACTGATCGAAGGTGATTCGTTCATTAACGAATTGGGTGGTGCCAAGAAGAAAAAGGAAACGGTTGGTGGCCTGATCCGTTCGGTTAAATCTCTGCGGGAGCATTTCGGCAAGGTCTACGTCAATATTGCGGAGCCGGTCGAACTCGAACCTATACTTGATCGCCTGTACCCCGAGTGGCGCAAGTACGAAGCCGAAAATGGCGAGCGACCGCCGTGGTTGGCCGCGATTGTTGAAGAGCTTGGCACACAGATCATGCAGGGGATTAACTCTGCTGCCGCAGTGACACCAATTAGCCTGCTGGCCTATGTGCTCCTTTCGACTCCAAAACAAACGATTGGCCTGGGCGAATTGCGTCGGCAGCTCGAACTCAGCCTCAGGTTATTGCAGCGCTTCAAGTATTCGGACTCGGTCACGCTGCCGGACTGGAGCGCCGATCAGATCATTGAGCATGGCGAAAAGCTGGAGGTTATCAGTCGGTCCGCGCACCCGATGGGCGAAGTCATTCACATGCCAGAGCGAACTGCAGTTCTGATGACCTACTTTCGCAACAATATTATTCATTTGCTTGCAGTGCCGGCGTCCGTTGCGTGCTGCTTCATTCAGGGTCGGCAACTCGAGCATTCGGAATTACAGCGCCTGATCCGTCTCATCTACCCGTTCATGAAGAAAGAGTTATGCATGAAGTGGGATCACGATGATATTGACGGCGTGACATCGGAGGCGAT
>JAJFKQ010000182.1 GCA_021773155.1 Woeseiaceae bacterium | reverse complement strand
GAAACATTTTGCGCATAAGAAAAAATGATGATCTCAACGGTGTATCGTCGCACGTCGAGTTGCTCATCTTCCTCAAGAGTATCCTGGGCGAGTGCATCGGCAGCCATTAGTGGCAGTAGCAAAAGAAAGATGCGTTTTTTCATGCAGTGGATCATCCTGTTAGCTGTTTTTGACCGCGAGATGCTGCAAAAGATCCTCGACCGCGCGGAATCGTTTCTCGATATCGTCAAGTTCAGCAGCAATCTGCAGTCGATGCGAACCCTGCAGACGATAATGACGGCTGTCATTTTGCACTAATTGCACCAGGGCGACAGGATCAATATGACTTTCGGCGGCAAAAACCAGATATCCGCCACGATCTGCGGCGTCGATTTTCTCCACTCCAAGCGCGAGCGCTGATTTCTTGATTGCGGCAATGCGGATCAGATTTTTGGTCGCCTCCGGCAGCAGTCCGAAACGATCGATGAGTTCTACCTGAAATTCTCGCAGATCAGCAGGATTTTCAGCGGCCGAGATGCGCTTGTAAAGCATAAGGCGCAGATGTACATCCGGAACGTAGTCGTCTGGCAATAGAGCCGGCACGTGCAGGTTGATTTCGACGCCGGTATCGAGCGGTGCGTCCAGATTGGGTTCTTTGCCAGCCTTCAGCGAGTCCACAGCACGGCCCAGTAGCTCCGTATACAGCGAAAAGCCGATTTCCTGTATCTGCCCGCTCTGTGTGTCACCCAGCAGTTCTCCGGCGCCCCGTATCTCAAGATCGTGTGTGGCGAGCGTAAATCCAGAGCCGAGCTCTGACAGCGAATCAATTGCTTCGAGGCGCTTCACGGCATCGGCCGTCATCACGGCTTTGGGCGGGGCCACGAGGTACGCATAAGCGCGGTGATGTGAGCGACCGACCCTGCCGCGCAACTGGTGCAACTGCGCCAGCCCGAATCGATCGGCACGATTTATGATGATCGTATTGGCCGTCGGCACATCGATACCGCTTTCGACGATCGTCGTGCATAACAGAACGTTGAAGCGTCGATGGTAAAAATCGAGCATGACCTGTTCGAGATCACGCTCACGCATCTGTCCGTGGCCGATTCGTATGTTGGCTTCGGGCACCAGCTTTTTTAGCTGCTGCTCGATGCGGCCGATATCCGCGACGCGATTGTGAATGAAGTACACCTGACCACCACGTTTGATTTCGCGCAGACAGGCTTCTCGAATGACAACGTCGTTCCACTCCGATACGAAAGTCTTGACGGCAAGTCGTTCAGCCGGTGGCGTCGTGATTAGCGACATTTCACGAATTCCACCAAATGCCATATTCAGAGTTCGTGGTATTGGTGTCGCGGTCAGGGTCAGTACATCGATTTCGCTGCGTAGCGACTTGATTGCTTCTTTGTGTCTGACACCAAAACGATGCTCTTCATCGACGATAACGAGTCCGACATCATGGAAATCTTTGGTATGCGCCAGCAATCGGTGTGTGCCAATGACAACATCAACATTCCCGGATTGCAGACCAGCAACGATGTCTTTCACCTCTTTCGCGGACTGGAATCGCGACAGCACTTCAACGCGGACAGGCCAGTCTGCGAAGCGGTCCTTAAAAGTTTGCCCGTGCTGCTGGGCGAGCAACGTTGTGGGTACCAGTACGGCGACTTGCTTGCCGCCATGAACTGCCGCAAATGTTGCGCGCAGCGCCACTTCGGTCTTACCGAAACCGACGTCTCCGCAAACAACGCGATCCATTGGCTGGTCCGATGCGAGGTCCTCAAGAACGTCGTCTATTGTGTGTGCCTGATCTTCAGTCAGCTCAAACGGAAATCCGGATTCAAACTGGCGGTATTCGTTTTCAGGCCAGCGAAAGCGATGCCCTGCACGCGCTGCACGGCGCGCATAAATATCGAGTAATTCTGCGGCAACATCGCGGATTTTCTTGATTGCGCGTTTACGAGCCTTTTCCCATTGGTCACTGCCGAGGCGATGTAATGGCGCGTTGTCGGGTGATGCGCCGGTATACCGGGATATGAGTTCCAGCGCGTGCACAGGTACATACAGTTTGTCGCCATCCGCATATTGCAGGTGCAGGAACTCGGCCTTGATGCCGCCGGCTTCAAGAGTAATCAATCCGAGGTACCGCCCGACGCCATATTCTGCGTGGACGATCGGCGATCCTTCCTGCAGATCATTGAGTTGCCGGATGATGGTTTCGGGGTCGCGGTCGCTACGGCGTTTGCGGCGGCGTGTCTTGGTGCGCTCACCGAATAACTGTTGCTCGCTGACGATCGCCATTTTCGCATCCGGCAGCAGAACGCCATTATCGATGGGAGCGATAGTGATACCGATTCGACGATCGTCTTCACGAAACTGATGCCAGCCATCGACACGTGTTAAATCAAGTCCGCGTCCCGCAAGCAGGTCATGGAGTTGTTCTCGTCGACCCGGTGAGTCCGCGCTGAAAAGCACGCGGCCATCAAATGACTGCAGAAATTGTACCAGCGCTGCCGCAGCATCTTCGTAGCGGGCCTCGATTTTCATGGCCGGTGGTAGTCGCGTGTCATAATTGGTCGCGCTGCCGCTCAGAGACTGCGTCGAATATCGGATGCGCGAAAACGCGTTCATTCGCGATGATATTTTCTCAGGGTTAATGAACGTTTCTTCAGCGCTGAGGACAGGGCGCTCCTTATCCAGGCTGCACATCGCGAAACGCTCACGTGTTTCCCCCCAAAATTGCTCGAGTAGTGAATCCATCGAATCCGGCGAAAGGACGACGGTGTTCCCCGGCAGATAGTCGGCAAATGAGGCGGTGGCGTCGAAAAACAGCGGCAGGTAGTACTCGATACCGCCGTGAGCGATACCGTCAGACACATCCCGGTAAACACGAGACTTGCCGGGTTGGCCTTCAAAGCGTTCGCGGTAGCTGTGACGAAAAGCAGCAATTGCTTCAGCATCCAACGGAACCTCTCTGGCAGGCAGAATCGAGATGGCATCGACCTTCTCACCCGACAACTGGCTTTCAGGTGAGAAGAAGCGCAGCGATTCGATATCGTCGTCGAAGAAGTCGATACGAACCGGCGCCTGAGTGCCCATAGGAAAGATATCGATCAACGAGCCTCTGACCGCGAACTCGCCGTGCTCGGAAACTTGCGGCACGCGCAGATAACCCGCCTCGATCAGCGACCTCGTAAATTCTTCGCGTGGTAATTGCTGACCGGTGACGAGCGACAAAGAGCGAGCGGCGACGTAGTCGAGAGGCGGTAGTCGCTGATGCAATATTCCGACGGTCGCGATAACAACACCACCGACCATGTCAGGCAATGCTGCAAGCACCCGGAGTCGCTGCGAAATAATGTCCTGATGCGGTGAAAAGCTGTCCCACGGCAGCGTTTCCCACTCGACGAAATGCTCAACCGGAATCGTATCGTCCGAAAAGAAGCGAACCTCGGCTTCAAGCTGATCGGCATGCCGTGGGTCTTCCGCCAGTATCAGCAACGGACGCTGGCTGCCGGCCGCAAGATACTGCGCAAGCTCGGCGGCCGCCAGAGAGCTGCTGGCACCGATCAAGCGGCCCCAGGCGGCATCGTCACCGGCTTGCGGAAGCTTGAAATTGGCGGAAAGAAGTAGCGTATCGGTCACTGTGATATTCGATCAGATAAGGTCTGCGGGTCGCGATTATTACACAGACACAAAAAAGCCCGGGTCGTTTCC
>JAJFKQ010000181.1 GCA_021773155.1 Woeseiaceae bacterium | reverse complement strand
GGAGTTCCAATGATCATCAGCAACACCGAAAGCATTCCCGGCCGTCGAATTGTCGAGTTTTACGGCGTCGTGACCGGAAATACAGTTCGTGCAAAACATGTCGGGCGCGACATCATGGCGGGGCTAAAGAATATCGTCGGTGGCGAACTCAAAGGGTACACAGAGTTGCTGCAAGACTCTCGCAAAGAGGCGACCGATCGCATGATCGAGCACGCCCAATCCATGGGCGCGAATGCGGTTGTCAATGTTCGGTTCGCAACGAGCTCGATATCTCAGGGTGCCGCTGAATTGTTTGCCTACGGTACTGCCGTGCGAGTCGAATGAGATGGACGGCAACCTCGAAACTCTGGAACTTTTCTTAAATTTCGGGTTCCCACTGCTGATTCTTATGATCGCGTATTTCATTGGCAGTCATATAGAAAAAAGGCATTTCCGCGATATCCGTGAGCGTGAAACTAAAGTACACGGTTTTCCCGTCGTGTCTTTCAATACGATGCCAGACGACTGGAATGTCAGCAGTTCGGACATGGTTACGGGCAGCATCGTGATATCGCTGGACTACTTCAAACGCGTTATTGCAGGCTTAAGGGGTTTGATCGGCGGTCGTATAAAGACCTATGAGCCGCTGTTAGAGCGTGCGCGCCGTGAAGCGCTATTACGCATGACAGAGGAGGCACGTTTGCAAGGCTATGATGCCATTTTCAACGTGCGCCTTGAAACATCACGACTTGCGAATGCAAGAAGGGACGGCAAGGGTGTTGCTGGCGTCGAGATGCTGGCATTTGGTACCGCCGTCAAATTTGCCAGCAGGTTCGCGAACTCCTGATGCGGTTCGTCGCCAAGCAGCCTAAGGAAGGTATCAACGTCAGCGACACGCATCCGCTGGTTGAGGCAAGTACTCTGGTCGTGGGCCTGACGGCGATATTTGTGGTCATCGTACTGGCGATTATTTTCATGATCGAGGTGGCACTGTTCTTCGTTTCGGCAGAGGATGAGGCGAATCTGTTCGGCGACTGGTTGCCGGAGGACCTTATAACAGTCGCGCCGGACGATGATCGCCTGGTTGAAATTCAATTACTGGTTGACCGGCTGGCGCGGCACTGGCCTGACTCGCCATACACATTCCGCGTCGAGATCGATGACTCTGAAACCGCCAACGCGATGGCGTTGCCGGGCGGTCTGATTATCGTGACGCGAGGTTTGCTTGATCGGGTCGAGTCCGAGAATGAACTGGCGTTCGTTCTTGGACACGAGCTTGGTCATTTCAAGAACAGAGATCACCTTCGAGCATTGGGTCGCGGCATTGTATTGGCGATGTTCTTCGCGGTAGTGACAGACAGCGACGTCGCCGGAATCGGTATCAAGGCAACGGATATCACGATACGAGGATTTAGCCGCCGGCAGGAAACGAATGCCGACGAGTTTGGCCTCGCAGTCGTAAATTCGGAGTACGGACACGTTGATGAAGCCTGGCGACTGTTTGAACGCTGGGAAGTAGAAAATGATTCAGTTATTAATCTGGTTACCTACCTTTCGACACATCCGGAATCGGGTGATCGAATTATTGACATGAAACGTCAAGCGGAGGCGGAAGGCTGGCTTTTGACAGGTGACGTAACGCCTCTGAACTGGTAGTCCATCAAAAAATGCCCCGCTACCGTTCGGTAGCGGGGCAGAGCCATCAAGGCGGCGAGTGCAGGGGGAGCTACGCCACCTCGCAATCAGGGCTCAAGAAGATAGACGCCAATCTTGTACGCCGTAAACGTGTTCGTGTCTGAGTTGTAATGGCCACGAGCATGCATCGAATGCGCCGTTGTCGCGCCGTCCAGACTCAGACTCAAATTGTTAATGAAGTCATCAAAGACTGAGTACTGACGCAGGCTATCGGCTGTCTTGATGTAGAACACGCTACGATCCGCTGTACGTGGCACGATGGTCGTATCGGAATCGAGCCTCGTCAGATCGATGAGTACCGGACCGTTCTTGATGTGGTGTCGCAGAGCAATGTCCTCGTTCTGATTGTTAAGAATCAGACCGTCAATGCCCAAACTGCTGAACGGAGTTGCCGTTCCCGCAGCTCCCCAGCCAACACCCAGCGCGCTCCGAACGTCCACGTAGTCAATGACGGTTCGGCCTGTAAAGTCGGGCGGTGCCATGCCGAATGCTGTCGGAAAGCCGTACGCCACAATCGGTTTGCCGGCTGCAAAGTCGGCGAGCGTCAGATTACCCGTAGCGACTTCGTAGTTAGCGGGGTCAGCATCGTCCTCAGCGAATATCCCTGTCCCGCTGAAGTCGAATATCTGTACACGTCGTCGATCTATACCGTGCAGTGTGATGTCGGTCTGGCCAGGCATAACCGTGTTGACGACACCGAGCAGGTGGGTTACATGCATGCGAATCGCGCCAGCGGTCGCATCAATATGAATCTGCGGAGTGAGCGCGTCGGTAGCGGTCTGTTCGACGACGCCGCGTATCGTTACGCGTTGCCCGATAGATACGGCATCGATACCAAGATCACTTGCCCGGTCGCCGTCCTTGAAGACTGTTGTCTCAGGTCCGACTTCCACTGTCACGTCGTCATGGAAATGCGCGCGGCGATCCGCGGCTATGACGGTCGCACCGCGAACCGTCAAAAGATTGCCGTTACGAGCAATGACGTTGCCAACCACGGCATCTCTGTCGATTCCTGGAACGCTGGACCCGGCAAGGACGATGTTTGCAGTGAATTTTCGTTCTGCAACGTTCAAAGTGCCCTGTGCGATTGTTGGTGTGCCGACACCGGCAGCGCTCAATGCGCGCAGTCCCTCGACACCAACATAAACGGTCTCATCGACTTCGAACTCGGTCTCGTCCGTTACGTGGATTTTCATGCGACCAAAATCACCATCGCGATCATGGAACGGGCGAATCGCGACCGTGTAGGTCATCTCGTCTTCGCTGACGCTCGCCAGCGGTCCGCGCGCGCGAATGTCTTTCTCATCCACAGGCGATACCTCAGCGACAATGAATTGCTCCGAAGCAGCTGTAGCAGGTGTTGGGATGATATCGACCATATGCGATGCATCGAGGTCAAAGTCGAGCTGTAACAGCGCAGAACGTCCTTTCACAATATTGAGTTGGTCATGATTTGACAGCGTGATTTTTAACTCAGTCTGAGTGAGTGCGTTGCCATCGAGATCCGTTACGACTGCGGCCTTCGATTCGCCATCCACTTCAACGAAAACTTCGGCATCGACGTAGTCCATGCTGATGGTGCCGGAGACATAAGTCGCCGGCGGAATCGTGGCTACTGAAACCAGCTCGGTCAAGTCGACGTAGTCCGTGAAATTGATACGTGTTGTACGCGGCAGCGTTTCTACGATCCGCCCGTTGGCGGTCTCCAATTTCAAAGACAAGACGTCGACGGTGTAGTTGAGAAAATCGCCGTCGGCATCGGTAAGCGCGACGATGACAGTGCCGCACTCGCTAATTGTCGCTGGGTTATTTGGATCGCACTCGGCGATCGCAATAGGGGCATCTGCAGTTGACTGCGCTCCGCCACCGCACGCTGTAAGCACAAGCAGTATCAATAGCATTGTCATCCAGATCGCTAACTTCCTTGTTTGTTTCAGCCCCGGAAGGCTGTCGTTGCTCAGTTTCATGTTCGTCTCCTTGGGTGCAATCGTTGCTTCTTACAGGCAATAACGCCAGACGTACGGATGGGTTGACCGGAAACGTGGCACAAGTTTTATGACAAACACAGTGTGGGGCACATAACGCAAAAAAAATCAGCTACTTAGCTTGTATTCTGCGAGTATCGTGTCAAAATGTTTTCCCCTAATGACGAATCCGTCCGACACGAGTATTTCTACGGGAATCCAGCACCGCCGACCGCGCGCAGGGGAGAGAACCCGAGGCGCCGTTGACGCGCTGCAGACCAAGATCGCGGTTGGTGTGCAGAATCTCGATCCGCTCCAGTACATGGAGCAATTGCAGGCGATTATTGATGAGTTGCCTGAAGCTACGGGCGTAGACTCCGCGTTTATAGCGTTGATCGCTGACGATGGTGATCAGATTGAAACGGTTTTGTCGTCGTGCGACGGATTCGCCCGATGCAGCCCTGCTGTTTTGCAGGGAGAAAAGCTCGCAGACTGGACATGGCTGTGTAAGCGACTCGGACACTTACGTGTTATTGAAGTCGCCGATACTGTCAATGGTCCGAAATCTGCCGAAAGTGAGCTGGGCCGGTTTAATGAAATTCACGTCGGTGCCGCATTAATAATTGGTTTTTGTGTGCACGGTGAGATTGCAGGTTTTCTCGGTTTGGCCAACGAACGTGCTGTCGAAGGTTGGGACGCCAATTTGCATCTATTGATGAAGCTGTTCGGATCATCGCTTGCGGTCGGTCTGGAGCGGGTTGGTGACCGCGAAATGCTCGATGAGCTACAGGAACGAAACTCCCTGGTCGCGATGACCGCGAATGATGGCATCTGGGACTTCGACGGCGAAACCAAACGCATCAACTTGTCGCGACGATGGAAAACCATGCTCGGTTACGATGCTGACGATGAGGATGTCGTGCTCGACTGGTATCGTCTCGTGCATCCGGACGATATCGCACGCGTTCAATTGCAGATGCGTGAACATCTCGAAGGCAAGACCTCCTTCTTTGAATCCGTTCACCGCATGAAGCATCAAACTGGCGACTGGCGCTGGATGAAGAGTCGTGCCAAAGCCATTCTTGACGAAAATGGTCGCTTGCTTCGTTTACTCGGTGTTGAAGTCGATATCACCGAGGGCAAGCTTTACGAAGATGCTCTTTTCCGGGAAAAGGAAAGTGCACAGATTACGTTGCAGTCGATCGGTGACGGTGTCATTACGACCGATGCTAATAGTAATGTTGAGTACATCAATCCGGTCGCGGAGGAACTAACGGGCTGGAAGGTTGACGATGCGAGCGGTCGTTCCATCGACGAAATTTTTCGTGCCTTCCATGAAGAAACCTGTGAACCACTCGAAAACCCGCTTGCTGTTTCAATTCGACGTGATCGTGCGATCAAGTCTGTACGGCCGACGTTGTTGATTCGGCGTGATGGCAATGAGCTTTACATCGAAAGTACTGCATCTCCGATTCGTGACGGGAAGGGCAGTGTGACTGGCGGTGTACTGGTGTTTCATGATGTCAGTGAATCGCGCGAGCTAAACCGTCGACTGAGTTACCACGCGAGCCACGACATTCTCACGGGTCTGGTGAATCGCCGTGAGCTCGAGAATCGTCTTGAGCGTGCCCTTAAGAGTGCCCGTGCACGAGAAACTTCGTACGCGTTACTTTATCTGGATCTCGATCAGTTCAAGATCGTCAACGACTCCTGCGGTCACAGCGCCGGCGATGCGTTACTGGGGCAACTGGGCGCGCTGCTTAAGTCCAAGGTACGTTGGCGAGACACTCTGGCGCGCCTGGGCGGCGATGAATTCGGTGTGCTGCTTGAAAGTTGCAGCCTTGAAGAGGCCATGAATACGGCTGAGACGCTGCGTGTTGCGATTGGCGATTACAAGTTTGTCTGGGAAGAGCGCAATTTCCGTCTTGGCGTAAGTATCGGCGTAGTGCCAATTACGGCAGATAATGAAGATGTCGCTGCACTGTTGAGCGCTGCGGACAGCGCCTGCGCCGCAGCCAAGGAAGCAGGGCGTAACCGCATCCACAGCTTCCAGGAAAACGATATCGATCTAATGCGCCGCCGCCGCGAAATGCAGTGGGCAGCCCGTATCAACAACGCGCTGGAGGAAGATCGCTTCGAGTTATTTCGTCAAACCATTCAGCCGCTGCAAGCAGATGAAGCGGGCGCTCATTACGAAATCCTGTTACGCATGCGCGACGAGAATGGCGGTATCATTTCGCCCGGACTATTCATTGAGGCTGCCGAACGTTACGGCATTACACCGAATATTGACCGCTGGGTTATTCGCAGTGCGTTCCGCTGGCTGGTGTCTGAGGCTGACGAACGTGAGCGCCTCACAATGTGTTCTATCAACCTCTCGGGACAAAGCCTGGGGGACGACAAGTTTCTGCCATTCGTCATCGATCAGTTCCAGATGAGCGGCATAGACGCGACGAAGATCTGTTTTGAGATCACAGAAACAGCAGCTATTGCCAGCTATTCGCAGGCGAATCGTTTTATCAATGCGCTGAAAGAGCTCGGCTGTATGTTCGCACTGGATGACTTTGGTACTGGCTTGTCGTCATTCGGTTATCTCAAACACTTCCCGGTCGACTTCCTCAAGATCGACGGCAGTTTCGTGAAAGAGATTCTGCACGATCCGATCGACAGGGAAATGGTGCGTTCAATTAACGAGATCGGTCATCTGACCGGCAAGAAAACCATCGCCGAATTTGCCGAGAACGATGAAATCATCACGATGCTGCGCGGCATGGGAATCGACTACGCGCAGGGCTACGGCGTTTCAGAGCCGAAACGCGTCACCCGCGCGGTAGCATAGAATTAAGGTGACAGTGACCTTATCTCTGGAATTAAGGTCACTGTCACCTTAATTCTGGTTTAGTTGATTTTGAACAGCATTGAGAAGTCGATCGCGTCGACATTCTTGGTGATCGCGCCCGTTGAGATGTAATCGACGCCGGTTGCGGCGATTTCGCGAATTGATTCCAGCGTGATATTCCCCGACGCTTCAAGTTCAGTCGCCGTGTAGCCATAATTCTTTTTCATTTCAACCGCTTGCCGCAGTTCTTCGATCGAGAAGTTATCCAGCAGTATTCGCGTGGCTCCTGCATCTAAAGCCTCAAGTAACTCTTCCTGAGATTCGACTTCCACTTCGATCAAGACTTCGGTATTTAGGTCTTGCGCCGACTTCAGTGCAGTGGTAATTCCTCCAGCGCTCTTGATGTGGTTCTCCTTGATGAGGATCGCATCGAACAAGCCCACTCTATGATTCACGCCACCGCCGCAAGTGACAGCGTATTTCTGCGCGAGGCGCAATCCCGGGAGTGTTTTTCGCGTATCGAGGATCCGCGTGTTGCTACCTTCAACTGCCTTGACATACTTCGACGTCGTCGTCGCTGTTGAGGACAATGTCTGCAGAAAGTTCAACGCCGTGCGTTCACCGCTTATCAACGAACGAGCCGGGCCGACCAGTTTGCAGATCACGTCACCGGCTTCGGCCGTTTGGCTGTCGCCGACATACCAGTCGACGACAACGGCGTCGTCAAGTTGTGCGAAAACTTCGTCAACCCAATGCTGGCCGCATAAAACCAGTGACTCTCTGGCTACGATGGTGGCGCCGACTATTTCGTCGGCATCAACCAGTGATGCTGTGAGATCACCGCTGCCGATATCCTCAGCCAATGCGTTGGCGACAACCGGGCCGATCGATGCTTTTTGTTCGTCTGACAACTTCATGGTAGCTCTACAATAAAAGAAGCCCGGCCATTGTCATAGCCGGGCTTCAGATCTATCAGTCTCTTGCGGCTTACATGAACCAGCCGTGTCCCGGGCCGATCATGCTCATGAGCATCGGGATAGACATCAACGTGTTCGAACGTGACGCCATAAACGCGATATTCTTGGCCTTGGCGACCTGTTCTGGCGTCGCCTCAACCATGCCCAGTACCTTTTTCTGGTTAGGCCAAATCAGAACCCAGACATTAAAGAGCATGACGGTGCCAAGCCAGGCGCCAACGCCAATAGTCATGGCGTACTGGTCACCGCCCTCAACACCCATACCAAGTGAGAATGCCTGGTGCAGATATCCTTTTAAGTGCAGGACCGTCGCGCCACTCAACCAGGTTGCAAGCGCGCCCCAACGGAACCACCACAGTGCGCGAGGTGCGACATACTTCGCAATACCTGCGCCGCCTGGGCCGCCTTCATCCCCAGCAGCTTCGCCGAGCGCGGGGACTTGCACGAAATTGAAGTAGTACAAAAGACCAATCCATGTGACGCCGGCAAATACATGAATCCACACGGCGACTGAATTCAGAGGCGTGCCCATGTTCATGTGTTGACCCTTGGTGACGTACGCGATAATTACGGCAAGCAGAACGCCGCTGGTAAGTGTGCCGCCAATGCTCTTGAGGGGATTCATTATTCGTTTCTCCGAGTTTCTTATGTTTCGATAATTTTGGGAGTATTGCGCCAGAGCGCAGCCGGTATTATAGAGACTGCTGGCGAGAAATGAGCGAGAATTCAAAAAAAGTTGTAAGAGATTGATTTTGTTATAGTTGGTGAGCAAGCGGTCAAATGACGTTACAATCGTCACTTAAGAAAGGTGTTTGAACATGCGATATGGGAGTATCGCGCTTGCGTCTGACTCGGCTATTATGGCCGAGATAAAGGGCAGCCACGGGTGTCACAGCCGTCAACAATCAAATAGTTGTAGAAAAATAAATCGACCCCAAATATCGAGCTTCACAATAGCGCTTACAGGAATAACAAATTGGACATCAACACCCGAATCAAGGAACAACTCGAATCACACGATGTGCTGCTTTACATGAAGGGTACTCCGGATTTCCCACAATGCGGATTCTCAGGTCAGGCTATCGCAGCTTTGAATGCGATTGGTAAACCGTATTCTTTCGTGAATATTTTCGAAGATCAGGAAGTCCGCGAGGGACTGAAAGCCTATTCAAACTGGCCGACGTTTCCGCAGCTCTACGTTAAGGGTGAGCTCATCGGCGGTTGCGACATCTTGATCGAGATGTATCACTCGGGTGAGCTGAAAGAACTGATCGACGCGTAGGAAACTACGGTTGCGGCGGCGCGTTGCGCCGCGACATCTCGAAGATATCCCGGTAGCGGTTCACCACTTCGCAAAACACGTCGGCTGTCACTTCCGCGTCGTACGACGCGGAGTGCGCCTGTGACTCATCCCAATCCAATCCGGCAGCAATAACGGCTCGAGCCAGTACGGTCTGTCCGAACGCGATACCGCAGGCGGTTGCTGTATCGAAACAGCTGAACGGATGAAAAGGATTGCGCTTGATCGATGAGCGCTCAACTGCTTCGTTCATGAAGCCGAGATCGAAGTGCGCATTGTGCCCGACCAGAACGGCTCGGCTACAGCGATTCTCGCGAACTGCACGTCTTACCTCCCGAAACACCCGTTGCAGAGCATCTCGCTCGTCGATTGCGGGGCGCAAAGGGTGGTGGGGATCAATGCCATTGACGGCCAGTGAAGCTGGTTCGAGGTTGGCGCCTTCGAACGGTTTGACGTGATAACGGATGGTCTCACCACGTGTTATCAGCCCTTCGTCATCCATCTCAAGCAGCACAGCGGCTACTTCCAGCAGAGCATCGGTTTTGCAATTAAACCCGCCAGTTTCCACGTCGACTACCACGGGGAGGAAACCGCGAAAGCGGTTCGCCATAACTACTTTGTCTGTCACTTAGATGTTCGCCTTGAACAGGTTTTCGTCGAGAATGACGCTCATGGTGTAGCGTACGCCGAATCCGGTGAACTTGGAGCCGACGTGCCCAAGTCCGCCGTCATTGTCGCTCGCGCTCAGGTCCATGTGAACCCAGGGCGTGTCTTTTTCAACAAATTCGGCCAGGAAACTTGCCGCAAGAATGTGGTCGCCGGCGCCTTTCGGTGAGCATTGCATAAAGTCCGCAACGTTGCTTTTCAGGTCCTCCAGAAATTCCTCGCCGATAGGGAATGGCCATACACGCTCACCAGAATGTCGCCCCGTGCGTTTCAGGTGTGGGTGAAGCTCGGCACGGTTCGTGAATACACCGGAATACTTCGTCGTAATCGCGCTAACGCAAGTACCTGTCAGTGTTGCGTAATCGAACAGGATGCCCGGCTCGTCGCGGCTCGCGAGTACCAGCGTATCGGCCAACGCCATGCGTCCTTCGGCATCGGTATGAATGGTCTGGATCGTTTTGCCATTCGCCGCCGTAACGACGTCTTGCGATTTGTAAGCATTTGGGCCGGTTCGGTTTTCGGTCAAGGCGAGCCAGCAGTCGACGGCAATCGGCAAATCGAGTTCGGTGATCGTCAGCAGCGTACCCAGTGCGACGGCACTGCCTTGCATATCACCGTGCATGTCGAGCATCGACTGGAATGGCTTGAGATTCGTGCCACCGGTATCAAATATGATGCCTTTGCCCACCAGACCGAGGTCTGCCTTTGTGTTCTTTTTGCCTGGGCGATACCGGAGCCTGACGATGCCCGCGCTGTCATTGTCATTGCCTTGTGCGACAGCCAGGAATGCGCCGGCCCCCAGCTCAGCCAGTTCTTTGCTGCCAAAGCGTTTGAACGACCAGCCCCTGTCCTTGGCCATCGCGCGCGCAAGGTCCGCGTAGCCAACCGCGTCCATCTTGTTCGGTGGCATCGTCGTCAGCCAGCGTGCCAGATTGTTGCCCATTGCTTCCGCCTCGGTTCTAGCGGTGTCTATGCGCTCGTCAGCACCGAGCAGACGCAGGCTCTTGATGGTGGGCGGCGATTTCTTGCTTTTGTAGGACGGCAGTTCGAATGCGGCGGCCAGCGCCGCAGCGACGATATTGTTAGTGATTGTGATTTGCTCGGCACTTTCGAATCCGAGCACGCAAATTCCCATGCTGCCGGCATTTTGCCCGCAGGCGGCGGCGACCAGTTTGCGGCCCAGCGTCAGTTGCTCAAAGGTACAGGCGTCTTTCGAGAGTGTGCCGGCCACTACCAGCGTCTGGCGCTTGTTTGCTAGCCGGGAGGTGAAGGCTGGTGTCGAATCGGCCGTCGACTTACGCAGCACCTGCTGCATTTTGTTGCCCTGTGGGAGCTGCCGGAAATGACTGGCTGCGGGCTTCGGCGGTAGTATCAAAAGTAACTGATCGCAGCTCTCGAGCGACTTGGCATCAACGCGGCCAAGCTTTTGAAAAATACGGAGATTATTTAGTTTGGGTGGAATCATTTTTTGTACCTTATTTTAATGCTCGCGAAGCTTGACCCTAAGGTCTCAAACCCCGAAGATGTCGGCCGCAGCGACAATTGCACGGTCCGGTGCAACAGAGCGGTGATCCGGGTACTCTGTCAATGCGATATTCGTGGGTTCAGAGTCACCTGGATAATCCAAGACAAGGCGCAGTGTGCAGGACATGGTGAATCCTTTTCAAGCACTGCAACGCCGTATTGGATTATCCAGGTGACTCCCTCCGG
>JAJFKQ010000019.1 GCA_021773155.1 Woeseiaceae bacterium | reverse complement strand
CCGGCATTCCAGGTTGGCATCTCATCAGCGTTCGCGATCGCAAGGCCGGTCCAGTAGCCGAGAGTTGCATCGTCAATCATGCCATCGAGATTCCAGTTCGGGTCGTACTCGTCCGACGGCTGATGGTAATTCACTTCGGTGTAATGATTTTGTTGTTCGCGACCCCATTCAGGCGGACGATCGATGAAGTCGGTACCCGTATCGAGATACATCGCCGGGACGCCGATTTTGGCGAAGCTGAACTGATCTGAACGGTAGAAATAACCTTTGTCAGAAAACTGATCTGGCTTGACAACACGACCCTGCTCTTCGGCGATCATCGTGGCAATCTGATCGATCGATGACTTGCCGAGACCGATGTAGGTCACATCGTGAGTGTGCCCCCACACATTGCCACCATCGTAATTGATGTTAGCGGCAATCTTGCCGGGCGCGAACGTTGGGTTTGCAGCGTAATACTCAGAACCAAGCAGTCCTTGTTCTTCGGCACCGACTAACGCGACCAGAACGGACCGCCTTGGCGCTTCGGGAAGTGCTTTGATTGCCTTCGCGATTGCCATGACCTGCGCGACGCCAGTGGCGTTGTCGAACGCGCCATTATAAATCGCGTCGCCGTCCTCATTCGGTGTACCGATGCCGAGATGGTCGTGGTGCGCCGTGAAAATAACAACTTCACCCTTGAGCTCCGGATCGCTGCCCGGAATCAGGCCAAGCACATTTCCGGACTGCACACGTTCGATCTCTACGTCCATGGAAATAGACGTCGTAATACCCAACGCTACCGGTTTGAAGTCGCGGTTATAGGCTTGCTCACGCAGTTCATCCAGATCCATGCCCGCCATTGCGATCAGGTCGCGAGCCGTGTCTTCAGTCACCCACGCTGAAATTTGGCTTCTTGGTTCATCTCCAGCCGGTAATTCGAATTGCACGCCGGTCCATGAAGTTTGCACGACCTGGAACGGGTAACCTGCGGACGGTGCCGTGTGAATAATGATGGCGCCGACGGCACCCTGCCGAGCAGCACTGAGGTATTTATAATCCCAGCGGCCATACCATAGACGCGTTTCGCCAGCGAACAGTTCGGGATCCCAATCGGGGTCGTTGTTCATCATTACAAGGACCTTGCCCTTGAGATCAACGCCCTTGTAGTCGTCCCAGTCATACTCCGGAGCCTGAATGCCGTAACCGACGAAGACCAACTCGGCATCCTCGATGACAGAACGCTCTTCCTGCACACCGCTACTGACGATGAACTGATCCCATTGTTTCAATGTAATTGAAGAACCATGTCCGGAGAACGTCCACTCATCCGGCTGTGCTGCGTTGACACCGACCAGATCAAACGGTTGGTCCCAACTGCCGTCTTCGGCACCGGGCACAAGTCCTAATTCCGCCAGCCGCCCCGCAAGATACGTGCGAGTCTTTTCATCACCTCGACTTCCAGGACCGCGACCTTCGTAACTGTCCTGCGAGATCTCCTTGATGATCCCTCGCATGTATTCATCCTCGATTTGCAGTGACGCCTGCAATGCTGCCTGATTGCCACTATCAGCTTCAGCTGCGGGCGCCTCCGGCACGGGAGTTGATTCTTGCTTGCTACAGCCAAACTGCAAGCTACTCAATGTGAGGATTACAACAATAGAAATGTACTTCACTTGGATGACTCCGACTGATTGAAGTGGATTACTTGAAGAGAATTCTGCGGACTATCGACGTCGTACGACAAAAACCTCGAAACGGCCATCGGGTCCGATATACCAGGATGCAATCGTGCTGGTAATACTGACTATGACGGCTCCGAAAAGGGCTGACCAGAATCCAGAGACCTGAAAATTATCCAGCATCGCTGCGACGAGGCCGAACATCGCCGCATTTATTACGAAGATGAAAAGGCCCATGGTCACTATCGTAAGCGGTAGCGTAAAAAAGAACATCAATGGACGGATAAATGCGTTTACCAGCCCCAGCAGGAGCGCCGCAAGTATGAAATTACCCAAACCTTCAATAAACACACCCGGTATGAGTCGCGATGCCAGAAATAACCCCAGCATGTATATAAGAGTACGAATGATGATGCCCTGCATAAGGCTATTATGACATTAGTAACGCCACATAGTGTTGATCAGTTTGCTAATATCCTTCCGCGGCGCCCGTAGCTCAGTCGGATAGAGCACCAGATTCCTAATCTGGGGGCCACAGGTTCGAATCCTGTCGGGCGCGCCATTTTTTTTATAGGGTTATGGGACTATTCTAGAAATAGGGCAACCCAATTCCCAAAACGATTCCAAAAACTCCGGCGGTAAAACAGTCTATTTCGTGGCCGGGATCGTCCCAATACTGACGTCATAAATCCTTAGCATGGACGCTGAATGATGCCCGGACGCAAGCAACTTATCGCCGGAGAAATCGGACACACCTTTTCGTTTCAAATCTGCATGGCAACGGGCGATCGCCAAAGCTGCGGCCGTCTGTGGTTTAGGTATTTTGTATTGTCTTGCCGCAGAGCCTGTACTTTTTTTGAGTACTAACCGCTTTCGCGTCGAACTCCCTGGAAGTGCCCGGTCAATGGACTTGATGGCAGTCCAAATTCGACCACGATTACCAACGAAATAGGAGAACACCTAGACGGGGAGCTGGTGTAGTTATGGTGTATTATCGCACCAAACTAACGATATGGAAGGTTGCCCCATGCCAAGACAAAGCATCTCCTTGACCGATCCCAGCTCCGAATGGCTCAAGCAGAAGGTCGATATCGAAGGCGAATACAGGAGCAACAGCGAAGCTGTTAACGATTTGATCCGCAAGGCCCGTGAAATGGAGGGCATTCGAGCCAGGCTGGTTCAGACCGAACAGGGTGGATTCACTGATCAGACCCGAGAGGATATACGCGCTGAAATCAGGAAAGAAATGCGGCGCGATGGCGATTTATAGAATCCGTGAAGACGCGAAAGCGGACTTGAGACGAATCTATCGACGCGGCATTCGTGAATACGGTGAGGCGCTGGCCGACCAATACTACGATGCTTTTTTTGATCGATTCGAGGAGTTGGCGGAGCAACCCTAATTGTACCAAGCTGTTGATGAAATCCGGGAAGGTTACCGGCGAAGCATGTGTGGTGGACAGTATCTACTACCGCGTTGAAGGCGATACTGTAGAGATCATGACCATCCTCGGTCAGCAAGACGTCGATGAGTGGATCTAGTTTGCGACATCTTGGTGAGAATCTCCGATAGTTGCTGTTGGGATTTCTGTAATCCTCAACCAATTACGCAAAACTCCCGCAAGATCATTTTGAATTACAGTGCTGCCGCGTTGGATCACCTGGATAGTTGCCAAGCAGTCTTCCGCAGATGCAAAGCGGAAGTCAGACCACAATTTCCGCTAACCGAAATTCGACAGGCGGCGTCTGCGCACATAGCAGCCATTCAAACTGCCGCAAAAACCATACTTGAAGGACGGCAGTCGGTAGAGTCGAGATGTGGCGCGGTGGCTTTAGGTTCGATGTTGTCTGTTGCCGTCCCTTTCGTCTGACGGTGCCCCAGTAACCGAACCATAACTCCGTTTCCACATCCCGCTCATCGAACCGGACATGCAGATTTCCCGCATCCGGCTCTCCGACAAGACACATACCTTCGCACACGAAAGGTCATCCGCGGGTCACCGGCCACCGCACAGAGCTGTGTAACTCCTGCGTCTTTCGAACCAGCGTTCCGAGAAGAACCGCCAATGCCACCACCTGGGCGGTCATCCGCTGCCCGGATACAATCCGGATTCTGTCTTCGCTTCAGCATGTAGCGCCTGCCGCAGCTCCTGCACATTAACGGAGTTTCTTAGGGTTGCCCCAATCTCCTGTGCGTCGCTACTTTCAGTGCCAGTCTTGAACTAAGGCCCCTATCCTCCACCGGAATTACCCGGCTTCCTCAGTACTACGGGCCTTTCCGCCACCCCATAGCGCCCTTTCTGATTGTCACCAACCTCAGGTTGGTCGTCACAACCGACCACGCTATCGGGCTTCCCGTGTTGCGTGCGCTTCCC
>JAJFKQ010000180.1 GCA_021773155.1 Woeseiaceae bacterium | reverse complement strand
CAGAAACACGATTTCGTAGTGTCTCATTTTCTTCCCTTTTGGATGAAACCCCGACGGATACCTTGTCACAATGACAAGCTACCCCTTTCGGATTACAGCTACCCGGCAAATCCGAAGTAGCAAGAGGTTAAAACCCACCCTAATGAGCGGGAGCCGCATCCTACCTAACGCTTAAGGCAGGTGCAAGGCCCTTTGACGCACTATTTCGTACAGGCAGACGCCGGTCGCAACAGAGACGTTGAGGCTCGACACGACGCCCTCCATCGGCAGGCTAACCAGTGTATCGCAGCGGCTTGTAATGCCCTTGCTAAGACCCGTGTGTTCACGGCCCATAACCAGCGCCACAGAACCACTCAAATCGGCTTCAAACAGACTGGAATCGGCCTTATCGCTGGTTCCGACAGCCCGCACGCCGTAGTCCGCAAGCCAGCCCAGCACGCGATTCAAATTGCCAACCGTCGCAAATGGCAGTTGTTCGGCGGCCCCTGCGGCAACCTTACTGACCGTAGGACTCAAGCCAGCTGCGGCATGTCGCGGCACGATGATCGCATCGACGCCCGCGGCATCGGCTGTTCGCATGCAGGCTCCCAGATTGTGCGGGTCCTGGACGCCATCAAGGACCAGCAGTAGCAATGGCTTGCCGTCAGCGGCCTCCAGACGCTGCTCCACCAGCGTCCTGAGCCCTGCCTCATCGAGCGTCGTGCTGCGCTGAACTTCGGCTATAACGCCCTGGTGGCGCACCTCGCCGCTCATTTGAGCCAGTCGCGCGCGATTGGCGGCCTGGATGTCGATACCCGCTGACTGGGCCTTTTTGATGACCGCCTCAACCCGCGGATTCGCGGTCTGGTATTCCGCATAGAGTCGCCGAATCTCCGCGGCATTCGTCGCGAGCAGCTGTTCCACCGCTCTCAGTCCGGTGACGTACTGTGCCTTGCTCATTTGCGCCGCCTTCTCGTCTTCGACGGGCGAGTTTGCCGCGCTTTGCGCGAGTCATCTTCGACCGGTCTAAAGTCGATTTTGCGGGTTTCCATGTCGACTCGCTGCACCCTCACACGCATTTCCTCGCCGAGACTATACGAGTGTCCGCTGCGCTCGCCGACCAGCCTTTGTGAGCCTGCATCAAATTTATAATAATCATTCGCAAGACTCGTCACGTGGACGAGCCCGTCCGTCATCAACTCTGTGATTTGCACGAAGAGACCAAAATTAGTGACGCCTGTGATGACACCGTCGAACTCATCGCCAAGATGACCTTCCATGTATTGACACTTCAGCCAGGCCTCAACATCACGGGTCGCGTCTTCCGCTCGCTTCTCGTGTGCGGATGTGATCGCCCCGAGGCGCTCCATTTCCTTCGCGCTGTAATCATATTTCCCGGCCTTGCCGCCGCGAACGATATGTCGGATTGCGCGATGCACTAGCAGATCGGGGTATCGGCGTATAGGGGATGTGAAGTGTGCGTACGACTCGAGTGCCAGTCCAAAGTGTCCCACATTCGCTGGCGAATACTCGGCGTGCGTAAGGGAACGAAGCATCGCCATCGTAATGGCAGCACTATCCGGTCGATCCTTCACCTGCGCAATCAACTGAGTGAAGTGACGCGGCTCGACATGATCGGGGTGTGGAACCTTCAAGCCCAGCGACAGAAGATACAAACGCAATTCGTTGAATCGATCTACGTCGGGCCTTGGGTGCACGCGATATAGACCCGGTATGCGATGTTTCTTCAGGAACTTCGCCGCTTCCACGTTCGCGGCAATCATGCATTCTTCAATCAGCCGGTGCGCGTCGTTGCGAGGAACGACTTCGATTCGGTCTATCTCACCATCTTCATTCAGTTTGAATTTGGTTTGTGGAAGATCAATCTCGATCGCGCCTCGCCGACCGCGTGCTTTGGCGAACGCGTTGTATAAGTCATGCAGGTCCCTGACGGATGACTGAAGGTCTTCAGGAACAGAAGCCTTCGATGCGCCAGTCAGGAAATCACCAACCTGACTGTAAGTCAGACGCGCCTTTGACTTCATTACTCCTTCAAAAAACGTCGCCTTTGTGACCTTGCCTGCCGGGCTGACTCGCATATCACAGACCATGCACAGCCGATCGACTTTCGGATTCAGCGAACAAAGCCCATTTGAAAGCACTTCCGGCAGCATCGGTACCACGCGATCCGGGAAATAGACGGATGTACCGCGAACGATAGCCTCTTTGTCCAGAGCCGAACCGACGCTTACGTAATGTGCGACATCGGCGATAGCAACGAGCAGTCGCCAGCCGTTATCGGATTTTTTGCAGTAAACCGCGTCATCAAAGTCTCTCGCGTCGGCTCCGTCGATGGTGATGAGATCAACATCTCGCAGCTCGGTTCGACCATTGTGTGTTGTGCTCGGTACGGTCGTGCCAAAACCTTCCACTTCTTTACTGACCGCATCGGGCCATTTGAAGGGAATACTGTGCGAGTAAATAGCGATGTCCGTCGCAATGCCCTTCTCGCCCGGGACGCCGATAATGGTCGTAATGCGACCCGTCGCTTGTTCGACATGTGTCGGGAAATCCAGGATTTCAGCAACCACCATGTTGCCGTGCTTGGCGTTTGCCGCCTCACCTTTGGGAATCAGTATGCGGTGCGAAAGCCTCGCGTTGTCCGGAATCACAATACCGATGCCGCGTTCACGGATGAATTGCCCGGCAACCTCGCGAGTACCACGCTCCAGGACATCGACCAGCTCACCCTCAGCTCTGCCACGCCTGTCGAGCCCCTTGATACGGACAGCGACTCGATCACCGTCAAACATGGCTCGCATCTCCCTCGCAGAAAGATACACATCCTCCGGCTCACCATCGTCCCGAATAACAAAGCCAAAGCCATCTCGATGACCGCTCACTTTGCCGGTGACAAGATCCAGTTTGGCAGTAAGGCAAAACTCGCCACGCCGGTTCTCAAGGATTTGCCCGGCCCGGACCATGCTCTGCAGTCGATCCACCAACAGCGAGCGCATTCGCTCCCCCTTGAGACTGAACGCCTTCAAGATCGGTTCAGCCTTTAATGGTTTGCCAACGTCCGTCAGTAAATCGATCAGGTCATTCTGACTCGGAATCGGGTGCTTGTAAGACTTTCCCTTGGCCTTGCTCTTGGGTTTGGGTTTGGCTTTGGCCCTCGGTTTATCTGTGGGCTTCTTCTTGGGGTCTCTGGGCTTCTGTGCCAAGTGATACAGCTCCGCATTAGTAAGTTAGTGGGTTGTGATTGACAGACCGCGCATGCTTTGAGTACAGTGCGCGACCCCGCCGTACTGCAATTGTACGCGGTTCCGGACCTGCCGAGGTGGCGGAATTGGTAGACGCGCTAGCTTCAGGTGCTAGTGGCCTTATGGTCGTGGAGGTTCAAGTCCTCTTCTCGGCACCAAATGAATGTAGGCCCCCTTTCTGGGGGCCTATTCATTTGAAGTGCGTAGAGGACATTCTCCATGGTGCCTTCGTTTGTCAAAGCCGCTTCCCCGATACGCGAGCAAATTCTCTTTTCTTCGGGGCTATCCTACACCGAACATTACCGCCTCAATGTGCGAGCGGCTCGCTCTGCCGAACTCGGTTCAAGTCCTCTTCTCGGCACCAAATAAAGACAATGGCTCCCTCCGGGGAGCTTTTTTTGAGGTCGGGGTCGTCTGATTAGTGCCCAGGGGAACTGCTCTGGTTGACCGGGCAACCGTTGTGGCTATCACGTAGATATT
>JAJFKQ010000179.1 GCA_021773155.1 Woeseiaceae bacterium | reverse complement strand
CATCATCATGGTAATGCCGAGCAACATGGGCGCGGTCATCTTCACGAGGTGTCGTGCAACCGACCCCTCGGTAAGTTTGGCTTTTCGGGATTCCATCAAGACTCTTGAGGCTGGAATAAAATGCAGTCCAAATTGTAATGGTTCGGCCGCAACCGGACAAACATTGCCAGGTCAATCAAAACAACGCCGACACTGCTGCCTGCCAATCCATTCTCTCCCCGGCATGCCAGCGGGCTGCGCAGGTCTCGCTGTCGATATCAGCCTCGAAGAACTCACGATCAATCCATTGTTGAATATCATCGTTGGCGGCAATACCCAATAGGCTAGGCGACTGTTTGAGTGGCTGCTCTCGTTGATCTTTGAAAGTGATCTTGCCGTCCGGGTCCTTGCTGCAAGCAAACCCACCCTCATGCACCAGGTGATGATGGTGCCGACAGAGCAATATCAGGTTATCCAGGCTCGTTTCACCGCCATTGGCCCAGTGATTGATGTGGTGTCCATCCACAAATCGCGTGTTGGTGCAGCCCGGAAAGCGACAACCTTTGTCTCGGGCACCTAAAGCCCGTCGCATGGGTGGCGGAATCGAGCGAGATCGACGGCCAATGGACAGTGGTTCACCGTTTTCATCCTCTTTGATACAAACAACCGAGCTATCACATGCAATGCGGCGAGATGTTTCCGCGGTCCACATGCCCTTGGGGTAAACGCCGGGGCCGTCTTCGATGTAACTGTCGCGGCCAGGGCCCGCTCCTACAGTTTCGGACGTTACCGCGGTAACGTGGACAACCACTTGGTATCGATCGGCTGTGGATCCCGATGATTCGTTGTTGTTCATGTAGGTTTCGGCGATATCGGTGAGGGCATCGGCGCGACGCGCGGCAATGGACACCACTTCCGCTTCACTTTCTGATTCCGGATCTGACGTTACCGCGGTAACGTTTGTGTCGGTCTTGTCGCGCGTGGGACGCGCTCCTACGAAAGAGGTATCCATCGCCATCTCAAGCGCTTTGACGATCAGGGCGCCTTGTTCGGCGGGTAGCCGTGCCTTGATCACGAGGCAACCGTCATGATCGTAGTAGTGAGTCATTTCTCGGTTGTTGTATTGCGCACGGACGATATCGACATCCTGCAAACGCTTTGCGGTGCGATACTTTGATACGAGCTTCTCCACATGATGAGCTGTGCCGTGATCGGCAATCATCAACAGATAATCTTCATTACCCCTATCGGCGATACGTGTAATTGCTCGGACCTTCGAATAACTCAGCTGGCCTTTGTCAAACCGTTCACAGATCTTCGGCAACTCGGCCAGTGCATGGGCTACGCGTAGTTTTTCCCGGGCGGCATTCATGCCAATTCCGCATTTCAAGTTCAGCCAGTGGGCACAGGAGCAATGACCTTGCTGTGCCCAATAACCCTTCTCATCAAACTCACGAATGAGTGACAACAAACGTGATTCTGCAGCATAGATGTAGCTGCAAAGCTCAGTGATTTCGGCACCGAGTTGCTCGGCATCTGAGTAAGCAGTTTGGGGTGTAGTTTCGAGTAAAGCGATGGCAGTGGACACGGTTCCCTCCGGTCGATATCAGTATACTGTGAATGCTTACAGTATATCGTTAACTGACTGATATTACTATAAAAATGGACCGATTAGGAGGGATGAATTTGTCCTTCCGAACAGAGCTAGATGACTGCTTTTCCTCCAAATCCAGCCGGACAAATGCTAGGATTGGAGCCATTGAATACGGCTGTAGTTGACCCAAAACGGCCGTTTTGGAATTCCTCGCGTAGGAGGTTCAACATGAAAAATCTTCTGGCTTTGTTCGTCCTTGTTCCTATGGCCGCAGCCGCCGACCATCGACCTGAATTTCAGTCGTTGATCGAGGAGCCCGTCAACATGCTCGACATTGCAATGCTGCGGCTGCAGGACTTCATTATCTGGACTAAGCCCTTCATGGCAGGCGAGTATCACATCGCAGCTCAAACGGGCAGGCAGCGCCATGTCGATATCAACGCTGGTTATCGGGCGGACGATGGCGTGATTCATGTTTCCGCATCGTTGTTTGACGCCCAGTCTACTATTGAGCAAATGGAAGCCGGTTGTCGCCGCGTACTGAGCATGATGAGGATCAACATAGGCAAGGGGCTGGGCGGCCTTTTCTCACATGTTGACGGTTCCTTTCATCCATCTGTAAATGGTCAGCCCGCCGACCTATCCGGGATGATTGAACTTAGCTGTCACGTGTACGGAGGAAGCACAAGCGAACGTCGATTTAGTGGGGCTTTGCCTCTGCAGGGCAATGAAGAAATGGAGGTCTTGTCGGTCGACTGAGTACCGTCGACTGCTAGAGTGCTGGACCACCAAATCAACTCCATGGCTCGCGCCTCGAACGACTGGCCGAACTGAGTCGGTCGTGTTACTTGATACTGAAGGGCTGGAATGCGCTCGGAAGCAGCCGCCCAGGTGATAGACTGCTGGCAGGCGGCGGTTGACCCTATGTATGGACTCCTCCAACCCAGTCACCTAGGTTGGAAGTCGACCAAAACCCAAAGGGAGTCCATACATGAAGCATTCAACTACAGTTGGCGTCGACTTAGCAAAAAATGTTATTCAAGTCTCGGTGGTTTCTG
>JAJFKQ010000178.1 GCA_021773155.1 Woeseiaceae bacterium | reverse complement strand
ACGCGCGTCGCAGGGACGGAATCAGCTCGATTTTTTCTATACAGACTCGCAGGCGTCACTAGTAGAGGTCATTCAGAATGCCAATGGCATTGGCGATATTCGCGTCGGTGTCGGCTGGTCGCTATCCGAGACGGAGATGCGACGTACGGCATTGCGATTCAGCGTAAAGCTGCCAACAGGTGACAGCGATACGTTAATGGGCAGCGGTGGTACGGACTTAAGCCTCGGGCTTGCGAGCGACATTGTCGGCTTATGGGGGCATCCGAAGCTGAGCGGCTTTTATCGAGCGAGCATCACCCATCTCGGAGAGCCGGATCTGTTGGCAGGTCGATACAATGATTTCGTAGGTCAAGTCTCATTTGGCCTCGGTTACGACGTGCACAGCAAGGTGAATCTCACTGTACAAAGCCGCCTGCGCAGCGCCGTCTATGATTCGGCAATCGAAAACCTTGGCGAGACATCCGCGTTGTTAACATTCGGCGCAAATTTCCAGGTGACGAAGCGCTACCGGCTCGCGTTGTCGGTGGGCGAGGACATCAAACCCGATTCTGCGCCGGACGTCTCATTTCAGATCGCCATACAATCCAGGACACTACACTAGAGACCGGTTCTTGCGGTAAGCACTTTACTTCGTCGTGAACCCAAAGGAGCACACATGAGTTTGCATGGATTACTCAATTTGATCGGCTTTAGCCGTCACACCGCCAATTATCCCGAGAAAGTGATCTCAGCATTGGGCGGCTTTCTCGGCATATTCGGCATCCTGTTGACCAGCCAATGGCTACTCGGTCCTGACGTTGCTGTGATGATAGTCCCGTCAATGGGCGCTAGTGCAGTTCTGCTTTTCGCCGCACCACATGCACCTTTTTCACAGCCGTGGAATGTTATCGCTGGACACGGCCTGTCGGCGATTATCGGTGTCGCCTGTTGGCAATGGATCCCAGACTTTACAGTGGCGGCTTCTGCCAGCGTCGGTCTGGCCATTGGTGCCATGTATTTTGCCCGTTGTATTCATCCTCCCGGTGGAGCAACGGCACTGGCCGCCGTGATTGGCTCAGAACAACTGCATGATCTGGGCTACTCCTATGCGTACGAACCCATACTAACGAACGCAATAATCATACTGCTGGTCGCCATCGTATTTAATGGCCTGTTTCGCTGGCGCCGCTATCCGGCCCACCTGCATGTCAGGGAAAAACTCGATGAGTCGGAGTTTCCGGGGTATGCGCCGATCAAACATGAAGATTTTGTATATGCGTTGAGTCACATTGATACCTTCGTCGACATCACCGAGGAAGACTTACTGGCGATCTATGAGCTGGCTACCCGACGGCGTGTGGAATCCTCAGTTAGCCAGGACCGACGTGGCGGAGAGCAAATCGAGCAGTAAAACCAGCCCGAAATGCTGGCTTTGTTGCTAACATCAATAACCACCAGGCCGACTCTTCCGGTAGCTGAAGACGCATGTTAGCTAATCGAAACGTTTGGATAGAATACATTGAATGATTTTATTGTAGTAATTCCGGCTCGTTATGCGAGTACCCGGTTGCCTGGAAAGGCGTTACGGCAAATCGCCGGCAGGCCAATGATCTGGCACGTCCACCAGCTTGCGTCGCAATGCGGCGCCAGGGAAGTGTGGATAGCGACGGATGACGAGCGAATTCGAGAGGTGGCGCTGGAGTTTGGTGCCAACGTATGTATGACTCGGTCCGAGCATCAGTCAGGGACAGATCGTATAGCTGAAGTTTGTGACCTGAATTCATGGCCCGACGATTTGATCGTTGTCAATGTTCAGGGAGATGAGCCGCTGCTGCCACCCGCGTTGATCGCTCAGTGCGCGGGCCTTCTCGACTCTGATGGAGTCGGTATGGCGACATTGGCGAGTACCTTTGACGCCATCTCGGATATTGAAAACCCGAACTTCGCCAAAGTCATTACTGACATGAATGACAATGCGCTCTATTTCAGCCGCGCAGCGATTCCGTATTGCCGGGATGATGAAACGACGGCGATTCTCGGAACGGTCGCTTTGCGGCATCACGGAATTTACGCGTATCGGCGTCATGTATTACGGCAACTCGTTGATGCCGGGCCTTGTGCTCTGGAGCAATGCGAGAGGCTGGAGCAACTTCGTGCGCTGTGGCTGGGCATCACGCTACGTGTCGGGCGAGTATCGTTGCCGATCGCCCGTGGGGTGGACACGGAAGAGGACCTGTTATTCATCGCTGGGATAATGGGCAAGAATGGGTTCGTTGACCTGAAGTAGGAGCTTAGCCCGTTCGGCGCTATAGCCCGGAAGATTTCACGATCAACATTTTGTCGATCTGCATGTCTTTCATTGTGTAGGGAATGCCGCCGACACCAAGGCCGGATTCGCGTAAACCGGCGAACGGCATGACATCATCTCTAAAAGCAGTGTGCTCGTTGAGCATGATTGCGGTTGCGTCAAGTTGGCCGTACAAGCGTAGCGAAACGTCAATGTCGTTACTGAAGATCGAGGCCTGAAATGCCACCGGTAGCGAATTGGCCTGCAGAACGGCATCGTCGATATCATCGTAGGCGTAGATACAAACAACCGGACCGAAAATCTCGTTGGTACTAACACGAACGTCGGCAGGCGGGTTCAGTAGTAC
>JAJFKQ010000177.1 GCA_021773155.1 Woeseiaceae bacterium | reverse complement strand
CGAATTCGATGAGAACACCGCGAGCTCGCTGTGCTACACATCCGGAACTACCGGTAATCCAAAAGGTGTGTTGTACAGCCATCGCTCAACAATGTTGCATGCGTATGCAAGCTGTTTGCACGATGTGCTTGGCCTGTCAGGCCACGACACAATAATGCCGATAGTGCCGATGTTCCATGCAAATGGATGGGGCATTCCTTACGGCTCTCTCTTGGTCGGTTCGAAGATCGTATTTCCCGGACCGAAAATGGGTGACAATGAAACCCTGCAGGCCCTGATAGAAGAAGAATCCATCACCATTGCATCGGGTGTGCCTACCATTTGGCTGGGCCTGCTCAGCTATCTGAAGGAATCCGGCAAACGAATCGGTAGCATAAAGCGCCTGAGCGTTGGCGGCGCCGCGTGCCCGTTATCGATCATCGAAGGCTTTCGAGATGAGTTTGGCATTACGGTGTGTCAGGGCTGGGGTATGACCGAAACCAGCCCGCTTGGCACCGTATTCAGCCTCAAATGGAGCAACAAGGATCTCCCGGCTGACGAAGTCGCGAAACTACAGGCCAAGCAGGGCCGCGCCGTATTCGGCATTGAGATGAAGATCACCGACCCGGACGGCAACGAACTACCCTGGGATGGCGTCGCATTTGGCGCACTTAAAGTACGCGGTCCGTGGGTCTGCAGTGCTTACTTCAGACTTGATGACGCGAGCCCACTGGACAAAGACGGCTGGTTTGATACTGGAGACGTCGCGACCATTGATCCCGATGGCTACATGCAAATAACCGATCGAACGAAAGACGTGATCAAGTCTGGTGGTGAATGGATCAGTTCGATCGATCTCGAGAATGCAGCAGTCGACAATCCGAAAGTGGCCGAAGCCGCTGTCATCGGGCGTTTTCACCCGAAATGGTCAGAGCGGCCGCTGTTGATAGCCGTGAAGAATTCTGGCGCCGATGTCGACAAAGACGAGATATTAAGTTGGCTGAGTGACCGCGTTGCCAAAATGTGGCAACCCGACGATGTCGTCTTCGTCGACGAACTGCCGCACACCGCGACCGGGAAGATCAACAAACTTGAACTACGTGAGCAGTTCAAGGACTATAAATTCCCGGGAACCTGACTGGGTTTCTTGAGCAAAGATTTCACTTAATCCCTTAGATTCCAATACCTTCGGTCACTTTCGAAGCGGCCAAATTGCGCCTGAGTCCCCAATAACGCTCAAATTAGGGCGAAAATTCTCAATACTCTTGATCTTAAAATCCGCCAAAATAACTGCCATGCCGCCGAAGGCCCGCATCAACCCGATGGCATCTGTATTGGTATGGTCGATTATTGTAATCCTCTTGTTGTAAACGAGAGCAATAAAGCATAAATTGCCGTAATCATTAACTTTTTCAAACCAATTAAGGGTGGGGGCACCACATGACCAAATTGACCGTTAGCCGAGGCATGCTCGGAATCATTGCGGCGACGCTGGTAACACCAGTCGCAGCACAAGACGAACCGAGCGGTTTCCTCGAAGAGATTACCGTTACAGCGAGTAAGCGACAGACAACTTTGCAGGACACACCGATTGCTGTTTCTGTCGTGTCGACCACAAACCTGAAGCAATCGCAGGTTTCGGATATTAAGGATTTACAATTTCTTGTACCGTCTTTGCGCGTGACGCAATTGCAGTCTTCCGGTAACACCAACTTCCTGATCCGTGGCTTCGGCAACGGCGCGAACAATGCTGGCATCGAGCCATCGGTGGGTGTATTCGTCGACGGCGTTTACCGCTCGCGTACGGCTTCGGCACTTTCTGACTTGCCGAATCTTGAACGTGTCGAAGTATTGCGCGGACCACAAAGTACGTTGTTCGGCAAAAATGCGTCTGCTGGTGTAATCAGCGTGATAACGGCAAAGCCTAGTCTTGTTGAAACGACCGGCTCTACGTCGCTGACCATCGGTGAGTACGATCAAATTATTGTAAAAGCCGATGTCAACGGACCATTGTCCGATACCGTAGGTTTTAGCCTCTCGGGCAGCTATAACTCGCGTGATGGGTATTACGACAACCTCGCGGGTGGTGATGCTCTTGGACAGCAGGATCGAATAGGAATGCGCGGCCAGCTGCTATTTGTACCATCCGATGATCTTGAGGTGCGATTCATTGCAGATTTCGATAGTTTCGACGAAGCCTGTTGTGGCGTCGCGAACTTACTGGACGGACCGACCGGGGGCGCAGTGCGAGCATTAGGCGGTAATCTGGTATCGAACGATCCGTTTGCTTATCAGGGTTATTACGATTTCACTCCGGAAAACGATTTCCTGACCAGTGGCGCGTCCCTACAGTTTGACTACGACATTAACGAATCCGTCACACTGACTTCGATTACGGCATTTCGTAGTCTGGCGCGCTTCGATAATGTCGATATCGACTTCACCAGTGCAGAACTACTCGATCCGGAAACGGCAAACCGAACAGACACTGGAATCGATACGTGGACGCAGGAATTTCGTCTTAGTGGCGCGACCGACAATATGAGCTGGATGGGCGGCGTTTATTTGTTCGACGAAGAGGTCGTTCAGGAAACGGGTGTTCTTTACGGCGATGCATTCCGAGCCTACGCCGATATCCTGACCGGAGGCGTGCCTGGCAACTCTCCCTTGAACGGGATCGAGGCACTTTTTGGTCATGCACCGGGCACATTCCAAGGATCTGGCCAGGGTCTCATCGATCTTTCGACTATGGACGATACAGCGTTCTCGATTTTCGGTCAGGTCGATATTGATCTTGGCGAGCGGGCAACTTTGACTTTGGGCGCAAACTACACCGAAGATGAAAAGGACGTGACATTCAGTTCGATCGGGACCGACGTTTTTTCAAACACTGATCTAAACAATGATTTGACGGTATTCGGTGTGCCGTTACCCACGGTTTTATTCGGACAGGCATTTACGGCTAATACGGGCTTGGCCCCAACTCCGGCGAACATTGCGTTCATCGAATCTGTCGCACCAGGCACCTCAGGAGCTATTAATGCCGGTGTTGCAGCAAGCATCGCTGGTCTGCAAACTCTGCAGTTCCTGGCACCCAATGTCAATTTCCCGAACTCCGTGGAGCCAGGAAATACGAAGGATGACGATACAACGTGGACAGTTCGGCTTGCTTTCGACCTGACAGACACTGTCAATGTTTACGCCAGTGCCGGTACAGGATTCAAAGCCAGTTCATGGAACTTGTCGCGCGATTCGCGTCCGTTTCCGAGCGACCAGGCAGCGATCGAAGCAGCGGGTTTGAGCGTACCGAATCTCATCTACACGACGCGATTTGCGGGTCCGGAAGAGTCCACTGTGTATGAGCTTGGTCTGAAGGGAATATGGGATACAGTTTCCCTGAACGTGGCGCTCTTCACCCAGGAAATCGAAGGCTTTCAGTCGAATATCTTCACTGGCACGGGCTTTAGCCTGGCAAATGCTGGCAAGCAATCGACGGACGGTCTCGAAATCGACATTCGCTGGCAGCCGATTGAATCGTTCGAAGGTACATTTGCAGCGACCATATTGGATCCTTTATATGACTCGTTTGTCGGTGCATCGGGGGTTAACGGTCCGACTGATCTGAGTGGTACACAACCACCAGGTATTCATGAGCTCAGTCTTACCGCAACCGGTGCCTACAGTTTCTCGATCGGCAACGCCGCAGGCTTTGTGCGCGCCGAGTACATCTATGAAGACGAAGTACAGGTCGTCGAGAATGTCCCGGCAAGTGTTGCTTCGCGTGAAGTCAGTACGCTCAATGCGAGCGCAGGTCTGGCTTGGGAGAATGGATTCGAGGTCATGCTTTGGGGCCGCAATATCAACAATGACGAATACTTGCTGAGCGCATTCCCGTCAGTGGCACAGGCGGGCAGCTTCTCGGGTTATCCCAATCAACCGCGTACTTATGGCCTGACAGTACGCAAATACTTCGACTGATTGTAAGTCTCGAAGGGCCCCGTCAGACGTCTGTCTGGCAGGGCCTTTTTTATTGGCGTTCAGGTGGTTGAGAATGTGGCAGAATCAACCGCTTCACGTGAAGTTAACTTGTTGAATGCGAGCTGTTGAGGAACGAAAATGTCGGAAACAAATACACAAGTACGCTTGGCCGCTCGACCCGTAGGACGACCAAAGCCTGACGACTGGAGCATCGAAGAAGTCACTATCCCACAACCCGGCGATAACGAATTTCTGGCCAAAGTCATCTACATTTCGTTAGACCCCGCCATGCGTGGTTGGATGAACGATGCCAGATCCTACATTGAGCCTGTCGGAATTGGTGATGTTATGCGGGCCGGTGGTATTGCGGAGATCGTCGAGTCCGACAATCCGAACTTTACTGTCGGTGACCACATTTATGGCATGACCGGGGTTCAACAATATTTCGTCAGTGACGGAGCAGATGCGCAAAAAGTCGACCCCAACATCGCGCCGCTCGTGAAGTTTCTTGGCGTTCTCGGCATGACCGGCATGACTGCTTATTTCGGTTTGCTGGACGTTGCGGAAGCCAAAGAAGGCGAAACCGTTGTTGTTTCGGGCGCCGCCGGTGCGGTCGGCAGCGTCGTTGGCCAAATAGCAAAAATCAAAGGTTGTCGTGTGGTTGGTATTGCCGGCGGAGAGCGCAAGTGTCAGTTACTCATCGACGAACTCGGTTTTGACGCCGCAATCGACTACAAGAGCGAAGATCTTAAGAAGGCGCTGCGGCAACACTGCCCCAAAGGCATCGACGTTTTCTTTGACAATGTCGGCGGCGAAATACTGAATACCGTGCTCCCGCAGATGAGGCGACACGGTCGCATAGCGATCTGCGGTGCGATTTCTCAGTACAACAACACTGAAGCCGTCGAAGGTCCAAGTAACTACATGAGCCTGCTCGTGTCACGCTCACGTATGGAAGGCTTCGTGGTG
>JAJFKQ010000176.1 GCA_021773155.1 Woeseiaceae bacterium | reverse complement strand
TTCAGCACCGATGCCAATTGTGTAAATGCGCAAGCCAACTTGCTGTGCGAGCTGCGCCGCTTTGAGCGGCTGTACTTCGCCCGCCGTATTGGCGCCGTCGGTGAGCAGCACCAGAACCTGCTCGCCCTCGTCTTTCTTTTGCTCATGAATGCGACGAACCGCCAATGTAATCGCATCGCCTATCGCCGTCTTTTCGCCGGCAAGGCCAATGAAGGCTTCCATTAACAGGATGTTGACGGTCTCCCTATCCAGCGTTAGTGGCACCTGCAGGTAGGCGCGCTCGCCGAATAAAATAAGTCCAATGCGATCACCTTCGCGGCGCTCTATGAAATCACTCGCGACAGCCTTCGTCGCCGTCAGCCGGTCAACACGCCGACCAACGAGCTCGAAATCTTTTTGATCCATGCTGCCCGACAAATCGACCGCCAGCATCAGGTTGCGGCCAGCGACCGGTACGTCAAGTTCTTCGCCAATGCGTTCCGGACGCGCGGCGGCGAGGACCAGCAACATCCATGCGATCACGGCAACCCAGAAGCGCCAGTTGAGTAACTGCTCTGTGCCCGAGCGGTCCTTGAGCGTCGAAAAACTCTCGATGCTCGGTACGCGCAGGCCGGCCTCGGACAGGCCTTTGGCCTCCGGCAACAAATGGCGAAAGATCAGCGGCAACGGCAGCGCCAGCAATACCCAGGGCCAGGCGAGAGACCACATCAGCCGGCACCCTGTATTGGCGTAGCCAGACGCATTTTTGCGGCGGCCAGTAGTGCGTTGATATCAACATCGCTAAAATCACCGTCGGGGTCCCGGTACGGTAGCTGCAAAAGGCTCTTGCCACCCTCTGTATGGAAATACGGCACCGGCAATCCCTGATCCAGCCATTCAAGCCAGGATTCACCGGTGAGCCCGGCAACCTCGTGCCGCGGCGCATAAGCGAGCATGCCACGCCGCAATAGCAGAGAGACCTGCCGGCCCAATGCGGCGGGGTTGCGATTTGCGAGGTATTCAGCCTCGACCGCTGCAAGCGCACGAATCGCATAACGACGTGGTGCGTTGAATCGCCGCTTTCGCCACGCACGCAATAACAACCAGCCAAGCCCAAACAGTGCGAGTGCGATAAGCAGCCACCAACCTGGCGCCAGCGGCCACCAGCCTATGGCTTCGGGCAGGTGCAAATCGCGCAAAGTAAGCTGAGTTGGATCCATCAGTGACTCCGACGCCCAAGTGCAGCCTGTAATGTCGAGACCGGATCGTCATCAGTGGACATCGGCATCAGGTGCACACCATAGCGGTGGCAGAACGCCTCCAGTTTGTGTGATCGCTCGGCAAACTCGTGTTCGTAATCACGTCGCGCGGCCGCGGCGTAGGTGTCAATCGCCAATTCATCATCGGGCGATACGATTCGATAACGTCCCGGCGGCGGCAATTTCTTCTCCAGCGGATCATTCATAAAGACCGCCAGAACTTCGTTATGGTGCGCAACACTGGAAAGATACGACTGAGCAGCACGATTGAAACCAATGAAGTCACTGATCACAACAACCAGACTGCCCGGTCTTGCGACGCGACGCAGCGATGACATCGCCTGCGCAAAGGGGTCAGAGCCCTTTTCGGCCCCGCGGTTGGTCCAGTCCGGGTGCTCTGCGAGTTGGTGCACGAATCGCAATGCCGCGCGTCGTCCGAGTCTTGGCTTTAATTCTCGATGCGTTGTGTCACCGAAGATCAATCCACCCAGGCGATCGCCACGATGATGTGCAGCCCACGATATCAGGGCCGCCGCACGACTCGCGTTTACAGATTTAAAGCAACCGCGGGTCGCAAAGTGCATATTGGAACGTAAGTCCACACAAACCAGAACGGGTCGTTCACGTTCCTCGCGAAACAACTTCGTATACGCCGTGGTGCTGCGCGCGGTTACGCGCCAGTCGATGCTGCGCGGATCGTCGCCGGGCTGATAAGGACGTGACTCGTCAAACTCCATGCCACGGCCACGAAAGTGCGAAACATAAGCGCCGGTTTGCAGCGAGTTCACTCGCAAAACATCGAGAGCAATCGCTCGTGCGGGGCCATTCAGTCGAATCAGCCCTGCCTGGCTAACGCTGACCGGTGAAGCGTCCTCAGGGATGTGGTCCAACCGCGCCACTATGGCACTCCGACCCCATCCAGAACGCCCGCAACGATTGAGTTCGAATCCACACCGTCCGCTTCAGCTTCGAAACTCAGGACCAGCCTGTGGCGCAGCACATCGGGAGCAACCGCCTGGATATCTTCGGGTCCGACGAAATCACGACCTGAAAGCCAGGCGTGTGCGCGCGCCGCCCGATCAATACCCATGCTGGCGCGTGGACTGGCTCCGTAAAGAACCTGACCCTCAAGGTCGGCGTTAACCGCTCCCGGGTTACGAGTAGCAACAACGACGTTGACGATGTATTCCTCGAGCTCCGGTGCAAGGTGCAAATTCAAAATGTCCTGCCGTGCTTCCATGATCGATGTCAGCGCCAGCAATTCGGGCGGCTGAAACATGTCACGCTCCGCCTGCCTGGCTTCGTCCCGGTTCAACACCAGAATACGGCGCTCGTCTTCGATCGTCGGGTAACCGACCTCGACGTGTAACAAGAAACGATCCAGCTGTGCTTCCGGCAGCGGGTAGGTACCCTCCTGCTCAATGGGGTTTTGCGTGGCCATGACCATGAACAGATCCTCAAGCGGATAGCTCTGGTCGCCTACCGATATCTGCCGCTCTTCCATCGCTTCGAGCAATGCGGACTGTACCTTCGCGGGAGCACGGTTAATTTCGTCGGCAAGGATCAGGTTGTGAAACAGCGGACCTTTGCGAAACTCGAAGGTGCCCTCCTGCGGGCGATAGATGTCGGTACCGGTCAAATCGGCCGGCAGCAGGTCGGGCGTAAATTGCAGGCGATGAAAATCACCCTCGATGCTTTCTGCGAGCACTTTAATGGCGCGCGTCTTGGCAAGCCCCGGTGCGCCCTCAACGAGAAGGTGTCCGTCACACAAGAGCGCAATCAACATACGATTGATCAGATGAGCCTGACCAATGATCAGCCCACTCGCGTGAGTTTCAAGTTTCTGGAATTGTTCTCTGACGCTCATTAATTACTCCGAAGGATACTGCGGCGTGCGATTCTAGTGGCGTGCCATTCTAGTGAGGATGCATGGGAAGACCAACCGGTCGCACCCATTTTTTCTCATTTTTTTTGACTCAGTTAAGTAGTATTGGCCCCAATTCCGACCACAGATAAGCGATTCCATTGCATCAGCCTGAGAAAAAGCCTGTTTCTGCGCAAAAACTGCCCTTACTGGGCTTGCTCCTGTTCAGCGCTATGGGTGCCTGTGAGCCCGCTGCAGTAGAGCAGCCCGCCGCGTCGCCGAGGTTTGTCGGTTCCGGCTGCGGCGAAAATGGTGCACTGCAAACAACATTGTTCGGTAGCTTAGAGACCACCATAAGCTGGCCGGGTTCCGAGATGATTTGCGAAAGCATGTTAAGGCCAGACGGGCAAGGCATACGATTGCGGTTCGCCGGGGAGGTGGCCGGCGAACGACTCGCAATCATCATTGCCATTCCAGACCTGCGCTCGGGTGAACCGGCTGTTGAATTGCCCAGCAATGTAACCGTTACCGTGGAAGGCAGTGGGCGGTTTTTTAGCACGCCGAACCTCGATTCCTGCTGGACGGACGTCGATTCACAAACTGCGGTGTCCGATACGCAAGGTTCCAATGCAATTTCAGGGACACTTTATTGTCTATCGCCGCTGGGCGAAGTTAACGGCGACACCTCCGTATCCATACCCGAGTTATCATTCACTACAATCGTAAATTGGGAACATAAATGACACGTATCCTGTCTATCGTCATTTTCGCCAGCGCACTGGTCGCGAGTTTTTCTGCATGCAGCGAGCCGCAAGAATCAGCATCTCCCGGAGTCGCGTCACTGGACAGTGAATTCGACCGCGGTACATTGACGATTGAGTCAGACGACGGCGCTCGTCACGAATTCGACATTTATCTCGCGATTGACGTTGATCAGCAGCACCGCGGTCTGATGTTCGTGCGCAAGATGCCGGAGAGCACGGGAATGTTGTTCGTTTATGAACACAGCGAAATGCATTCCATGTGGATGAAAAACACTTATATTTCGCTGGATATTATTTTTGCCCGGGCCGATGGCACGGTCTCATCTGTCATTCACGACACCCAACCCTTGTCACTCACGTCCCAAAGCTCGGTCGAGCCAGTCAACTATGTGCTGGAGCTGAATGCTGGTACTGCGAGACGGCTAAATATTGGTCGAAAAAGCCGCATCATCTGGGATCCAGCGAATGACTAGCAG
>JAJFKQ010000175.1 GCA_021773155.1 Woeseiaceae bacterium | reverse complement strand
CGGGTAATGCTTATGAATGACGTCGATGATGGCGCGTTCGGCAGCGAGATCTGCCGAGCTAACGAAATCGTTATGGCCTTTCTTTTCAACGGTCAGCTTGTCGCGTTTGTTGAAATTTCTTCCTAGTACGGCACCGGCGCGCCGCGCCGCCATTACCGCTACGTTGAGTAGTGCATGCATGAAACCATTCCGTCAATGTCAAAGAACTGGGCAACTCCCTTAAGACTTTACTGTCAGCGTGGGCTACCGGGGCGGTAGAATACCGGACTTTTAGCTACCTGTCCCAAAGATGTCGCAACAATGACTATTCGTATCGTCCTCGTCGGAACCACACACCCTGGCAATATCGGGGCCGTTGCCCGTGCCATGAAAAACATGGGGCTCAGCGATCTGGCGCTGGTAAATCCCAGGCATTTTCCACATGACGACGCGACCGCTCGAGCGTCGGGTGCCACCGATATTCTTGAGTCTGCCGTGGTCGTATCGACTCTTGCGGAAGCATTGGCGGATTGCGTCTACGTAGTAGCTGCGAGTGCCCGTGCGCGAACCATAAACTGGCCGAGCATGGGCCCACGTGACTGTGCCGAGCGAATGATGCTGGAGAACAAGCAGGGCAAGGTTGCCGCCGTTTTCGGTCCGGAGAAATCCGGGCTGCAAAACGAAGATCTGGATTTGTGCCACACGCTGCTGACGATTCCAACAAACCCGGAGTTCAGCTCCCTGAATCTGGCAATGGCGGTGCAGGTATTGACCTACGAGTTACGAGTCGCCAGCACACTGGACGGCGGGCCCGGTTTCGAGAGCGAATCACCGCCCGCGACGGGTGAGGAGATGGAGCATTTCTACACGCACCTCGAACAGGTTCTGACTGATATAGATTTTCTGGACCCGGACAACCCACGTCATCTGATGCGTCGCTTGCGTCGCATGTTCATTCGTGCGCGGCCAGGCAAAAACGAGGTCAATATCCTGCGCGGTTTCCTGACGGCCATAGATAAGACAAGAGATAAGACAAGGGGGTCTGGCTAGTGTCGGGGGCTGGCAATCTGATCTACCTGGATTTTGCTGCGACGACACCGCTTGACCCACAGGTCGCGGAACGGATGCGCGACGTGCAGGCGAATGCCTGGTTTAACCCGTCATCCAATCATCCGGGCGGCAGAATAAGTACGGCTGTCATCAAGGTTGCAGCAGGGCAGTTGGCGTCATTGCTGAACGTAAATCCTGCAACGCTTATCTGGACCTCGGGCGCAACTGAAGCGGATAACCTCGCGATCATGGGCACTGCAAAACAGCGCGAGCATCGCGGCAAACACTTGCTGACGATGCGCACCGAACACAAGGCTGTTGTGGACGTATTCCGGGCTTTGGAGAGACGGGGGTTTGATGTCACCTGGCTGGAACCTGAGGCTGATGGGCACTTGCCGATCGAGCGCTTTCGGGCAGCCCTGCGCGAGGACACCCAGCTTGCGTCAATAATGCACGTCAACAATGAAACCGGCGCCATTCAGGATATCGCTGCGATCGGCGCCGTCTGTAAACAGCACGGTGTGGTATTCCACGTCGACGGTGCACAGGCGGCCGGTAAAATGCCGTTTGATCTGACGAACTTGCCCGTGGACCTGTACTCACTGACCGCCCACAAGTTTTATGGCCCAAAAGGGGTCGGAGCCCTTTATGTCGCCGAAGGAACTCCGCTCGATCCGCTGATGTTCGGTGGGGGGCAGCAACGTCGCCTGCGCCCGGGAACGCTGGCCGTTGATCTGATCGCCGGCCTTGGTGAGGCGGCCGCCGTGGCCGCGGTGAGCATTGAGCGTGATCTGGCCCATCTCACCGCTCTCAGGGAGCAGTTATTGGCGGGTATTCAGAATATCGAGGGGCTGCAGATAAACGGTCCGGAGCAGGACGGTTATCCGGGGATTCTCAATGTCGGTGTCAATGACATCGAAGGCGAAAGTCTGTTGCTGGCGCTGGAGCCTTTGTGTGTCGCGACGGGCTCCGCCTGTAACTCCCAAAGTCAGGAGCCGTCTTACGTGTTGCGAGCGCTGGGTCGGAGTGATCAGCAAGCGCAAAGCGCGATCCGATTCAGTCTCGGCCGGCCAACGACGCGTAAAGACATTGAGACGGCAATAAAGCTGTACTGCCGTGGCGTGGAGAAACTGCGCAATCTGGCGCCGGAGGCGGTCGCTTGAGCCGGGTCACATGAACAATAATCCCTACAATCCGGCCGTCCGGGACTGCTTCGGAAGCCCTGACCACGCAGGCACGGCAGCGGGTGGCATCGTGGCGTTCTTCGAAGATCAGGGAATGCGTATTCGACTGTCTGCCAACGTACGGAATAGCATCATCACCGAGCTGCGTTTTCTGGTCTGGGGCTGCCCGCACGTTATTGCCGCAACCGAGACGTTTTGCCGCCAATTTGAGGGCCGTCCCGTTGCCGAGCTTGAACTATTTGAGACTGACCAGATAATGCAGGATCTGGCTGTACCTGTAGAGAAAACCGGACGTATACTGGTGCTTGAGGACACGGTCCGATCGCTTAGGGCAGCCATCCAGGACCGACTGTTATCTAAACCGGATTGACTACACAGGATTGTAATGGCTATTTCATTAACGGATTCCGCGGCAGAACGAGTTCGCACCTATCTGGACAAGCGTGGATCGGGCGTGGGCCTGCGTGTGGGTGTTACCGAGACCGGATGCTCGGGCTATTCCTACGTTATCAACTACGCCGACGAGATCGATGACGTGGATATTGTCTTTGAGGACAAGGGAGTCGCGGTTGTGGTCCATCCGGATGCCCTCAAGCTAATCGATGGTACTGAGGTCGATTTTGTCAAAAATGGCCTGAATGAGGCGTTCAGCTTCCGCAACCCGAATATTTCCGGCGAATGTGGATGCGGTGAAAGCTTCACCGTCTGAAAGTACCGTAGTAGAATTAAGGGTTTACATCTATTCGTCCGGCCAGCGTGCCGGGCGCTGACTATCATTTTTCATTGCATAAGAGGAAGTACCACATGGCAGTTGAGCAAACGCTCTCCATCATCAAACCTGATGGCGTACAAAAGAACCTGATCGGCGAGATTTACGGCCGTTTCGAAGCAGCGGGTCTGGAAATCGTTGCGGGCCGCATGATGCACCTGACTAAAGATCAGGCAGAGGGTTTTTATGCTGTTCACAGCGAACGCCCGTTTTTCAACGACCTGGTTAGCTACATGACGTCAGGCCCCGTTATGGTGCAGGCATTGAGTGGCGAAGACGCAATCGCGAAGAATCGCGAGATCATGGGGGCGACGAATCCGGCGGACGCTGATCCTGGCACCATTCGTGCTGACCACGCTGCCAGCATCGAAGAGAACGTTGTTCACGGTTCCGATGCTGCCGAAACGGCTGCAGTCGAGATTGCCTATTTCTTCGGCGACGACGGCGTTTGCCCGAGGACTCGTTAGGCGAACCTCACGTGGCTACCGCTAACAAAAAAACGAACCTGCTCGGATTGTCGCAAGGCGATCTCGAGCAGTTTCTTGTTGCGCGCTCCGAAAAACCGTTTCGGGCGCGACAGATTATGCAGTGGATTTATCAGCGCGACGTTGATGACTTTGATGCAATGACAGATCTGTCGAAGTCCCTGCGCGCAGAGCTCAAAAACGATGCCGAAATAGTCCCGCCAGAGGTTCAGGCAAGACACGACTCGAAAGACGGTTGCGTGAAATGGCTGTTTTCCAGCGGCTCCGGGCAAGCGGTAGAGACGGTGTTTATCCCGGAAGCTGATCGCGGAACGCTGTGCATATCGTCACAGGTCGGTTGTGCACTCGATTGCGCATTTTGCGCCACCGGTGCACAAGGATTTAACCGCAACCTGACGAGCGCGGAGATCATCGGCCAGGTGCGCCATGCGATTCACGAATTACCGCGTCGCGACAACGGCGAGTCGGCAATTACCAATATCGTTTTCATGGGAATGGGCGAGCCGCTCGCGAATTACAGAAACGTGGTGCCCGTGCTGGAGCTTTTGGTTTCGGACTGGTCTTACGGCATGTCCCGTCGCCGCGTTACGGTCAGTAGCTCGGGTATTGTTCCGCACATCGACAAGCTGGCAGACGACTGCAATGTGGCGCTTGCGGTTTCACTGCACGCTCCCAACGACGAGTTGCGTGATCAAATCGTGCCGATCAATAAACTACATCCGATCGACACTCTGCTCGATTCGTGCTGGAAGTATGCCGCGAAACGTTCGAACCGGTTCATCACCTTCGAGTACGTCATGCTGCGAGGCGTCAACGACTCTTTGGCGCATGCGAATCAGCTGGCGAGTCTGCTCAAGAACAAACCTGCAAAAGTAAACCTCATTCCCTTCAATCCATTTCCAGGAACGGAGTTCAAACGCTCGTCACTCGATACCATCCGGCATTTTCAGGAGCGCCTCCGAGAACGCGGCCTTGTTGCTACGACCCGAAAAACTCGCGGTGATGATATCGACGCGGCCTGTGGGCAGCTGGCCGGCAAGGTCCGTGACCGCGTCAAGAATCGACTGGGTCAAAAGAACCCCGGCCAGAAAAGAAAGAACGAAAACATCAATGAAAACAAAGACATGAGGATCTCATCGGTATGAAAAAAAGTAATCTGATAATCCCGAGCGCTATTTGTTTTCTGTTGATGGCGGGCTGTGTTTCGACAACGACAGGAACAATTACCGAGCCTGAACGTAATGACAAGGAAGCGGCCGACCTGAATTACCAACTCGGCGCACGCTATTACAATATCGGCAACTACAATCTTGCGCGCAACCGTTTGTTGCTTGCCGTTGAGATCGACCCGAAAATGGCCGCTGCTTACACGACGCTGGCATTGACCTATGAGGCTTTGGACAACCAGCGACTGGCGAGAGAGGCCTACGAAAAGGCGATTCGTGTCGCGCCGCGTGATTTTGATATCCAGAATACTTATGCCGTGTTCCTGTGCCGACACCAGGATTACAGCCAGGCGCAAAACTATTTCGATAAGGCAGGCAGCCACCCGGAGAACGATGATGCCGAAGTCACACTGACCAACGCCGGTGTGTGCATGGGGCAAAAGCCCGACCTTGCCGCGGCCGAGAAATATTTCCGAATGGCGTTGGATCACAAAGTGAATTACGCTGAGGCACTGCTGCAATTGTGTTTGCTTAAGTTCCAGCAGGAAGAATACCTGGGTGCACGTGCATTTCTGCAGCGGTATATGTCCGGCGCGATTCCAACCGCCGGTGTGTTGTACCTGGCATCCAGGATCGAGGATATGCTGGGTAATGACCGCGGCAAGACCGAATTTGAAGACCAGTTGATTCGTGAATTCCCAACCTCGCCGGAGGCGAGAAAAGTATTGGGCGCCGGATAGTGAGTGACGAGAACGACAAACTCGAAGAATCTACTCCAGATGAGGAGTCGCAAGGCCTTATGGCCGGAGAGCGATTGGCCGAAGCTCGTCGTGAGCAGCAGATAGCCGTCATCGAGATCGCCAAGGAACTGCATCTCGATGAGTACAAAGTGCGAGCTTTGGAGCGCAACGACTTTGACGTCATTGGTGCGCCGGTTTTTGCGAAGGGACACCTGAGAAAGTACGCGCAGTTGGTCAAGGTCGACGAAGCAGATGTAATGGCCGACTACTACCAGCTCAATCGCTCGACCGGGGCGCCCCCTGTTATTTCTGCCCGACCAAGACCACGCCAGGTCATGTCACCGGGACCATGGGTCGCTGGCGTCGTTGTCATCTCGATTGCCGCCACCGCCTATTGGTGGTTTGCGTCTCGCGAAGCAATATCCGAGCCACCGGTAACGGGTGAGATCGCGCCGTTGCCGCAGGAAACTCTGCCCGCTGACGAACAGCAATTGGACATCGCAGATGAAGCCGATGATGTAGTGACAGACGAATCAGAAGTCACCGTGGAACCAGAGCCGGCCATTGAGGTGGTCACGGCGACGGATGATTCTGCTATGCGCCTGAGTATTACGTATTCTGGAGATTGCTGGACCGAAATCACGGATGCCAGTGGACAGCGCCTGTTCTTCGATCTTGGCAAGTCGGGTCGCACTGTAAATCTTTCCGGCGAGGCACCTTTCAATGTCTTGTTCGGCGATGCTGCAAATGTCAGCATCGAAGTTAACGGCGGCGCATTCGAGATTCCCGCTGCGGACCGCCGCGGGCGGACAGCCAGGCTGACGATCACAGGTTCATGACGACTAAACCAAGAGCAATTCGCGGGATGAACGATATCCTGCCCGACGTCTCGGCCACCTGGCGATATCTGGAATCGGTCGTGCAGGAGATTGTGCATTCCTACGGCTATTCGGAAATTCGTTTGCCGTTGCTCGAGTACACGGAGCTTTTTAAACGGTCTATTGGTGAAGTGACTGATATCGTCGAAAAGGAGATGTACACATTTCCTGATCGCAACGGTGAAAGCCTGACGCTGCGCCCGGAGGCGACAGCGAGTATGGTTCGGGCTGGCATGACGAATGGCCTTTTCCACAATCAGAAGCAAAAGCTGTGGACGTCCGGACCGATGTTCCGCTACGAAAAACCGCAGCAGGGGCGCTACCGGCAGTTTTATCAGTTTGACGTTGAGGCGGTCGGGTACGACGGTCCGGATGTTGATGCCGAGCTGATCATTATGAGCGCACGCATGTGGCAGCGACTGGGGATTTCAAAAATTGCTCTTGAAATCAACTCGCTGGGTACCCCGGAGTCGCGGACTTCCTACCGTAAGGCGCTGGTTGAGTACTTTTCCGGCGTGAAAAATCAGCTCGATGAGGATAGTATTCGCCGCCTCGAGCAGAATCCGCTCAGAATCCTCGACAGCAAGAATCCGGACATGCAGGCGATTGTTGATGCTGCGCCCGTCATGCTGGACTACCTGGACGAGGAATCGGCGAACCATTTCGCGGGCCTGCGGGCTTTGCTCGATGCTGCGGGAGTGAGCTATACCGTGAATCCGCGTCTCGTGCGTGGTCTCGATTATTACTCGAGGACGGTGTTTGAATGGGTCACCGACGCGCTGGGATCGCAAGGTGCCGTGTGTTCCGGTGGTCGCTACGATGGACTGGTCGAGAAACTGGGCGGTCGCGCGACACCGGCGATCGGTTGGGCGATGGGAATTGAGCGCTTCGTCGCTTTATACGAAGCTTGCGGCGGTGAGACTCCTGCGACGGATGCAGATGTTTACATTGCAGCGCTTGGCGGAGGCACGCTGGAACGGGCATTTGTATTGGCGGAAGAGCTCCGTGACAGCATCTCAGGTCTCCGGGTTGAACTTAACCTCGGAGGCGGCAGTTTTAAGTCGCAAATGAAGCGTGCCGATAAGAGCGGCGCCGAGTTTGCGTTGATTTTGGGTGAGCAGGAGCTCGCCGACGGTTGTATTGGTATCAAACCATTGCGCAGCGCTCAAGAACAGACAAGTGTTGCGTTGGACGAGCTGGCGGAAACGCTGGAAAGAAACTTACGTTAAAGGCAGTTTTGTGGACGATCTACTTTCAGAAAAAGAACAAATTGACCAAATGCGGGCCTGGTGGTCACAGTATGGCGCGTACGTTATCGGAGGCATCGTAGTTGGTGCGGGCCTGTTGTTTGGTATCAACCATTACCAAGACACACAGCTACAAGCGCAACTCGAAGCATCAACTGCGTACGAGAAGCTTATTGTGCTCGTCGTAGACGGCAAACTTGAGGACGCTGAAGCAGTGGCGGACGAGATTGCAACGTCGTATGGCGATACCACTTACGTCGGGCAAACGGGTCTGGCGATGGCGCGACTTTATATGGATAAGAATCGCGATCAGGACGCTGCCGACGCGCTGCTTGGCGTCGTCAACAGCGACGCGGATAGCGAACTGAAAGATGTCGCCCGGCTACGGTTGGCACGCATCTATCTGTATCAGGACAAGGCGCAGGAAGTTGTGGACTTGCTGGCTGGCGAAGATGCCGGTGCATTCACCTCCGCCTATGGTGAGGTACTCGGTGATGCGCACACCGCGCTGGGCCGAATTGCCGAAGCCCAAGACGCTTATCAAAAGGTTTTGCTGGATCCAATGTCACAAATCACCGTTGATCAGCAACTTGTGCAATGGAAATCTCTGGATTTGCCTGAAGTAACGCCGGAAGAGGCAGAACCCGCGCCCGATGCAGCGGTCGAAGCAGAAGAGTCTGATTCTGAGGAAGGTGAGTGAATAATTTGTGGCGATTGCCCGGGCTGATCGCAGTGATGCTGGTGTTGGCGTCCTGTGGAATCTTTGGTGACAAAGACGAAGAGCTTGAGCCCAAAGAGCTGGTGAAGCTCAAGAACACTCTGAAAATAAAGCGCTTGTGGAGCACCAAGGTCGGCGGTGATTCCGAGTTTCTGCTGGTGGGGCTGCGGCCAGTTGGTGATGGCAATCTGATTTATGCAGCCAGCCAGGACGGAAAAGTCGCAGCAATCGACCCGGATAGCGGAAAATCGCGCTGGAAGATGGATCTCGAGGTCGATCTTGCGGCGGGACCGGGCGTCAATGAAGGTGTACTGGCCGTCGCGACACAAGACGGTTTTGTCATCCTGATGGACTCAGGTTCGGGCGCGGAGCAATGGCGCTCCTTTGTCGGCGGCGAGATACTGGCGCAGCCACTCATCAAAGACGATTCAGTGGTCGTACAGACCATTGATAATCGTTTGATCGCTTTGGCGCGATTTGATGGTAAGAAACGCTGGGAGATCGAACAGGCGGCACCGGTATTGACGATGCGCGGCGCGTCGTCGCCGATGCTGATCGGATCACTGGTCGTTGCGGGATTTGATAACGGCCGTTTGGCCGCAGTTAATATAGACACCGGCGATATCGAATGGGATTCCATGTTGGCCTTGCCGACAGGTCGATCGGACCTTGATCGCCTTGCCGATATTGATGGTGCAATTGCTGTTGTTGGTCAGGACATTTACGCGGCGGGTTATCAGGGACGCGTGGCGTCAATTGCAGCCGAGTCGGGCCAGGTACTGTGGTCACGTGAGATTTCGACTCACGTTGGTATGGCCGCTGACTGGAACAGTGTTTATACCGCTCGCGATGATGGCGAGGTTATTGCGCTAACCCGCAGTAACGGAGTTGAGACCTGGCGCAATGATGATCTGTTGCGTCGGGATCCGACATTGCCGGTGCCATTCCATACGACTGTCGTAGTCGGTGACTTTGAAGGGTATTTGCATTTTTTCAGTAGTATCGACGGTGACGCTGTAGCACGCGTTCGGCAAGGCAAAAAAGCGATCAGCAGCGATCCGCTTGTCGTTGCCAATCGCCTTTACGTGCAAAGTGATGATGGTTCAGTGGCGGCATATGAAGTTGTACAAAGTCGCCAGCAGCAACGTGCTCCGGACGTTGCTGAATCACCTGACGAGTCCTGATCGGCTGCGGTGAAGGTGCTCCCATGCTTCCTGTCATTGCTCTGATTGGTCGACCCAATGTCGGCAAATCCACTTTATTTAATCGATTAACGCGGTCGCGCGACGCGCTCGTCGCCGACTATCCGGGTCTCACTCGCGATCGCAAATACGGCTTCGGCAAGTTAGGACCGATCCCCTATCTGGTCATCGACACTGGTGGTGTGGCCGGTGGCGAAGAGGGCATAGCTGAAGCGACGGTTGATCAGACGATTCGTGCGCTCCAGGAGGCGGATGTCGCCATAATCATGGTCGACGGCCGTAGCGGCCTGACACCGGCCGATGAACACGTTGCAGAGCTCGCTCGCCGCCATGCCAAGCAAACCTGGCTCGCCGTCAACAAGACGGAAGGCCTTGATGAAGCGATTGCCAACAGCGAGTTTCATGCGCTGGGACTGGGCGAACCGATCGCCGTATCGGCGGCACACGGCGACCGCATCGGTGCCCTCATGGACGATCTCCTTAGCGGGTTTGCCGCCGAGGAGCCTGAAGAAGAACTGGACGATGAAGAGGACGAAGACCGCGAACTTCGCATTGCGGTTGTCGGGAGGCCGAACGTCGGCAAGTCCACGTTGATCAATCGCATACTCGGTGAAGAACGCCTGGTTGTTTTCGACCAGCCGGGCACGACGCGCGACAGCGTTGCCGTGCCGTTCGAGCGCGATGATCGAAAATACGTATTGATTGACACGGCAGGCATCCGTCGCAAAGCCCGTGTGCATGAAACTATCGAGAAGTTCAGCATCGTCAAGGCACTGCAGGCCATCGAGCAGGCTGAAGTTGTAATTTCCGTGCTGGATGCGCAAGAGGGTGTGACCGAGCAGGACGTCAGCTTGCTCGGACTCGTCATGGAGCGCGGTCGTGCCCTGGTCGTCGTGACGAATAAATGGGACGGTCTTTCGGCGGATCACCGCAAGAAAGTTCGCGACGACCTTGAACGGCGCCTGCCGTTTCTGGATTTCGCTGAACGCATAACAATATCAGCCTTGCACGGCACTGCTGTTGGCGATTTGTTGCCAGCCGTCGAACGTGCATACAAAGCCGCGATGCGAAACATGTCGACGACAGAACTAACGAACGAGCTCGAAGCCGCTGTAATGGCTCACTCGCCGCCGTTGGTACGAGGCCGACGCATCAAACTCCGCTATGCGCACCAGGGTGGACGAAATCCACCGGTCATTGTGATTCATGGTAATCAGACAGAGCGTTTGCCGGAGGCGTACCGGCGCTATTTGATTAATCGCTTCAGAAAAGCGTTTAAACTCAAGGGCACGCCTGTACGCCTGGTCTTCAAGAAGGGCAAGAATCCTTTCGAAGGACGCCGCAATGTCTTGACGCCGCGGCAGGAGCGCAAGCGCAAACGCCTGATGAAAAAGGTCAAGAAATGAGCTTTGCGAGAAAGTTATTCGCCTACGATGGAAGCTTCCGTATGCACCGGGCCGGCCATTTACAGTCGCCCACTTTGGCCTACGAAACCTGGGGCGAACTGAATTCGGCGAAGGACAATGCGATACTGATTTTTGCGGGCCTGTCTCCTTCTGCGCATGCAGCATCATCGGAGGGCGATATGACCCCCGGTTGGTGGGAAGACATGATCGGCTCGGGGCTGCCTATCGACACGGATCATTATTTTGTGATCTGTGTAAATTCTCTCGGTAGCTGTTTCGGTTCGACCGGCCCGGCTTCGATTGATCCCGAAACGGGCGAACTATATCGTCTGACATTTCCTGTGCTAACGCTTGAAGACGTCGCGGAATCGGCGTTCCTGATTGTTGATCATCTTGGAGTCGCGTGCCTGCACACCGTTGTCGGCTGCTCGATGGGCGGTATGAGTGGACTTGCGTTTTGCCTGCGTCATCCTGACGCGGTTCGTCGATTTATTTCGGTTTCTTCGGCCACACGAGCGTTACCGTTTTCCATTGCCGTACGATCGCTGCAGCGGGAGATGATTCGTTCTGATCCCAAGTGGCACAAAGGAAACTATGATCAGGGTGATCCGCCAATCACCGGGCAACGGCTGGCGCGAAAGCTGGGCATGATCACGTACCGTTCAGCGGAAGAATGGGTGCAGCGATTCGGGCGAGAGCGCTCGACCGACCATGCGCGAATTGAAGATCTGTTCGTCGCGGAGTTTTCTGTAGAGTCGTATCTCGAAAACCGCGCGAGTAAATTCAGCGGCGCATTTGACCCCAACTGCTATTTGTATCTGTCGCATGCGTCGGATCTTTTTGATCTTGCAGAGTACGGCGGGTCACTCGCCGCTGGATTCAAACGCCTGAAGCTCGACCAGGCACTCGTCATCGGTGTTCGAACAGATATTCTGTTCCCTATCGAACAACAGCGTGAGCTGGCTGACGGTATTGCATCGGTGTGCAGCGACACGAAACTGGCGGAACTCGATTGTATCCGTGGGCACGACTCATTCCTGGTCGATATGGACGCATTCCGACCGGTCATTTGTGAGTTCTTCGAAAGCTGCTGTGACTAGATAAGGTGACAGTGACCTTAACTCGGGAGATAAGGTCACTGTCACCTTATCTATTTCTCGATGAATATGGCGGGATCGATCGCCGTACCGTTCAGGTAGGTCCCGAAGTGTAAATGCGGTCCGGTTACTCGACCCGTCGAACCTACCGCGCCGATGATATCGCCGGTTTTGATCTGCTGATCTTCCTCAACGGCTATCTCGCTCATGTGGCAATACATGGATACAAATCCCTGACCGTGATCGATGAGAACTGTATTGCCGTTGAAGAAGTAGTTTCCCGTGGCCGCGATGACGCCGGTGCGCGATGCGGCAATCGGTTCACCGTTGCCGGCTGAAATGTCCATGCCCTTATGCGGTGAGCGAGGCTGGTCGTTGAAAAAACGTCGGTATCCAAAGCTGGAACTTTGGGTTCCCGGGACTGGCGCGGCCAAAGTCAGACCGCCAACGGGAGACTCCGTAAAACTCGTCAATACCGCATCGATAATCTTGCGTTCGCTCCAGATTCGATCCAGTTGTTTCTGATTTTGATCGACGAAACTCTTGTTCTCGACAGTAAGGCGTTGCTCTCGATAGGCATGCTCGGCAACATCGATTATGGTTTCCTGCCCATTGATGGAAATGAGCAGTTTACCGGGCTCAGTATCCAACGGGATCCCGGCAACTGCGACCCATTTCTCGCCGCGCTGCATCACGAGCAACGGCTTGTCATCCATGCTTGCTGCGGGCGCGGCCACATCGGTACTGCCGATTTCGATGATAGCGATGCCACCCGGCCGCAACGACTGTTCTGTTGCCAGAGCGGAAGCGGTAAGGGCAACCAGGGCCGCAAAACTCAAGCGGATCTTAATCACCGGGGAGCACCTTCTTGACGGTCGCGATGATTTCTCCTCGTGATAACTGAGCGCGGATGTCTTTTCCTGGCTCGATATTCGCGGCATTCGTCAAGACGGCGCCTGAGTCCTCTTGCTTCACTATCGCGTAGCCGCGACCCAGTGTTGCAAGCGGACTAACTGAGTTCAAAGCTCGACCGAGCAGCGCAATCTTGTGGCTGGTGTCTGAAACCGTGTTGTGAGTTGACGTCGCAAGGCGCTGCCGAAGTTGCTGCAGACGACCGATCGATCGCTGTACGGACAGTGCGGGTGACAATTTCATGAGTTCACTGCGGATCGCTTGAAGCGAATTTTTCTGTTCCAGCAGTTGTTGGCGCATTGCCGAGTTGAGTCGGCCGCTATGCTCACGCAGGCTGTTACGCTGACGTTGCAGTGTCGCCGCCGGGCTGCTGGCCATGAGCCGCCGACCGAGCCAGTCCAACTCCTGCGCGCGATCCTCCAGTGCACGCTGGCCGACCCTCGCGATACGCGCGGCGAATCCCGATATCTGGCGGAGCCAGTCGCTTTGGTTTGGCACTATGATTTCTGCGGCGCCGGACGGAGTGGGGGCGCGAACATCTGCGACGAAGTCCGCGATTGTGAAATCGACCTCGTGTCCTACCGCGCTAATAACGGGTAGCGGGCAATCCGAGATGGCTCGTGCGACTTGCTCGTCGTTAAATGCCCAAAGATCCTCTAGTGAGCCGCCACCGCGGCCCATGATCAATACATCACATTCATCACGCTGCACAGCTGTCGCAAGGGCCGCGATAAGTTCGTCGGGTGCCGCATCGCCCTGCACAGCAGCCGGATAAATAATGACAGGGACGGCCGGGAATCGTCGACTGAGGATGCTCAGGATGTCGCGAATCGCAGCGCCTGTGGGTGATGTGATGATACCGATTCGTTTCGGCAGTTCGGGCAGCGCTTGTTTGCGATCCTCATCGAACAAGCCTTCGCCTGCGAGTTTTAGCTTCAATGCATCAAAACGGCGTTTCAGTACGCCTTCACCCGCCGGCTCCATCTGCTCGATGATCAGCTGATAGTTACCGCGGGCCTCATAAATACTGACGCGGCCATACGCGAGCACGCGGTCGCCATTCTTGAAACCGATCGCCGGTCCGCGTTGGCGCTGACGAAACCAGGCGGCGCTGACTTGCGCGGTGTCGTCCTTCAAACTGAGATAAATGTGTCCCGATCCCGGTCGCGACAGGTTTGAAATCTCGCCTTCTACCCAAAGGCGGGCCATTCCCTGTTCAATGAGAGTCTTGACGCGCCGATTGAGCTGACTGACGGAAATTGCGGCGGTTGTGGGGTCATTCGATTGCATGTTTACAGTATATCGAACCGCCTACCGTTTACCCGCAATTCCGAGCCGCGTACAATTGACCGTTTAAGCTCATCAGACTGAAGGCAAATCCATGCGAATAGCTAAGGAAGCTCTGACATTTGACGACGTCCTCCTACAACCCGGATATTCCGAGATATTGCCCCGTGACGTCGACCTGAGTACATCGCTAACCCGTGAGATTCGGCTCAGCATTCCGTTGTTGTCAGCGGCGATGGATACCGTGACGGAGTCGAGACTTGCAATCGCGCTGGCCCAGGAAGGCGGTATGGGCATTGTTCACAAGAACATGGCTATCGCGGACCAGGCGCAGCAGGTTCTGGTGGTCAAGAAATTCGAATCCGGCATGGTGCGAAAACCCATTACCGTGACGCCGGATATGACGATCCGTGAGGTCATCGAGCTGACTCGCGCTATGGGTATTTCGGGCGTTCCTGTGGTGGATGGCAAGCAGACAGTCGGTATCGTCACGCACCGCGATCTTCGTTTCGAGACAAAGCTTGACGCACCGGTATCTACAGTCATGACCCCCAAAGAGCGTCTTGTAACGGTTCAGGAAGGGGCAGACGACGAGGAAGTATTATCGCTTCTGCACAAGTACCGTATCGAAAAGGTTCTTGTCGTAGACGACAACTTCGAATTGCGCGGCATGATCACGGCCAAGGATTTCCAGAAGGCCATGGACTTTCCAAACGCCTGCAAGGACAGTAGTGGTGCTCTGCGCGTGGGCGCGGCAGTGGGTACAGGGCAGGACACCGATGATCGCGTGGCTGCCCTCGTCGAAGCAGGTGTCGATGTTATCGTCGTCGATACCTCACACGGATTTTCCAAGGGTGTGCTGGAGCGCGTAACCCGGGTCAAGACGGCGCACCCGGATGTGCAGGTCATAGGTGGCAACATCGTGACGGGCGACGCTGCTCTGGCGCTGGTCGAAGCAGGTGCCGATGGCGTCAAAGTCGGTATCGGTCCAGGTTCCATATGCACGACACGAGTCGTCGCAGGCGTTGGCGTTCCGCAGATTTCGGCTGTCGCCGAAGTTGCCGCAGCACTGAGGAAGTCTGGTGTACCGTTGATCGCAGACGGCGGCATTCGCTATTCCGGCGATATTGCCAAAGCGCTCGTCGCTGGCGCACATTGCGCAATGATTGGCGGCTTGTTTGCGGGCACGGAAGAATCTCCGGGTGAAGTTGAGCTGTATCAGGGTCGTTCGTACAAAGCGTATCGTGGCATGGGCTCTGTTGGCGCCATGGGCGGATCGCACGGTTCGTCGGATCGCTATTTTCAGGATGCGACTGAACAGCTCGACAAGCTCGTGCCGGAAGGTATCGAAGGTCGCGTGGCGTACAAAGGGCCATTCTCGGCCATCGTGCATCAGCTCCTTGGCGGTATTCGTGCAGCAATGGGCTACACCGGGAGTGCGAGTATCGACGAGATGCGAATCAAGCCCGAGTTTGTTCGAATCACGGGTGCCGGCATGGTTGAGAGTCATGTGCACGATGTGACGATTACCAAAGAAGCGCCTAACTACCGATCCAAGAACTAGATGCATCCAGACATTCATGCTCATCGACTGCTGATACTCGATTTTGGCAGCCAGTACACGCAATTAATCGCCCGCCGCGTTCGCGAGGTTGGTGTTTATTCCGAGATTCATCCTTGGGACATGTCCGATGACGACATCAAGGCCTATGCGCCGGATGGCGTTATTCTTTCCGGCAGTCCGGAGTCGGTAAACCTCGATGTGCCGCCGCGCGTTTCACACACGGTGTTTGAACTTGGTGTTCCGGTCCTGGGTATTTGTTACGGCATGCAGACCATGGCGGCCGAGCTTGGCGGCAAAGTCGAAGCGTCGTCGCACCGTGAATTTGGCTATGCCGAAATTACGCCTGGTGATTCCTCTTTGTTCGGCGACCTCAGCGACTCTGAAGATGAATCTGTTTTGAAGGTATGGATGAGTCATGGCGATCGTGTTGAAGCCATACCACCGGGCTTCAAAGCGACAGCGAGCAGTCCCAATTCACCACTCGCTGCGATGGAAGATCCCTCACGACATTTCTACGGTGTGCAATTTCATCCTGAAGTTACGCATACGCCGCAAGGCCAGGAAATCCTGCGCCGTTTTGTGCGTGACATATGCGGCTGCCCGGGTGACTGGACCGCCGGGAATATTGTTTCGGACGCGATAGACCACGTTCGCGAGCAGGTCGGCGATGGCAAAGTCCTGCTGGGTCTGTCCGGCGGCGTTGATTCTTCGGTTGTGGCAGCACTGCTGCATGAGGCGATTGGCGATCAGCTGATCTGCGTGTTTGTTGATCATGGTTTGTTGCGCTACAACGAGGGCGACCAGGTGATGGAGCTTTTTGCCGAACACCTGGGTGTCAATGTCATTCGGGTCAATGCCGCCGAGCGCTTTTTTGGCGCACTGAAAGGTGTCGCGGACCCGGAAGAAAAACGCAAGATCATTGGTGGCCAGTTCATCGAAATTTTCGACGAGGAAGCGCACAAGCTCGACGGCATCGAATGGCTTGCGCAAGGAACAATTTATCCGGATGTCATAGAATCGGCTGGTGCGAAAACCGGTAAAGCACAGGTCATAAAATCGCATCACAACGTCGGTGGACTTCCCGAGTACATGCGTATGTCGCTGGTGGAGCCGTTGCGAGAGTTGTTCAAGGATGAAGTTCGTCGTATCGGTCTCGAACTCGGTTTACCTCGAAAGATGGTCATGCGTCATCCATTCCCGGGGCCGGGTCTTGGTGTTCGGGTTCTCGGTGAGGTTAAACCAGAATACGTTGCGCTGTTGCAACTAGCCGACGACATTTTCATCGATGAGCTGCAAAAACAAAATCTGTACGACGAAACCAGTCAGGCGTTTGCCGTATTTCTGCCCGTGAAGTCCGTTGGAGTGATGGGCGACGGGCGCAAATACGACTACGTCGTTGCATTGCGCGCCGTCGAGACGATCGACTTCATGACTGCGCGCTGGGCACGATTGCCGTACGAGTTTCTTGAACACGTATCACTGCGAATCATCAACGAGGTCGATGGCATCTCGCGTGTGACTTACGATATTAGCGGTAAGCCGCCGGCGACTATTGAGTGGGAGTAATGGAGTCCGATTGGCCGCAGCAGGATATCGACGGCATGCGTGCCGCGCTTGCCGAGGCGCAAAAGGCGGCAGGTGAGGGTGAGGTTCCGGTTGGGGCTGTCGTTGTCGTTGATGGCGATATTATTGCGACCGGACGCAATTGCTCTATTGTGACCTCTGATCCAAGTGCTCATGCTGAAATAATCGCATTACGCGCGGCCGGTTCCGGCGTGGGCAATTACCGGCTTCCAGACGCAACGCTCTATGTCACGCTTGAACCCTGCGTTATGTGTACGGGCGCTATCGTGCAGGCCAGACTGAAGCGGGTTGTCTTCGGTGCCTACGATGAAAAGGCTGGAGCACTTGGCAGCGTTGAGGACTTGTCGGATTCGCGCGCGCTAAACCACCGCTTCGAAATCAATGGTGGATTGCTCGCTGATGAATGCTCGAATTTATTGCGGGCGTTTTTCGAAGCGCGACGCTAGACATCCGAAGCTGCGGCAGCCACTTCGTCACGGTCGATCTCAATTGGGTCAGCGAACTCCTCTTTCTCAGTCAACCACTTCAAGATGTTGTAGTAGGCGCGAATATTGTTGACATACAGGACAGGCTCCCAGCCTCTCGCATAACCGTAGGGAAGTTGCGAATACCATTTTCGTTGTGACAACAACGGTAGCGCTTCGCTCAGATCGACCCATGTATCCGGATCACCGCCTTCCAATTCGACAATCGTGCGGGCGTCTTTTATGTGATTAAACCCGACGTTGTAGGCTGCCAGCGCCATCCACCTGCGGTCCGGTTCCGCAACAGTATCGGCGACGCGTTCCGTCTGTCGCGCGTAATAACGAGCGCCACCCAATATGCTGCTCTGTGGATCGAGACGATCGTCCAGCCCCAAATACTCAGCGGTGTCCAGAGTTAGCATCATGATGCCGCGAACACCTGTCGGCGAAACGGCTTGCGAACGCCAGTGGGATTCCTGGTAACCGATTGCGGCCAGCAGTCGCCAGTCCACACCCCATTCTTCTCCAGCTTCCTCGAACATCTCGCGATAACGTGGCAGACGATTCTCGAAGTGACGAATGAAGTTTCGCGTGCCAACGTAGTCGAATTTCTTGGTGTAGCCGTAATAGCGATCATGAACCTGCGCCAGCAAGCCGGCCCGGTCTGACTTAATCAGAAAGTCGTCGGCTCGTGCGAGCAAGGTGTCGCCAGCACGTTTGGGAAATCCCCAGGCAATCGGATCACCGACTTCCAAATCCAGTGCGACACGCAGATCCGGGTAGAAGTGCCGTTGAATATTGAAGTCCGGACTGTCGGCGACCGTAAGCTCGACTTCGCCCATTGCGACCTTGGTCAGTAGTTCAGCGACTTCGATATCGGCGTTTTCGGCCCAGTGCAACGCCGGATATGACGTCTGAATGGTGGACAACAGATCGACGTGGCTACTACCGGCCATGACTTCGATCGATCGATCCAGCACATCGTCTATAGATCTGGGCTTGCCGGTACCGAGTTTGTATATCAAATGCACATCGACCGTATCGTAGGGATGGCCGAAGTTCAGATATTCACGGCGTGTATCCGTGATCGACAAACCGGCCGCAGCCATGTGCGCTTCGCCAGACAGCAATTTGGGCAGGATTTCTGAAATGCTTGCGACTGGCTCAATGATCAAAGCGACGCCGAGTTCGTCGGCGAAGGCTTGTGCAAGGTCAAACTCGGGGCCGGAGGGGCCGTCCGGGCTGATGGTGTACGCCGTTGGACTGTCACGAGTAACAACACGGAGCTGACCCGTTTCGAGAACCTGGTCCAATAAAGGAGGGGGACTCGAACAGGTGCCGATCAATGCGGCTAATGAGATTATTAACAACGGGCGCAATGGCGGATCTCCGTTCCGACGCTCCGATTATGGCATCCCAGGAAGCACTCTGCGTACTTGACAAGCGACGAATTGCTTCGCAATATCCTGGACCCTGACTACCGGAGAGGTGCCAGAGTGGTCGAATGGGCCTGATTCGAAATCAGGTGTACGGTTCTCCCGTACCGTGGGTTCGAATCCCACCCTCTCCGCCATTTGTAAAACACCCGTTTGGTCCGGTTATCGCTGGCGGCGATACAAAGTGAACTCATAGTTATGTCTAGTCCGCAACAAAACATAATCTAATTCGCGTATCGTTGCGCCATCCGGAAAATTACAAAAAAATTAAACACCCAAGCAAGAAACATCGCAAATAAACAACAATTGTAAAAGGGCGATTTAACAAAAAAAATAACTGGGGAGCGATATCGAATGCGCCATTCAAATGCGTTCGCACGAAACTGGATCATCACAGTTGTCACCCATCTGGTCTTTCTGGCAGGTGTACTGACGAGCCAGAGTGCCGTCGCGCAACTTTGTTGCGGTGAAGAATTCGGTGTTGTTTTTTCAACGTCACCGGATCGGGCCGGCGGTCTCACGTTGGACGGCATGACCGTCAGCGGTGACATCTACGTCTTCACGTCACCAACTTTCCCGCTCTCGGGCATCAACAGGGTTTTCTGGTATCTCGATGAAGTAAACATAAAGCCGACTTCCAGCTTTTCCACCGATCGGACTGCCCCGTACGATTTTGCGGGCGGTACGGAAACGCTCGCGAATCCGTTCGACACGACAAC
>JAJFKQ010000174.1 GCA_021773155.1 Woeseiaceae bacterium | reverse complement strand
GATGACTGCATTCTCATAGACCAGCGTGATGAGTCACGACATGTGCTGCAGGACACGAGCTGCATCGCCGCAGAGTGAAGCTGCTCGATAAGGCGGCAACGCTCGCACATGTTCTCCGCTGGCGGCTGACCTGGGACCGGCGTGATACGTCCTACCTGCCACCGGACAAGTTGCCAGACAAGTTCAAATCCGCGCGTGCCGCCGCGGACATGATTCCGGATGGTGCCTGTGTCATCTCCTGCGGCATCTCTGGCAACGCACGCTGCTCCATCATGTTCTGGGCTGTACGCGAGCGCTTTGAACAAACCGGTTTTCCGCAAGCCCTCACCTGGATCTCGGTCGGTGGGCAAGGTGGCCGTGGTCGCGCGCCCGGCACAGTAGAGGAGGTCGGGCTGGATGGCCTCGTAACTTGTTACATCTCCGGACATACCGAAACTGCAAAGTCACTGTTGACCCTTGCTGATGCTGGACGGCTCGAGCTACACACACTGCCGCAAGGTGAAATGACGCACGTTATCGAGGCACAGGCACGAGGTGAACAATCGGTGCGCAGCCACACTGGTACGGGTTCCTTTCTGGATACACGTGTTGGTCGCGGTTCACCGGTAACGCCGAACGCGATGCGGCAATTTGCACAAGCAGATGGTGATGAAATTATCTACACATTACCGGCGATCGATGTTGCCCTGTTCAGTGCGCCGTATGCAGACCGCGACGGCAACATATATTTTCAAAATGCGGCGACCATCACAGAAAACGTCGAAGCAGCCCGTGCAGCGCGGCAGAACGGCGGGCTCGCTATTGTGTCGGTCTCTGCTCTGATCGATCACGAGCCAACTTCTATTGGCTTGCCGGCAGATGAAGTCGATGTGCTTGTCATCAATCCTCGTAATGAGCAAACAGGCTCCGTCGCACAATACCGGCATTGGCCCATGTTTACGGCCGGTGCGAGCGTCGATGAGATCGAGGCGATGACACGGCTTCGGTTCATCAACAAGACGCTGGGCATAACGCCACGCCGTAGCCTGCTCGACCGTGCACTGGCGCGGCTCGGTGCAAAAACCTTTACGGAAAATGTGGCGGCCGGTGCGACTGTCAATATTGGTGTGGGGCTGGCAGAGGAAGTGTGCCGTGTGCTCTGCGAAAGTCCAACGCGAGAAGATATTACTTTCACGACCGAGTCCGGCCCCTACGGTGGATTGCCGACACCGGGTATTTTTTTTGGCGCAGCCATCAACCCGCAGCGACTCGAGTCTTCGGCCTGGATGTTTCATCATTATCGCGATCATCTGGACGCGACGATGCTTGGATTCCTGCAGCTCGACTCATCCGGCAATATCAATCTTTCCAACCGGGGGCCACGAATGCTGGACTATGTTGGACCGGGTGGTGCACCAAGCATCATCGAGTCCGCCAACACGGTATTGTTTATCGGCAAGTGGATGCTGGGTGCGAGCGTCAGCATCCACGGCGACCAGCTGAGTCTCGACAAGCCCGGCAAACCCAAGGTGGTAGAGAGTGTCGATGAGGTCACCTTCAACGGTCGTGTTGGTCTGGCGCAGGGCAAGAAAGTTTTCTACGTCACCGATCTCGCCGTGCTGGAATTGACCGATGCCGGGCTGACTCTGCGAGCGCTGATGCCGGGAATAGACATCGAGCGGGACCTGCTCGCAAACACCGATGCCCGTATCATAGTACCGGATGACCCTGCACCCGAAACAGTGCCAGGATCGATCGTGACTGGAAAGAATTTCCAACTCAAGTGGGCGGAGAACAACTTATGAATGGCGGTGATCGTATCGCGAGCGTATTGTATTCACACGGTGTGAAGTTTCTCTTCACTTTATGTGGCGGGCATATCTCACCGATTCTTAAAGGCGCGAAAGATCTGGGTATCCGTGTCATCGATGTACGCCACGAGGCGACGGCTGTATTTGCGGCTGACGCGGTAGCACGCATCACCGGTATACCGGGTGTCGCTGCCGTAACGGCAGGTCCTGGTGCTACCAATACGATAACGGCCGTGAAGAATGCACAGCTTGCACAGTCTCCGTTGATCTTGCTGGGTGGCGCCGCCGCTTCTGTTTTGAAGGGGCGTGGTGCGTTGCAGGACATCGATCAAATGGCGCTGTTCAAACCACACGTGAAATGGGCAAAGACTGTTACTTGTGTTCGCGATCTTGCACCGACAATGCGCAAGGCTTTTCAGATAGCGCAAAGCGGTGTGCCCGGCCCGGTTTTCGTGGAGTGCTCTGTTGATCTGTTGTACGAAGAGTCTGTCATTCGCGAGTGGTACACGGCCAGTACGCCGCAAGGTAGTGCGCTGCCAGACCGGGCAGTCAGGGCCTACCTGAACTACAAAACGAACCGGCTTTTCGCCGGTTCGAATTCCGCCGATGACACAAGCATCATTGACGCAGCGCCTGTGTATCCGTCGAGTCAGGATATTGCTCGGGCAGTCGGACGAATCAACAAAGCCGAACGCCCGGTTCTCGTCGTAGGCAGCCAGGCACTCGTAGACTCAAGTCAGGCCGCCGCGATTGCGGCAGCCGTCCAACGTATCGGAATGCCGGTCTATCTTTCAGGTATGGCTCGTGGATTGATGGGAGCCTCACATCCGTTGCACCACCGGCACCAGCGTGGCAAAGCATTACGGGAGGCCGATCTGGTCGTACTTGCTGGCGTACCATCCGACTTTCGGTTGAACTATGGACGCACTGTGCGGCGCAGCGCATGCCTGATCTCGGCAAACCGCAGCAACATCGATCTCAAGCGAAATCGCAAGCCCGAAATTGGCTCGCTCGCCGATGCCGGACTTTTCTTGCGTGCGTTGGCCGACAAACTCGAACCGAATGTCAGTGGAAGCTGGAGTGAGTGGCAGGAGCTACTGCTCAAACGAGATGCCGAACGCGAAAGCGAGATTGACACCAGCGCCAGTACGCCTGGCGAGCTAATCAATCCAGTATCGCTGTGCAGGAGCATTGATGCAGAGCTGCCCGACAACAGCGTGATCGTCGCCGACGGCGGAGACTTTGTTGGTACTGCATCGTACATCGTGAAGCCGCGAAAACCGCTGAGCTGGCTCGACCCGGGTGTATTCGGCACGCTGGGCTGTGGCGCCGGTTTCGCACTCGGCGCAAGCCTGTGTAGACCCGACCACGAAATATGGGTTTTGTTCGGTGACGGTTCGGTAGGCTATGCGCTTGCCGAGTTCGATACGTTCGCCAGGCACAAAATTCCCGTCATCGCAGTCGTCGGCAATGATGCGTGCTGGTCACAAATCGCACGCGAGCAGGTCAAGATGCTGCACGACGATGTTGGGACAGTGCTGGAGCGCAGTGATTACCACGAGGTTGCCGCAGCATTAGGAGGGAAGGGTGTGTTACTGAAACACGCAGACCAAATTGCAGCGTGTTTGCAGGATGCGAGAGACTCCGCCGGTAATGGCGTGCCTGTGCTAGTTAACAGTTGGTTGGAGGCCACTGACTTTCGGGAAGGGTCGTTGTCGATGTAACAGCCAAAGGATTCCGGGTAGGCGCTAGCCGTCCTGTTTTGCCAGCCAGCCGCAAAACTCATTGTGCGGTAGCGCTGGTGAATAGTAATAGCCCTGCACGATGTCGCAATTCATTTGTCTGAGCACTTCCAGTTGGTCGGCAGTTTCCACACCTTCGGCGACAACCGAAAAATCGAATCGGTGTGCCAGCATGATTATTGTCTCAACAAGATTTTTATCTCTGTCTGACTCGAGTATTTTGTCGATGAACGACTTGTCAATCTTCAACTCAGTGGCGGGAATATCCTTGAAATAGGCGAACGAGGAATAGCCGGTACCAAAGTCATCAATCGAAATGCCGACTCCCATTGCACGCAGCTCGTTCAGGAGCCGAAAACTCTGCTTCGAATCCGCCATCAGAGCCGACTCTGTAATCTCCAGGGTCAATTTGCAGTTGTCGCCGCCAAAAATCGACAAGCTGCTTGAAACGACGTCCTTTATGTCAGTCTCTTGCAATGAGGCTGCCTCGAGATTCACTGATATGTTGTGGCGAGAACCAAGATCGGGCCACTCTGCTGACTCTCTCAACGCTGTGGTTAAGACATATCGCGTCAGTTCGTCTATCAAGCCGACGTCGCAGGCCATTGGTATGAACACTTCTGGAGAAACAGGCACGTTGGCCTGATTGGTCCAGCGCAATAACGCCTCGGCCCCGACTGGACGGCCGGTCTTCGCGTTGACTTTGGGCTGGTAGTGAAGCTGAAACTGATTTTCCGCAATGGCGGCAACTAGTTCTTCCTGCAGATTCCATTTTATCGACACAGTAGAGGCGGCATCCTTCGAGTAGATTACGTAAGGTGCGCCATGTGATCGGGCCGACTCGAGCGCAATTCTGGCTCTGTGTATCAACTCAGTCGCATCGCCAGCGTGCTCGGGATAACTTGCAATCCCCATGTAAACACTTGAACCAAATGGCGCGCCCATCTCGCGAATGGCGTCTTTCTGTAAACGACTTATCTTCTCGGCCGCCATTTGCTGGTGGACACTCGACTCGACGCCTGTCAGCAGTACGCCAAAAGTGCTATTGCCAATACGATAAATTCGGTCCTGTTTCCGGCAAACCCCGAGTAGCAGGTCGCCGGCGTTCTTCAGGAAGCGGGAACTATGGGCCTGACTCGAGCGCGCGAATATTCCGCTGATTTCGCGCATATCGACAATGAAAAGCGAAAGGGGGTCAGAGAGCTTTTCGATCCTCGCGTTGACCTCCAGTTCGAAATGCTCGGCATCGGTTCTCACCAGATCGCGTACTTGCTGCATGGACTTACAGGAAATACTTTCTTGGATCGAGATCGTATTCGCCCGGGTTGACGCCGCGCTCAATCCACACGGTGGGTGCCTGTCCTTCCTTGTTTCTCAAGTCAAATACTTTGAATTCCGGTACCGCTTTTTTCTCCGCATCAAGGATCACGGCGATTTCAGGTTGCAAACGTGTCGAGTGGTGTTCCTTGAGTACGACACCCACTTCTCCGGTATTCAGTTCGACCAGGGTGCCGGTCGGGAAAATGCCAACCGCCTGGATAAATTGCTGCACCATTTCCGCCTGGAAGTGCTTGTCCGATAGCGACGTGAATTCGCGCATCGCGTCATAGGAAGACATCGCCGGTGCATACGAACGCTTGCTGGTCATGGCGGAGTAGGAATCGACGATGCCGCCAATCCTGCCGAACACCGGTATCTGGTTGCCCTGCCATCCCCTCGGATATCCGGATCCGTCGAATCGTTCATGGTGTGTTGCGACCATGTCCACTACACGTTGGTCAACGTTCTCGGCTTCGCGGATAATTTCGAGCCCAAGCTGGACATGATTCTGAATGTGGTTACGTTCCGCGTCCGTCAGTTCGCCAGTCTTATGGAGCAATTCCTCGGGCAACTTCGTTTTGCCGACGTCGAGCAACAACCCACCAAGTCCGACGACTTCCAGTGATTCCCTGTCGAGTCCCAGATGGCGACCGAAAACCAGCGCCCATATTGACGAGGTGAGCGAATGTGAACTCGTGTACTCATCCTTTTCCATCATACGAGCCAGCAGCGCCATCGCCGTGCCATTGCGCAAAACGCTGTCGGTCATCGACCCGGCGACAACCTCAAGCTCCGGCATCGCAACCGTGGCACCCTGACGAATCGAGTTCAGAACATTCATCAATTGGCGTAGCGAATCGGCATGGATACTTTTCGCGACAGCGAGTTCGTCTTTAGTGCTTACTGTGTCGGTGTAATACTCGCCAGCCGATGGCTGTTTCTTGAGTTTTGCCTTGTTGCCGCCAACCTTCTTGCCGCCAAACAGCGAAAGAATGCGTTGCCATAGAGACAGGCGCTGATCGGATATCGGCATACCCTCACGCCGATCGTCTTTGCCTGGTATGCGCGTAAGCGTCGCTTGCAACGAGGCATCGGACTGCTCCACGTCAATTTCGACGGTGTTGCAGTAGCGCTGTAGTTCCTGGATATCCTTTTCCGAGCGTATGTAGAATCCCTGAAACAGGAACGGGGTCTCAAGCCACGGCCGGTCCAGCTCCGACACATACATGCCGATTTTAAGTAGTTCTACGTCGATATTTCTTAGGGGGGTCGCCATAATTGAGAGGTGAGTCGTGTGACTACAGTCGCCTTTTTCCATAATATCAGGAAAGGATTCTAACAATAGTCAACACTTAGCTTTGAGAGGAAGGTCACAGAACTGACCTCCAGTGAGAGAGTACTCAGTTTGTCCCGATCCAGTAGAAAAGCAGCGGCGACCCGGTTCCGGCGAAATATCCGGCGCAGCAACGAATTGCATGCCGAATATCTCGAGGACGAGCACCTCCTGAAGAACTACGATGGCTTTACGAACTGGCAGCTTGAGTACTTACTGCCATTCTTTAGCGACCTGCATGTCCGGGAGGGTTATGCGGAGGCCATTGATTTCGTCATTGGCGATCTTGCCGGTATCAGCATCAGCGGTCGCGATCGTGACCTCGAACGTGCGGCCCCGGCGATCACGACCATGCTGCCGTTTCGCCCTCTTGAAACTATCGCGACCGCGGCGGAGATGAACGCCCGGATACTGGAGGTGAATATTCGTATTTGCCGCCAGTTACAAATTGGCAACGATCTCCCGAAGCCGATAACAGAAACGGACTATTGCATCGCCTGCCGAAAGGCCAGTTCCTTTGAGGAGTGCGTGGAAATAGTACACCTGGTCAGCGGACTGGGCAGGACACTCAAGACGCTCGTCAAAATCCCGATGATAGGGATAACCCTTAAGGCCATGCGCGTGCCGGCTTATGCGGCCGGGTTCGGCGCGCTGCAGGAGTTTCTGGAAAGCGGCTATCTGACGTTCCGGCAGATTCCGGATATCGAGCACTTTCTTGGCGAGATTGAACAGCGCGCGATCAAGATATTTGAGAGAATTTATGCAGCACCGATAGAGCAACTCCACGTATAATGACCGGTTAACAGGAGAGTTTGCATGTCGCCGCACCAGGATGTCGTAGCCGAGGTACTGAACCTGCCCGACGGCCCACAGATCGGTGCTTTTTTCGATTTCGACGGCACTGTCATCTCGGGTTACTCGGTGATGGCTTTCATCAAAGAGCAAGTCAGGCGTGGTCACCTGTCGCCACGCGAGCTGGTGGAGCTCGTCAGCGCGATGGTGAGTTTTGGCCTCGGCGGCCTCGGCTTCTCAGGCATGATGGTTGCAGCAACCCAGTTTCTGCGGGGTATTCGGGAAGACAGCTACGCGAACTTCGGTGAGGAGCTGTTCGAGTCACACATCGCGCGCCTGATTTATCCGGAATCCCGCGCACTGATCAAAGCGCATCTCAAGAAGGGCCATACGGTTGCGATCATTTCGTCGGCGACCCCGTACCAGGTAAGACCGACTGCGCGGGAACTCGACGTTGAGCATGTGCTTTGTACCGAGCTTGAAGTTAAGGACGGTGTTTTCACTGGCGCGGTCATACAACCGCCGTGCTTTGGCCCGGGCAAGGTCACGGCCGCCGAGTCGCTCGCCGAACGATTCGGGGTAGAGCTCGACAAGAGCTATTTTTATTCCGACAGTTACGATGATATCGAGTTGCTCGAACATGTGGGTAACCCGCGGCCACTAAATCCAAACCAGAGACTACTTTCGGTTGCTGAAGAGCGCGGTTGGCCGGTACGTCGGTTCGGCAGTCGCGGTCAGCCACATATCAACGACTTGCTACGTTCGGCAATGATGCCGGTGAGCATGGTGGGCTGTTTTCTGGCGGGCTTTCCCATCTGGGCACTTACGGGGTCCAAACGTGATGCCTTGAATTTCTCGGTTTCGCTGTTTGCCGATACCGCGAGCGCGTTAATCGGGTTGAACCTGAAGATCAAAGGCGAGCAACACATTTGGTCACATCGCCCGGCGGTGTTTATTTTTAATCATCAGAGCAATGTCGATATGGTCATTGTCGCGCGCCTGATGCGTCGCGACATCAGTGGTGTTGGCAAGCGTGAGATTCGAGATATGCCCGTGGTTGGCAGAGTTATGGAAGCGGCCGGTGTTGTCCTGATTGACAGGAGTGACACCGCAAGCGCGGTCGAGGCATTGAAATCGCTGGTGGAGACCATGCAAATCGAGGGCAAGTCGGTCTGCATGTCGCCGGAAGGAACGCGCGCGGTAACACCCCGTCTAAACAATTTCAAGAAAGGCGCTTTTCATCTTGCTATCCAGGCAGGTGTGCCGATCGTACCGATCGTCATTCACAACTCCAACGATGTGCAGCCGAAGGGAGATTTCATCTTCCATCCCGGTACGGTCAATGTTGAGGTACTGCCGCCAGTGGACACCAGCGAATGGTCGGCGGAGACGATCGATGACCATGTCGCGGATGTGAGAAACATGTACTTGCTGGCGCTGGATCAAAAGAGAGCCGCGGAGAAGTCGTAATGGATCAGTTGAACGGCCAGGACGCCCAGTTTCTATATATTGAGTCGGACGACAATCTGACACACATCACGTCGGTGTCGATATTTGACGCGTCAACAGTGCCCGGCAAGAAAGTCGTTCGATTCAAGGATATTCTTGAGCACGTCAGTAGCCGGCTGCACATGAACCCGGTGTTTCGGCGACGGCTTGTCCATGTACCGTTGGAGCTCGATTTTCCGTACTGGGTTGACGACGAAAATTTTGATCTCGAGTTTCACGTTCGTCACGGGGGCTTGCCCGAACCTGGCGATTGGCGACAGTTTTGTATCCACATGGCGCGTTATCACTCCCGTCCGCTGGACATGACCCGCCCGCTTTGGGAGATGTACGTTGTCGAAGGCCTCGACAATATCGAGGGATTACCGAAGGGCGGTTACGCCATCGCGACGAAGATCCACCATGCCGCAGCCGATGGTGCGGCGCTCTCCGATTTCTTTGGTGCCATGGCGGACATCGACAACAAGGGAACACCGGCGGTGCCGCTGAATTCGGCGAAACTCATGCGTAGCCCAATGCCGAGTATGCTGGACATGGGCGTTCGCGCTGCCTGGCATACCATGCGTTCGCCGATCGGAATGATCGACGCAGTTATGCGCTCTGCGCCGAGTTTGTACAAGCTGGCACAAAACGCGATCAGCGTTCGGAAAGATGACAAGTATCGTGTGCCCGAAACGCGGTTTAACGGACCCGTTTCAGCGAGCAAGATGTTTGATGGTGTGCAAATTCCGCTGGATGACCTCAAAGCCATTCGTCTGTCAGTGCCAGACTGCACGATCAACGATGTCATTCTTGCCATTTGCGGCGGTGCGCTGCGCAAATACCTCCAGCATCACGGGGAGTTGCCGGAAGACTCGCTATTGGCATGGGTGCCGATCAATGCTCGCAGGAAGGCAGTTTCGGGCGGAGGTGGTGGAGGAAATCGCATCACGGCCATGACGTCGCTGATCTACACGAATATCGCCAACCCGGTCGAGCGCTTGCAGCGCGTGATGGCGGCGACCCAGCGGAGCAAGGCGGCGCAATCCGGAGTGTCAGCACGCGTAATGACGGACCTCAGCAAACACGTGCCCGCCGCGACCCAGGTCCTGGCGAGTCGCCTGGTCTTACGGACGGGCGCGGCTGCACGTTTGTGCAACCTGTTCATCTCCAATGTACCTGGCCCGCAGGTGCCGTTGTATATGAACGGCGCCTTGCAGGTTGGCCACTTTGGCATGGCGCCACTCTCGGACGGCATGGGTCTGTTTATCGCGGCTCCCAGTTACAACGGCAAGGTGTCCTTTAGTGTTACATCGACCCGGGAAGTAATGCCGGATAT
>JAJFKQ010000173.1 GCA_021773155.1 Woeseiaceae bacterium | reverse complement strand
CGAAGGTGAATCGCAGTCGCGACTTTATTGACGTTTTGCCCACCCGCGCCCTGCGAGCGAATCGCGGTCATATGAATTTCGGACATCGGAATTCGAATTGTGTCCGAAATATCGAGAGTGTCCACGTCGTCTCCAATGTGTGAGAATGCGCCCCCATGATCCTTATCGACGCAGTGAATGCAAGTTCGTAATCTGAGTATTCTGGTTATCTGTCAGTTGATTTCGACATCCGGATCAATCGTGATTGTAATGCTTGCCGGAATTATCGGATCCGAACTGACGGCCAACAAAGCATTTGCCACTTTACCACTGTCTATGATGGTACTTGCTGTTGCTGCGACAACGATTCCGGCAACAATGCTGATGAAGAAAATTGGTCGGCGTAAAGGATGTGCAATTGCATCGATGTCAGCAGTTTTCGCACTAATTCTCGCCGTAGTCGCGTTACGTGAATCAAGCTTTGCGATCTTCATAGTCGCTGTGATGCTGTTTGGCATCAATATGGCGTTTACACAGCAGTACCGGTATTTCGCCGCGGAAAGTGTAGACCTCCAATATGTGCCGCGCGCGATTTCTCTGGTTCTGGTTGGGTCTATCGGTGCGGCTTTCGTCGGTAAGGAACTTGCCACACGAGGTCAGTACTGGATTGCAGATACCCAGTTTGCGGGGTCACTGCTCGTACTGGCTGCAATGTTCGCGATTCAGGCATTGTTGTTCTTTGCGATGGTGCCGGCCAGGGATCACGAGGAGCTCGGTAAGCCGCGGTCGGAGCGACCAGTTCGTGACATTGTATTTCAGCCGGTATTTATCGTAGCAGTGCTCGGCGCGACTGCGGGATACGGCTTGATGACGCTTGTGATGACAGCGACTCCTCTTAGCATGCATGTCAACGATGGATACTCGCTCGAACAAACGGCAAATGTTATCCAGGCGCATGTGCTTGGTATGTATGTACCGTCTTTGTTCACAGGATTTCTAATTGAAAAATTCGGCGTCACACGTCTAATGGTCGTCGGTGTCCTGGGCCTTCTGGCTACAGCAATCATTGGTCTTCAAGGGCACACAGTTTTGCACTACTGGTGGGCGTTATTGTTGCTCGGTATCGGTTGGAACTTTCTGTTTGTCGGCGGCACTACCATGCTGACTTACACATACAGCATGGCGGAACGATTTCGTGCGCAAGCGGTAAACGAATTTCTCGTATTCGGCGCGTCGGCGACAGCATCACTGCTCGCTGGCACGGTGATGTATTTCTTTGGCTGGCACACTTTGATGTTGATCCCCATTCCAATTCTTATCATTATTTTTATTGCACTGATTGTTATCCGACGAGATCCAATGCTGCACGGCAAAGGTCAAGCCCATGTCTGAGAATTCGAAGCTTCGAGATTTGTTGACGGATGCCGCGGAACGCGGTGTTGCGTACCGTGAGTCTGTTGCAGAACGTGACGTTGCGCCATCGGCCGCGGCTGTACGTGGCGCCACAGGATTTATTGAGCCGATGCCGAATGAGGGCACGGATGAAAAGGCCGTTCTGTCGATGCTGGACGAACTCGGATCACCGGCAACGGTTATGATGGCTGGACCACGTTACTTCGGTTTTGTAATTGGTGGTTCCTTGCCCGTTACTGTCGCGACCAACTGGTTAACAACGGCCTGGGATCAGAATGTTGGTATGCACGAGGTTACTCCAGCGACGTCTACGCTTGAACTCGTCGCGATGGACTGGATGATCGACTTGTTTGGTTTACCGGCGGGCTGTGCTGCGGCCTTTGTGACGGGTGCGACTGTGGCTAATTTCACAGCGTTGGCTGCCGCGCGGAACCGGGTTTATTCTGATATCGGCTGGGACGTCGAAGCGAATGGTTTGATTGGCGCGCCACCGGTGACCGTCATTGTCTCTGAGGAGACGCACCCGACAGTTTTCAAATCGCTGGGATTACTGGGCTTCGGTCGTAACCGTGTCGTCAGAGCGCCAGTTGATAACCAGGGTCGAATCGATGTAAACAGATTCCCCGACATCAATGGCCCAACCATTATTTGTACACAGGCAGGAAACCTCAATACAGGAGCGTTCGACCCTGTCGGTGAAATATGCACGATCGCGAAGCCAAAGGGTGCCTGGGTACACGTGGACGGTGCTTTCGGTCTTTGGGCGGCCGCATCGAAGGATCTGGCCCATCTATGTTCCGGTTTCGCAGCTGCAGACTCCTGGGCGACCGACGCTCACAAGTGGCTTAACGTGCCGTATGACAGCGGCATAGCATTCGTTCGTGATACCGCGGCATTGAAGTCAGCGATGGCGATTACTGCGGATTACCTGATGACTGACACCGAGTTTCGAAACCCGTCCGATTTCACCCCGGAGTTGTCACGCCGCGCACGCGGTGTCGATGTTTGGGCTGCGTTAAAATCGCTGGGACGGACCGGCGTAGCAGCGATGATCGATGGGTGTTGTAGCAATGCGCGTCGATTTGCAGTCGGGTTAAGCGAGGCGGGATTCGAGATCCTCAATGATGTGGTATTGAACCAGGTTCTTGTGTCTTTCGGTGATGACGCCACGAATCGAAAGATAATCAGTGAGATTCAGAATGAGGGTACGTGCTGGTGCGGCGTTACCGTTTGGCAAGAAAAAACGGCTATGCGTATCAGTGTGTGCAATTGGTCTACAACTTCAGAAGATGTTGATCGCAGTCTTGAGGTAATTATTGCAATAGCAAACAGGCAGTAACCCCGCTTTCGTCCTGCCGGATAGCCGTGCATGGTCAGAAGTTATAGATGAAGGATAGCGATACAACAGGCCAGGCCTTGTAACTGCTCACCTCATCTTCAAGTTCGAGACGCTCAACTTCTAATGCAGGAATAAGAAGGGCCTGAATTTGTGCCGGTGCAGTATCCAAACCGGTCGCATTCAATGAAACAGTTGGTTCGCCTTGCCACAACACGCCGAAGTCCAGATTGAGACCGACTTTTCCAAATGCTTCAAAGTCAAATCCAGCACCCAGGTAGGGTGCCGTACTGCCAAAAGACGTGATGCTCTGGAGAGCGCCAACATCAGCAGACGAAAACGGAACGCCACCAATATTGAAATCAGTACCGAGGGTGTCCTGACTCATCAACTGAAGTTCATTACCGTTAGAGAATGCACCGGCGGTAATGCGGAATGGGCTCAACGGAAAACTGAAGTTACCGGTCAGAAAATATGTGTCCAATGCCAGTGTCGCATCGTAATCGATACCAGCCTGAACGCCGGTTGCATCATAATCGTATTGATTGGCCCCCAGGCGCAGGTCCAGCCATGGCAAAGGACTCCAGCGCCCCTCAACGCCAATACCCAGGGTTCCGGCCTTAACGCCAACGCCGAAATCGGCATTTGCAGCGGAGGAAGAAGCGAGGATTAGCGCAAACAGCGCCGCCTTTGTCATTGAATTCTTCATGATATTTCTTTGTGTGCCCAACAATGGTTACCGGTCCATAGGGTATACGTGGTTCACGGGCATGACTGTGCGGCACTTCACAAGCCCGGACTCAGCCCTGAATTATGTCAAAACTCCATGGATTGCTTAGTTTCGTGAGCGGCGAGTAGCGGACCAAGCGACTAGTTTCGTAAGTGCGCAGGATGCGCAGCAATTATTCAAAAGGAGATTGAAATGCGAGAACTTACGTTAAATGAAATGAGTATTGTGTCGGGAGCAGGGGACGATTGTTCGTCTGGTGGTAATACGATTAATGGTATTTCGGATTCCGAATCACTTGGTGAAGACCTTGTCAACATATATGAGGGCGTTGTGGCTGCGGTCTCACACATCATTGAGAGGGTTGCGAACGCCTTGTGATGGAGCGCTACCGAGGCGATTTCCTCGCCTCGGTAGCCATCTTGTGCAACAAGAAAAGTAGCATTGGCAAACAACTGACGAAAACAAGGACAGCGGACACCCCGGGTACCAAGAGCGGTAGCTCATCGGGTTTTGGATTCCATTGCCCGGAAAGACAACGCCAATCGATTTGAATAAGACCGTTTACAGTTGCATGCGTCACCATTGATGACCACAGTGAACGAGTAGTCCGATATTGCGTGCCGAGGACCAATCCGATGAGGAATACTGTTGGCCACGCATCAATTCGGTGGAAAACCGCAAATATCATAGAGGAGACAACAATGGCGAAAACGGGGCCGCGGCGATAAAGTGCGGTTTGAAAAAAACCGCGATTTGTAATTTCCTCGATTAGGGGCACGATCATCGCCATGACAACAAACCCGAGGAAAACAATTTCGGGTGCGGCACATTGAAATGAGAAAATCGGACCGACTATCGCATCCGGATCTTTTGAAGAGTAAAACCCAAACGAACCGCCCGCAACAACTTGGCTCCACCACAGTATTCGAATCAATAGACCGATGGCGAACGCTCTCCCTATAAGCCGTAAGGTCAAGTCTCGAATTTGAAATTGATCCGCAAGAAACTGTTTTTCGGTTTTCCATAGCGGAAATAGGAGTACAAGTAATATTGGCGGGACTACCAGGTAGGACAGATCCGCTGCAGTCGTTAGGTTGATGCCCGTCTGCCTGAGATGAACCTCCAGCCAGGAGCGTCCAACCAACGCTGCAATCGTCGCAACTAAAACTGCCACGATCGTCTTTCGAGAAATATTATACGCAGTCATTCAGCCGATTCTATCCATAGAGAACCGACTCAGTTGTTTGCGTATCTGAGCTATATCGCCAGAAATGGCTCCTTCGGATCAGATGCCCGGCAGGTTGGTGTAAGTGGGTTCAGACATCTTGTCGTGACCCCATTTCAGGAATATCGATGGATGGGCAGCAGGGTCAATATTCACGTTGTCGAGGTCGCCATCGATGTGAGGTAATTCCATCAGCCGCTTATCCATGACTTTGAACCAGAGCCAGGGAAAGTACGCGAGCACGTACATACCGAAGTAGCCATTTGGCAGTTGCGGCAAGTCTTCAAAATGACGCAATGACTGGTAGCGCCGCAGTGGATGGGCATGATGGTCT
>JAJFKQ010000172.1 GCA_021773155.1 Woeseiaceae bacterium | reverse complement strand
GATGAAGACGAAGAAACAACCGTCTATGTCGTGCAGAACAACGAAGTTGTTCGCCGCAGCGTCGAGATCGGCATAGAACAAGGCGGGCGGGTAGAAATTCTTGATGGCCTGCTGGACGAAGATGAAGTTGTCGTGGTTGGGCACTCAGGCCTGCGTGACGGCAGCAAAGTACTCGCCAGCGTAACTGACCTGGACCGATTCGCCGGCTGATCTAAATTCCTGTCGTGGTCTCTATAAGAATGGACCCGATCGGCAGGAGCATAAGGGGATTCCAAATGAAGCTTTTTCGCGCCGGCATGACCGCGTTCGCGTGTGTTTTGCTATTGAGTGCCTGTCAGCAGGGCGATGAGGTTGAAGACGAGCAAGCCGTTGAGGACGAAACTCCTCCGGTACCGGTTGAAACCAGTGCGCCGGTGCGTGGCGACATCGTCGCAACGTATACAGGCACCGCACCCATTGAGGCATTCGCAGAAGCCGACGTCATCGCCAAGGTTGACGGCGAAGTTCGCGAGCTGCACGTTGAAGAAGGTGACATGGTCAGCAAAGACCAGGTTCTCGCAACACTGGATGGTGATCGCCTGCGCCTGGAGCTGAGTGAGTCACAAGCACGGCTCAGAAAAATGCAGCGTGATTTTCAGCGAAACAAGGAACTGCAGGACAAAGGGCTGATCAGCGAGGGAGACTTCGAGAAGATTCGGTACGATCTGGAAGCCCTTCAGGCGTCCTTCAATCTCGCCAGCCTCGAACTCGACTATACGCAAATTCGCGCACCGATCGATGGCGTCGTATCTGAGCGTTACCTGAAGTTGGGAAATACGATCAGGACCGGCGACCCGGTGTTTCGGGTTACCGGCCTCGACCCTCTCGTCGCTTACATGTTCGTACCCGAGCGTGAATTTCGCCAGATAGCGGCCGGGCAACCGGTACAAATTGAGATCGATGCCCTGCCCGGAGCGCCCGTAACCACCACCGTAACTCGCATCAGTCCGATTGTGGACCCAGATACCGGCACCTTCAAAATTACGATTGAGATAGGTAGCGCTGCGCAGCGCATCAAACCGGGAATGTTCGGTCGCATGAGTATTATTTACGACAAGCACGAAAACGTATTGCAGGTACCCCGCAGCTCGATCATCGAGAGCACCGGCGAATCCACTGTATTCGTTGTCGAGGACGGGGCAGGCATACGCAAGCAGGTCGAAACCGGTTTTAGCAGCAACGGCATGGTTGAAATAACCTCCGGGCTAACGGATGGCGAGAGAGTCATTACCGTCGGCCACGTTGGGCTCAAGAATGAGGCCAAGGTCGTTGTTATCAATGAGCCGGTCGAAGAAGCAGTGACGGTCGAAGACACGGCCTCAGATGAGGACGTCGAATAATGCGTCGTCTAATCGAAATCGCTACCGAGCGTCGCGTCACAATCGTCATGATGATGACGGCCATCGTGTTGTTCGGCATGGTGTCACTGTCCCGGTTAAATCTGAATTTGCTGCCTGATATTTCCTATCCGACGCTCACCGTACGTGCAGAGTTGACGGGTGCAGCACCGGTGGAAATCGAAAACCTCTTAAGTAAGCCGATCGAGGAAGCTGTGGGCGTCGTTCGTAACGTCCGGCTGGTACGTTCGGTTTCCCGCTCCGGCCAGGCTGACGTTACGATCGAGTTCCTTTGGGGCACCGACATGGATATGGCCGGCATCGACGTCAGAGAAAAACTCGATATCCTGTTTCTGCCGCTGGAAGCAAGTCGCCCCCTGTTACTTCGCTTTGATCCTTCTTCCGAACCCATCGTCAGACTGGGTCTCTTATACAAAGATGGCACCACCGCCGAATCCTCAGAAGCCCAGCTAAAGGCTCTGCGACGCTTGGCGGAAGACCGTATCAAAGCTGAACTTGAGGCCGAGGAAGGCACTGCCGCTGTAAAAGTTAGCGGTGGACTGGAGGACGAGATCCAAATTCGAGTGGACCAGCAGAAGCTGTCGCAACTCGGAATCAGCATCGGACAAATTGCAGAGCGTATTCGTGCCGAGAACATCAATCTCTCTGGTGGTCGTCTGGAGGAAGGCAATCAGCGCTTCCTCGTGCGTACACTGAATGAATTTCAGAATATCGAAGAATTTCGCGACGCGATTGTTGCCTATGTAGCGGATCGCCCCGTCTATTTACGTGATGTGGCAACCGTTGAACAAGGCTACAAGGATCGCCAGGCGATCACTCGGGTAAAGGGTCAGGAATCAGTCGAACTCGCCATCTACAAAGAGGGCGATGCGAACACTGTGCAGGTCGCTGAGCGAATCAAGCGCCGCCTGCAAACGCTGCAAGACTCGATGCCAGATGACATTGAGCTCATCACAATCTACGACCAGTCAACTTTTATCTCGGCGGCGGTCTCCGATGTCCGTCTGGCGGCAATCCTGGGTGGTTTGATCGCAATATTCGTACTGTACGGATTTCTGCGCGACGCGCGTGCAACGATGATCGTCGGCATCGCGATTCCCGTTTCCGTTATTGGCACATTCCTGTTGATGTACACGAACAAGATTTCGCTGAATATCATGTCGATGGGCGGCATCGCTCTCGCCGTCGGCATGCTGGTCGATAACTCGATCGTTGTTCTTGAAAATATCGTGCGTAAGAAGGAACAGGGCGAAGGCATTATCGAAGCCGCTCAGAATGGTACGACTGAGGTTGGCTCAGCAGTCGTTGCTGCCACTCTGACCACAATCGCTGTGTTTTTTCCGATGGTTTTTATCAGCGGCATCGCTGGTCAGCTATTTAAGGACCAGGCGCTAACCGTCACGTTCGCATTGATGTTTTCTCTGGTCGTCGCACTTACGCTGATACCAATGCTTGCCTCCCTTGGGGCGCAAAGCCGCTACGACGATGGCAACGACACGCGACCCGCCAACTGGTTCACCCGCTCCGTTGCTTTCGTTGTAAGAATATTCGGTATTGTATTTTTCGCGATTAGCAAAGTGTTCTGGGTCCTGTTGTGGGTTCCAACCTGGGTACTACAGGCTTTCTATAGGTCGATCGCAGCCATTTATCCCGGTATTTTACGCTGGTCGCTGCAACATCGTGCCACCGTAATTCTGGTTTCATTGCTGCTGTTCGTGTCGACGATGGCCCTGGTACCACGGCTCGGCTCGGAATTGATCCCGCAATTTTCGCAGGGTGAATTCACTGCGAACTTAAGGTTGCCGCCTGGTATGCCGCTGGCTGAGACAGACGTGGCTATTCAGGCTGCCCAGCGAGTCGCCGCTGACATCGATGCGGTCGAACTTAATTATTCAGTCGCCGGAACGGGCAACAGGCTCGATGCCAATCCGGTCGACGCGGGCGACAACACCGGAACACTCAGTATCACGCTCAAAGAAGGTTCGGGCCGCGAGGCAGAAGATCAAACGATGGCGGCAATGCGCGCCGAACTCTCGACGCTTCCAGGCGTTCAGTACGAATTTACGCGGCCGTCGTTACTCACGTTCGCCAGTCCCTTACAAATCGAAGTGTCCGGTTACGATCTTGCAGGTCTGGCAAGAGTCAGTCAGTCAGTCGTGCAGGCAATGTCTGCCTCCGATCGATTCACGGACATCAAAACGACGATCGAGAGCGGTAACCCGGAAATCCAGATCGTCTTTGATCAGGAACGCGCAGCGATGCTCGGCCTCACAGTGCGTGAGATCGCCAACAGTGTGGTCGCGAACGTTCGCGGCGAGCTCGCAACACGATATACCTGGCGTGACAAGAAAATCGATGTGCTGGTGCGCAGCGTCGATACACGGCAGTCAAGCATTGATGAAATCCGCCATCTGATCGTCAACCCGTCGTCTGATCGACCGGTTACTCTGGACGCAGTTGCAGACGTGACCGTTTCAGAGGGCCCCGCAGAGATTCGCCGCGTGGCTCAAGAGCGAGTCGCCATCATCTCAGCTAATCTCGTTTACGGCGATCTCGGTGCAGCCGCCGCGGAAGCCAGCACCATTGTGAGCAGAACGCCGATGCCGGCAGGTATCAATGCCGTCGTGTCCGGACAGAGCGAAGAAATGCAGGCCTCATTTGAGTCGATGCGATTCGCATTGCTGCTCGCCGTGTTCCTTGTTTACCTGGTTATGGCATCGCAGTTCGAATCGCTGATTCACCCCCTGGTGATTCTCTTTACGATTCCGCTCGCGCTGGTCGGTGCGGTACTTGCCCTGTTTGTCACCGGTACGACAGTGAATATCGTTGCATTCATCGGCATCATCATGCTCGCCGGGATCGTTGTGAACAATGCGATCGTGCTCGTTGATTTGATCAACCAGTTACGCGTGCAGGGCCAGCAACGTCTTGACGCTATTCTCGAAGCTGGAACAGCGCGTCTGAGACCTATTCTGATGACCTCGCTTACGACAACACTGGGCTTACTGCCAATGGCTATGGGCTTTGGCGAAGGCTCCGAGGTTCGCACGCCAATGGCGATAACAGTGATCGGTGGACTCACCGTTTCGACGCTGCTGACGCTGGTCGTAATCCCCGTCGTTTACTCATTGATGGACAGAAAATGAAACATACCGAAGTTGCGTTACGTCGTCCGGTTACGACTGTCGTCGTATTCGTAGCTTTGTCGTTGGTTGGCCTGCTCGCATCGAAATTGTTGCCGCTGGAAAAATTTCCGGATATAGAATTTCCCGGAATTTTTATACAGATCCCCTATGACGGCTCCACGCCCGAAGAAGTGGAGCGACTAATAACTCGCCCGGTGGAGGAAGCGCTCGCTACGCTGTCAGGTGTCGAGCGTATGTTCTCGACTTCGGACGAGAACCAGGCGCAGATCTTCCTGCAATTTGGCTGGGATCAAAGCATGGGTGCCAAAGGCATCGAAGCACGAGCTAAAGTGGACAGCATTCGACATCTGTTGCCGGACGATGTGCGTCGAGTACTCGTCTTCACCGGATCATTGGGCGACCAACCCGTTCTGCAGCTCCGCATTTCGTCTGAACGAGACCTGTCTGACAGCTACGAGATGCTCGATCGTCTGCTGACACGGCGCCTCGAACGCATCGAGGGCGTCTCGCGTGTCGACCTGCAGGGCGTCGACCCACGTGAGATTCGGATCCTCCTCAAACCGGACCAGCTCGCTGCCCACGGGATCGATATCCCCTCTGTTCGCGATCTGCTGATGACCAGTAATTTCTCCGTGAGCGCTGGCAAGATCACGGCGGGCGATCAACGTTTCAGCGTTCGGCCAAGTGGCGAGTTCAACTCAGTCGATGAAATTCGGGAGCTGACTCTCAACGACAGCGGTTTGCGCTTGAGCGACGTGGCCGATATCGAACTGCGAACACCGGAACGCAACTACGGCAGGCACCTGGACAAGCAATATGCAATTGGCGTCGCTATCAGCCGGGCAACCGGTGCGAACATGGTTGACGTGACCGACCGGGTGATCGCGGAAGTCGAAAAGATCGGCCAGTTACCGGAAATGAATGGCATCAATATTTTTGCACTGGATAATCAGGGCGAAGCCGTCCGGGAATCACTCGGAGATCTGCTAAGTGCCGGGGCGCTCGGTGGCCTGCTCGCGATCATCGTGTTGTATCTGTTCCTGCGCCAGGTAACAACGACCTTAATCGTCACTGCGTCTGTACCGTTCTCGCTAATGATTACGCTAGGCGCGATGTACTTCGCCGGACTAACGCTGAATATTCTGTCTATGATGGGTCTTATGCTCGCGGTCGGCATGCTGGTCGACAATGCGGTCGTCATCACAGAAAGTATTTTTCGCCATCGGACGGACAATCCGGAGAAGCCCACTACGGCGACAATCAGCGGGGTCAAAGAAGTTGGGCTCGCGGTCATCGCCGGTACGGCGACAACCATAATCGTATTCGCACCAATGATCGTCGGTGCAAAAACTGACATGTCGATTTTTCTGTCACACGTTGCTATTACGATTATCGTCGCACTGATCGCATCCCTGTTTATCGCGCAGACGTTGGTGCCAATGCTGGCAGCACGCATTGCTGTCCCGCCACCGCCCAAGTCAGGCGCGTGGATATCGCGCCTGACTTCTCGCTACGCTGCCAGCCTTGAGTGGATATTGTCGCACCATTGGTGGACCGCATTGGGCATCGGTCTTGTTTGTCTTATTGGCGTTCTGCCGTTGATACTAGACCTGGTTAAGTTCGACATGTTTCCACAAGACGTTGGTCGCCGGCTGTTCATGCCCTATCACGTCGAAGGACAACACTCCCTGGAACGTATTGAACAGAATGTCGACAAAATCGAGGATTACCTGTATTCACGCCAGGAAGAATTCAATATTCGCTCCATTTACAGCTATTACGATCAGGGGCGCGCTGAGTCCACTATTCTGTTGACCAACAAAGACGATGCGACACTTTCAACGAAGGACGTCATTGCTCTGATCGAAGCGGATCTGCCGCAGCTCGCTATCGGAAAACCCAGCTTCTCGTTTGACCAACAAGGTGGTGGCGATGGTTTCACCGTGCAAATCAGTGGTGACTCAACCGAAGTCCTGAACGATCTCGCGGTTGAAATCGCCCGGTCCCTCGCGACTGTGGAGGGACTGAAGGACGTGCGCAGCGACGGCGAGTCTGGCAACAAAGAAGTTCGCGTCATTATCGATCGCACTCGCGCTGCAAATGTCGGCTTATCGACCCAGGCGATCGCACAGTCAGTCAGTATCGCGATGCGCGGCGAAAACTTGCGGGAGTTTCGCGATCAAAGCGGTGAGATCGCCGTTCGTTTGGCATTTCGCGACAACGACAAGCAGAGTATCGAACAACTCGCCAACTTGCCGCTTTACACACCCGATGGCCGTCGCATTACGCTGGGAACTGTTGCTTCGCTGCGAGTCGGTCGATCACCGGACAGCATCAGACGCACCGATCGCCAAACAGCCGTCGTTCTTTCAGCGAACCTCGAAGAAGATGTTGGCGCTGATGAAGTTCGGCCACGCGTAAACAGCCTGATGGAACAAATTAAATTACCGCCTGGTTACAGCTGGAAAGAAGGACGCGGTTTCGAGCAACAAGACGAAACGGCGGACATGATGGCGACCAATATAATATTGGGCGTTGCTTGCATCTTTCTCGTGATGGCCGCTTTGTTCGAGTCACTAATATTGCCGTTTTCGATTATTCTCGGCTCTATTGTTTTTTCGATCTTCGGCGTATTTCTTTTCTTTGCCGCGACAGGAACGACATTTTCCTTCATGGCAATGATCGGCATCATGATTCTGATCGGTGTTGTCGTGAATAACGGCATTGTGCTGGTCGATCACATCAACAATCTACGTCAGGAAGGCATACCAAGAGACGAATCAATTGTGATCGCTGGTCGCGACCGTTTGAGACCCATCTTGATGACTGTCGCTACCACTATTGTCGGACTTACACCGCTGGCGATGGGGACGACTCAGATCGGTGGCGACGGACCTCCGTACTACCCGATGGCCCGTGCAATTATCGGCGGTTTGGCTTTCTCTACAGTCGTGTCGTTACTCGTGGTCCCGGCACTGTACGTCTACTTCGACAGCCTCGCCGCGTGGGGTAGAAAGGTCATGCGCACAGCCCGTCAGGGCCGTGCGCACACTGCTGAGGCTTAGCCGCCAGACGTTCGCGTTCCTGCAAGACCTGCAACACCGAACAGGGCAAGCAATCCCAACAGACCCAATGCTCCACCACCGCCTTCATTGATTATGATCGTTGTTCCAGGTGGCGTATCCCTGTTTACATCCTCAAGCGGCAAATAAGCCAGGTTAGACGATTCCTCCGGACCGAAGCTGGCGACGAAAGTGCCATCGTAGGCATCAAATAATTCGATGAGAATATCGTACTCACCGGTCAGGTAGCCTGTGACCAGCTCCGTCTCAACGAAGTACTCGTCATCGCCGGACGCGCCGAAAATTGTAAAATCATCTGTCGATGCGTACTCATTCCAGGGGCCGAGTTCGTAGCTTAGGTAAAGAACTGCGTAAACATCGGCAACGTTGTAAACAGTATCAGCGTCAAAATTCAGTTTGATCCCGGAATAATAGCCGTCACGATCCAGATCAGAAAACAGCTCGACGCTGGCATCGAAAATCCAGAAGTCGATATTGGGCGTTTGCGCGCCCGTTCCTGAT
>JAJFKQ010000171.1 GCA_021773155.1 Woeseiaceae bacterium | reverse complement strand
AACGCTGCCGAAGTCGGTCTCTGCGAACTCGGGTTGCTTCATCTGCAGCAGAAACATCACCGGCACCTGGCCGAGCAGTGTAATCCGCTCCCGTTCGACCATCTGCAGTGACTCGACAGGATGGAAACTGTCCATCAACACACTGCAGCCACCGCCCATGACAGTGGCGAAGCCGATTTCCACGCTCGCGGCAACGTGGTTGATGGGAAAGTGCAGCAGCGACCGCGACTGATTGTGCAAGCGGAACTTCGGCACTTGCACCTTGATGTTCTCGATGATGCTTTGGTGCGTGTGGACGACGCCTTTCGGTCTCCCGGTGGAACCGGATGTGTACATCAGCAACGACGTATCTCCCGCCCGCGTCCGCCCCGCTCTTTCCTCGAGTTGGTCAACAAGAGCATCTCGCGGCTGGCTGACGAACTCGTCGAAGTTCTCCGCGCCAGTGAAAGCTTCGCCAATCACCAGGGTCTTTTCGATGCAAGGAAATTCCCGCATCAGGCTGTCGACCGTTTCCGACAAATCCCCGTCCATAAAGGAGCGCACAGTGATCAGAACCGTTGGCTGGCAATCACGGATCTGGTAGCGCAGTTCGTCCAGCGTGAATTTCGGGTTCAGGCCCACCCATGTCGCGCCTACCTTGTTGGCCGCCATGTAGCTCGTGAGAAACTCATTGCGCGCCATCGACAGCAACGCGACACGCGCCCCTTTCCCGACGCCAATATCCAGATAAGCCAGGGCGATGCGGTCCATCGCCGACTTGAATTCCCTGAACGTCATGCGTTCGTCCCCGAAGACCAGCGCCTCGGCATTCGGTGTCTCTTGCGCCCATTTCTCGACGAAATGCCAGGTTTGTTCCAAAGCCCCGCACGTCATGACATTCCTCCCGCAATGGACTTGCTTACCGATAAGGATGATAGGATCTGACGGGTCAGCGTAGCAAACCAGGAGGATGACCGTGACTTTCGATGTTGACCGCCGAGGAGTATTGAAGGCTTTTTCAGGTGCCGGCCTTGCCGCATTGGCACCACGCATATCCTGGGCATTGACGCCCACAGAAACAGATGCATTCTTTCGACTGGACTCAATCGCACAGGCCGCCCTGGTGAGAGAGGGCGAGGTTTCTCCGCTTGAGCTCGCGCAGGCGGCGATTCGACGAATCGAACTTCTCAACGACAAACTCAACGCTGTCATCACGCCGATATTCGAACCTGCCCTCGAGCGAGCGCAGAACGGACTGCCCAGCGGACCGTTTACCGGTGTCCCGTATCTGTTCAAGGACCTGATGGACTACCAGGGGCACCGGACAGCCTACGGATCCCGTGCGACCATCAACCATATCTCGGACCACACACACATCTTCGGCACGCGCGTCCTGGAGGCGGGCGTTAATATTCTCGGCAAAACCAATACGCCCGAGCTCGGGCTGCTGGGCACGACCGAACCGCTCGCCTTTGGACCGACGCGAAATCCCTGGGACCTCAGCCGCTCTTCCGGTGGCTCCAGCGGTGGTGCGGCTGCAGCTGTTGCATCCGGCATGGTGCCGTCCGCCCAGGGCAGTGATGGCGGTGGATCGTTGCGCGTCCCTTCATCGTGCTGTGGGCTTTTTGCACTAAAAGTGAGCCGCGGCCGCGAAATTTCGCCCGAGCCACTGGAACCCTGGCGACTCGACGTCAAGGGTCACATAACCCGTTCCGTGCGTGATAGCGCAGCACTGTACGCACTCACTGAGCGGCAAGGCACAGGTGCGCACTTTCCACCCGTTGGCTTCGTCAAACGCGCCCTCGACAGGAAGCTGAAGATCGGTCTTGTCATGACGGGCATCAATGGAAGAAAGCCATCCCCGGAAGTGGAAGCTGAAATCCTGGCGACGGCAAAACTCTGTGAGAGCCTCGGGCATGAAGTTGTCGAGGCGGATTTCCCGCTTGAAGGCGAGCGGCTGAAAGACGCATTCATCGCGATATGGTCCTCATTCGCCACCGGATTCAAGTCAAGTCTTGAGGCCCAAACGGGCGCGCCGGTTGGCGAAGATGTACTGGAGCCGTGGACACTTTACATGGATGAGTATTTCCAGAAGCACGGCAAGGCTCATCTCGAAGCCGCCACGTCGTACTTTGCCGAGTTGGGTGATGACATGGAAAAGATGACGCAACAGTACGACGTTCTGCTTTCCCCGGTGCTGTCTACCGCGGCACCGAAACTCGGTGAACAGGGTCCTTTGGTCGAGGGTGACCAGCTCTTGCAGGATGCGCTCGACTATGTGAACTACACGCCGGTCTACAACATTTCCGGCCAGCCCGCCATGTCCGTGCCCCTGGGGTGGACCGCTTCGGGTCTGCCGGTAGGCAGCCAGTTCGCCTCCGGGCGAGGGAATGAAAAGATACTCTTCAAACTTGCGTATCAACTGGAAGAAGCGCGTTCATGGCACGAGCGCTGGGCGCCGTGTTCCGCTGCCCGACTGGATTGTTAGCGATTATTGATCGCGGCCATTAACTCAAACAGTCGCATGATATCGGGCGCTGAGGTATCACCGTTGTATTCACGATAGAGCGTATCGACATTAACCGCGATGCGCTCGGCATCTCCCCAGGATTCGTAGTCACCGAGTGCGATGTCGAAAGCTGCATCTC
>JAJFKQ010000018.1 GCA_021773155.1 Woeseiaceae bacterium | reverse complement strand
CGAAAAACTGCAGCAAGTGCGTAAAGCTGAAGGGCGAGCGATAGGACAATTGCACGGTCAGACCCGCCGACGGATCGGCAACGGCGCGCCGACGCCGTAGCTCTCGCGGTGTTCGACCGTAGGTGTTGCGAAAGGCGTCGTTGAAACGCCGGGTGCTGCCAAAGCCTGACGCTATTGCAATATCGGCCATCGGCAAAGTGGTTTGATCGATAAGGCGCTTCGCGAAGTGCAGCCTTTGCGTATGCGCTACAGCTAGTGGGCTGACGCCGAGATGTTTGCTGAACAGACGACGCAGGTGTCGGCTGGTCACACCAAGCCGGTCGGACAAATGTTCGATGTCGCCATCGTCCAATGCACCGTCGGCGATAAGACGCAGGCCACGTTGCACTGTTGTCGATGTGCCTTCCCAGGCGGGAGTGCCGGGGGCACACTCCGGCCGACATCGCAGGCAGGGGCGAAAGCCCGCCTCACCGGCTGCAGCCGCCGTCGAGTAAAAGGAAACGTTTTCACTTTTCGGTGTATTCGCCGGACAGATCGGCCGACAGTAAATTCCGGTCGTCTTGACGCCGATGAAGAAGCGGCCATCGAAACGCGCATCGCGAGACAGTCTCGCGCGTTCGAATACTTCGTTATCTGGAGTGTTTGAATTCCGGAGCATGCGCAAAGTATACGCATACTCCGGACTCAAACTAGCCAGATTCGGACCTGTAGGATCAAATCCCGTCAGGCAGCGTTACGGGTCTCACCCTCGCCGCGCTGTTGCAGCCACTCGGCGAGTTCGTCAGAACCACCAATGAGCTTACCGTCGATGAAAACCTGCGGATACGTAATACTGGCCGATACGGCTCGCAGCGTCTGATCCGTGTAATCACGATTCAGCAGAAGCTCTTCGAACTCGATGCCAGCATCATGGAGTAATCCTTTGGCGCGTACGCAGAACGGGCAACCATCACGAGTAAACACGGCAACGTCTAACGGCAGTTCACCTTCCGGAGCCAGGTACTTGAGCATCGTATCGGCATCTGAAACACCGTACGGATCGCCCGGTACTTCCGGCTCGACAAACATCTTCTCGATCACGCCGTCGCGAACGAGCATTGAGTATCGCCAGGAACGCCTGCCGAATCCCAGGTCTTCCTTATTCACGAGAAGGCCCATCTTGTCAGAGAAATCGCCGTTTCCGTCCGGCAAGAAGGTTACGCGTTCCGCGTTCTGGCTGCGTTTCCATTCGTTCATAACGAATGCATCATTAACGGACACGCAGATGACGTCGTCCACGCCATTGGCCTGAAACTGCGGCACCAACTGGTTATAACGAGGCACATGCGAAGAAGAACACGTCGGCGTGAAAGCCCCGGGCAGTGAGAATAGTACGACGGTCTTGCCGTCGAAAATATCGGCAGACGTGACATCGACCCACTCGTGCTCTTTGCGGGTACGGAATGTAACGTCAGGAATTCGTTGTCCTTCGAGATTGTTCAACATGTCTTGCTCCAGTAATTTGAGTGGAGCCAGCATAGAGATTTTCCCGTAATTTATAAAACAGGTTATTTCTATCGTATTGTGCTATTTTCTCGATGATGCGATCACCCACCCTGAAACAGCTCCGTTACTTCCTGGCGCTTTGCGAGGAACAACATTTTGGCCGTGCGGCAGAACGTAGCTTTGTCTCACAGTCCGCCTTTAGCAATGCGATCCAGGAGCTTGAGGCCGCACTGGCGACTCAGCTGGTTGACCGCACCAACCGCAGTGTAACGATCACAAAGAACGGACAGGACGTTGCCACGCAGGCACGCCTGGTCCTGCGGGATGTGGAAAGCCTGGTTGAAATTGCACAGGGTGATAACGAACCGTTGTGTGGTGAACTGCGGCTGGGTGTCATTCCAACCATCGCTCCATTCGTGCTGCCAGCCATACTGCCGAAAATCCGCAAGGCCTTTCCCAAGCTGCAGTTGTATTTGATTGAAGACCAGACTCAGCGCATTTACGAGCGGCTCATGGCCGGCGAACTTGATGTCCTGCTGCTCGCCCTGCCCTGGGCGATGCAAGGTGTTGAGGAACAGGTGTTGTTTCGTGATGAATTTTGCCTCGCGTATCGCCACGGCACGGATCGAGTCGATCCTGAGAACTACCGATTCAACAGGCTCGACGCCGACAGCGTCTTGCTTCTGGAGGATGGCCATTGCCTCAGAGACCATGCGCTGGCGGCATGCAAGATCCGCAATACGGAGAAAGTCCGCCGCTTTGGTGCCAGCAGCCTGCTGACACTTATAGAGATGATCGACGCAGATCTCGGTATTTCCTTCCTCCCCGAAATGGCGCGGGGAAGTTCATTGCTGCGAAATACGCGTGTACGCCTAGAATCATTAAGCGACAAGAGTTACCGCAATATCGGCATGGTATGGCGCAAGGGCAGTCGCCGCGTTGATGAGTTTCAAATGCTCGGCGATTTTTTCCGGGACCATCGCTGACGGCGCGAACTCGGTGTGGACATGGCGCAAGGTAACTTCGTCGGTCGACCCACGAAAGCGCCAAAAAGTAAGTCCACACCTATTTCGTTGAGTTCGCGCCGTCAGCGATAGTCCCGCAACAGATATTCAAATCCCAACTTCGACGTGCGGTAATTTCGTATTTGAGCAATCGATAACTGTACCAGTGAAGAAACGTGACAATCGCTGTGACTGTCGCTACGAGAACCAGAAAATAAATCACACTGTTTGATGCTCTGTGGAAAGAATGAGTCGAACAGGGTATCGGGTTCAGGTGACAGGTCGGTGACAACTATTTTCAGGACTCCTAGCGGACCTTACGGGACGCAGCATCAGTCTGCTCGGCTCCTTGCAAGGTATCGATAGACGGCAGTTCGTCCGCGGTCAACGTTTCCTTTGCCAATAGCTTCTGTGCCGTATCGTCCAATAGTTGGCGATGCCGCTCCAGGATCGCGGTAGCCTTGTCGAAGGCTTGTTTGATCAATTCGCGCACAGCCTCATCGATCTGCCAGGCGGTCTGCTCGCTGTAGCTCCGTGTCGACAGCCCGAAGTCTTGCACCTGATCCAGAAACGTCTGTCGCTCACGATCGTAGGTGACCTGCCCAAGCACATCGTCCATGCCGTAGCGCGTGACCATCATGCGCGCGATATTGGTGGCCTGAGCGAGGTCGTCTTCGGCTCCTGTCGAGAGTTCCTGGAAGACGAGCATCTCAGCGACGCGCCCTCCCATCAACGCAGCCATCTTGTTCAACAACTCGGCCTTGGTCATGAGGTATCGATCCTCTGTTGGCCGCTGGATGTTGTAGCCGAGGGTTCCGATGCCACGGGGAATGATCGACACCTTGTGAACAGTCTCGACGCCCGGCAATGCCAGACGAACCAGCGCGTGGCCTGTCTCATGAAAGGCGACGACTTTGCGTTCATACGGGTTGAGCAGCCGGTTCTTCTTTTCAAGTCCTGCGACAATGCGCTCAATCGCCCGGGTAAAATCGTCCATCGTGACGGCATCCGCATTGCGGCGCGTCGCGAGAATGGCCGCCTCGTTGACCAGATTGGCAAGGTCCGCGCCGCTGAAACCGGGTGTCAATGAGGCAACCTCTTCGAGCGTGATCTCGGGATCCAGTTTTATCTTTTTGACATGAACCTTGAGTATATCGACGCGCCCTGTTTTGTCGGGTCGGTCGACGAGAACCTGGCGATCGAAACGTCCGGCACGTAACAATGCAGGATCGAGAATTTCGGGTCGATTAGTTGCCGCGAGCAATACGATGCCTTGTTGTGGATCAAAACCGTCGAGTTCACTCAAGAGCTGGTTGAGGGTCTGCTCTTTCTCATCGTGACCGCCCATCATGGGTCCCGCGCCGCGGGCTCGTCCCAGGGCGTCGAGCTCGTCAATGAAGATGATGCACGGAGCACTTTGCCGCGCTTGTTCGAAAAGATCTCGAACTCGCGCTGCCCCAACGCCGACAAACATCTCAACAAACTCGGAGCCATTGATGGAGAAAAACGGAACTGCCGCTTCGCCGGCTACCGCGCGGGCCAGGAGCGTCTTGCCGGTGCCTGGCGGTCCCACCAATAGCACCCCTTTGGGAACATGGGCACCTAACCGGCCGTAGCTGGCGGGCTCTTTTAGAAACGCAACGATCTCCTCAAGCTCGGCTTTAGCTTCATCGACACCTGCGACGTCCTCGAACGTGACCTGCGTATCCGTCTCAACATAGACCTTGGCTTTACTCTTGCCGACCGACATCAGGCCACCACCAAGACCCTGCCTCTCTGTCATCTTGCGAATGACGAAGAGCCAGAAGCCAATCAGAAGTGCCACTGGCAGAAGCCACGACAGCACTTGCGCTAGCCAGTTGCTGTCGATACGACCTTCAAACTCCACATCGTATTTCGCCAGATCTTTCGCAAAGTCTGGCTCGACTCGAACCGTTTCTATGAACTCGTGTCCCTCAACCACTGGGTACTTGAGTCTGCCGCGAATACTCGTCGCTGAGATGCCAATCGACTCAAGCCTGCCCTCTTCCAACAAGACCTGAAAGTCACTATAAGGGATGTTCTCAACGCGGCGTGACTCGGCCCACCAGGACTGCACAAGCACAACCAGCAGTACCGCGAAGACGACGTACCAGAAGTTGATGTGTGTTGTCCTGTCCACATTGTTTCCGACTTGTCGATTACGGTTCGATTTACAATGATTTCAGCGCCGCGGCACCATGACAATTCGGGCTTGTTAGTGTCACGTTAGGTACAAGCCCGAATTGTGCCGTCCCCGCCAAGGCCGCACCCTCAATATGTTGTGTTGGCGTCAAAGCTGCTTTGCAGGAGGTTCTTACTGTGAGGAATTTGGGAGTATTCGAAAAAACACAGAGAAAGACCGCGCACTGGATCGAAAGCGTAGCCCACAATATGGGCTCGACGGACATGGAACGCTCGTATCATGTCTTGCGCTCAGTTTTGCATGCGGTTCGCGACCGCCTGCCACCCGATAATGCCGTTCATCTGGGAGCCCAGATGCCAATGCTGGTGCGCGGATTCTATTACGAGGGCTGGCACCCGGCCGATAAGCCGGAACACTATCGCCACAAAGCGGATTTTCTGGCCCATATCGCACACGACGTACCCGGCCTTGACCCGGTACAGCGAGAGCGCGCAGCGACCGCGGTTTTCTCTGTTCTGAGCCAGGAACTCAGCGGTGCAGAAGCCGACCAGGTTCGGCACGCGTTGCCGGCAGAAGTTCGCGATCTTTGGCAGTCCGGCAGCGGAGACTGAAATCGTGCAAGTGCCGCTTCAGATTTACTTTCACAATCTTGAGCCTTCTGATGCTGTCGAGGCGAACGTCCGTAAACGTGCCGAACGCCTGGAGCGTTTTTGTGACGAAATAGTCAGTTGCAGAGTTACGATTGAAGCTCCGCATAAGCATCATCACCAGGGCAACATCTACAACGTCACCATTGATGTCCGAACGCCGGGCGATGAAAGTATCGCCAGCCGCACCCCCGCTCAGCATCATGCACATGAAGACGTCTATGTTGTTATCCGTGATGCGTTCGATGCGGTGCAGCGACAACTGCAGGATCACCAGCGCCAAAAGCGCGGCCATGTGAAATTTCATGACACGCCCCCGCACGGAAAGATTACCGAGCTATTTTTGGCCGGTGATTACGGGACGATCACCGACAGCGATGGACGCGAGATCTACTTCCACCGCAACAGCGTGGTGAACGCTGATTTCGACAGCCTTACTGTCGACTCTGAGGTGCGATTTGTTGAAGGGTCGGGCGAGAAGGGCCCGCAAGCAAGCAGCGTACATCTGATTGGCAAGCATCACGTCGTGGGCTAGCGTTTGATGCCGATTCAGGAAGTGCACAGCAGGCTGGAGTTTTGGGGAGTGGAATGCCCCCATTTTAAAACGAACTTTTCTAGAGCCGTTGTATTGATTGGTTTAGAGAAAAAATAGCCTTGCACCTTGTCACAATCCTGTGAGTACAGAAAATCCAAGATCTCTTGGCTCTCTACACCCTCGGCACACGCAGTCATATTAAGGTTATGTGCCAGACTAATCATTGCTTGAACCATCGTCTTGGCTTCTCCGTCCTTATGAATTTCCATGATGAAAGAGCGGTCGAGTTTGAGTTCACTAAAAGGC
>JAJFKQ010000170.1 GCA_021773155.1 Woeseiaceae bacterium | reverse complement strand
CGAATCCCGGCCGATTCGCCCAATCTGATTGAATCGAAGTCGCTGAAGCTCTACCTCGGCTCGTTCGCCATGAGTCAGTTTGACAGTCCAGGCGACGTTGCCGAGGCCGTAACAAGGGATCTCTCGGCCTGTGCTGGCGGGCCAGTGCCAGTGCACATAGCGCGGGTCACCGATACAGAAGCTAACACTGCATCCCGACTGCCAGGAACCTGCCTGGACACGCTGACGGTGAGTTGCAGCACCTGGGACGTGGACCCGACGCTGCTGAAGAGTGATTCAACAACTGAGGTTCAGGAAGAACTGCACAGCCACTTGTTGCGCAGCCTGTGTCCAGTCACAGCACAACCCGATATTGGTAGTATCGGCATTCACTACCGCGGCCCGAAGATCGATCCTGCATCGCTACTGCAGTACATCGTGTCATTTCGCGAACACAATGATTTCCACGAAGCGTGCGTTGAGAGAATGTTTGTCGATATTCAGGATCGCTGTCATGCGGAGAGACTGAGTATCTACGCTCGCTATCAGCGCCGCGGAGGCATCGATATCAACCCGTTTCGCAGCAACTTCGAGGACCGCCCCCGGAATCTTCGCCTTTGGCGCCAGTAGTCAGCCTATATTCGACGCAGTCCACAGTTTCCACACGGAAGCCTTGCTGACCGGTTAGTCATTAACTATACTTACTGACCCGTGAGTCATTAAGTACCCTGAAATGCCCAAGCCCCGCTATCAAAGGCGTAAGGAAGACCGCCCTCAAGAGATCACCGAGGCCGCTCTTGAAGCCTTTGCCGAGAAAGGCTATGCCGCGACCCGTGTCGAGGAAGTTGCCAAACGGGCCGGCGTCAGCAAAGGGCTCATGTATCTGTATTTCAAGACCAAGGAAGAGCTTTTTAAGGCCGTTGTAAAGAGCGTGGTTATTCGTCGCATTGATCAGCTGATCGGCAACATCGAAACAACCGACCTTTCGTCGGAGGATTTTATACGCGGGCCACTATTGTCATTCATGAAACAGGTCCCGGGATCACCAGTTGCGATCGTCATTCGTTTGCTCATTTCAGAGGGGCCGCGACATCCGGACCTCGTCGACTACTACTACGAAAACGTCGTCGCAAAAGGGCTCGCCGCGATCACCGGCTTTGTCGAACAAGGTGTCAAACGAGGCGAATTCCGAAAAAGCGTGATTACCGAACTGCCGCAATTGTTCCTCGCGCCAGTCATGCTTTCCATCATCTGGGGCATCGTTTTCAAGACCCGGCAACTCGACACGGACAAACTCATTGAAACTCAAATCGACATGTTACTCACGCACATCAAGGCGTGAGTGGAGCAAGAGAATGAAAGGACTGTTTATAGCGCTGATTTCAGCTTATGCGTTAGTCGCCTGTTCCCCTGCGGACGACAGCAATCGAGTCGTCGGTGAACTGGCATCCGATCGCATCGAGCTAACCGCCGAATTCAGCGAGCCTGTCGTCGAGATCATCGTCGCAGAAGGCGAAGCTGTCATATCAGGTCAGAAACTGCTACGCCAAAACGATGCGCGAGCAAAGACACGTTTGGCCGATGCCGAGGCACAGTACCTGCAATCAAAAGCGCGCATGGATGAAATGCTGCGCGGCCCGCGACGCGAACAAATCACCGCCGCGCGCGCAACGGTGGAAGGCGCGACACAGGACCTCGACTTTCGGCAGAGCGAAGTCTCACGAATCAGAGAGATTCATCAACGTGGACTTGCGTCCACTGATGCGCTGGACAAAGCCAATGCGGCCCTCGACGCATCTCAGGCGACACTGAAACTTCGGCTCGCGCAACTCGAAGAATTGCTTGCTGGCACGACTATCGAGGAGCTCGCACAAGCCGAGCAAGCCGTCAATCAGACCGCTGCCCGGCGTGATGCCGCACAAATAGATGTAGACAGACACGTTCTCATCGCTCCGGTCGATGGCGTTGTCGACAGCCGCCTGTTTGAGGCAGGAGAACGACCGGGTATCGGACAACCCGTCCTGATTATGCTCGGCGGCGAGCAACCTTATGCCCGCGTATATGTGCCTGAACTTCTTCGTGTACAAATCACGCCCGGTGCGAAAGCACGGATTTTCGTCGATGGCCTGGATGCTCCGATCGCAGGTCAGGTTCGGTGGATTGCGAGCGAATCCGCCTTCACGCCCTACTTTGCTCTGACAGAACGAGATCGAGGTCGCTTAAGCTACATCGCGAAGGTCGACATTCTCGAAGAACGCGATCGCCTGCCCGATGGCGTACCGGTCGAAGTCGAGTTCGAGCTGGACTAAACATGTCTTCTGAGTATGCAATCGAAGCTCGAGGTCTGACCAAAGCATTTGGTGATCTGCGCGCCGTCAGCGAACTGGACCTTAATGTACCACGCGGACAAATCTACGGGTTTCTCGGGCCGAATGGCTCCGGCAAATCCACGACCATACGCATGTTGTGCGGATTGCTGACTCCGACGGAAGGATCTGCTGATGTGCTCGGCACGAAAATTCCGGGCAAGGCGGACCTGCTGAAGCCGAGAATCGGCTACATGACGCAGAAATTTTCATTGTTTGGCGACATGACGGTTGGGGAAAATCTGAAATTTATTGCCGAGATATATTCATATCCCGCGGCAGACAGAAAACCCCGTATTGACGAACTACTCGAGAAGTACGACCTGATTCCGCAGCGCAATCAACTTGCGGGCACCCTGAGCGGCGGACAAAAACAACGCCTCGCCCTCGCCTGTGCCGTGTTGCACCATCCGGAACTGCTGCTACTCGACGAACCAACGAGCGCAGTTGACCCGCAAAGTCGCCGTGACTTCTGGGCCAACCTTTTCCGCCTCGCCCAGACCGGCACGACGATCCTGGTTTCGACGCATTACATGGATGAAGCCGAGCGCTGCCATCGCCTCGCTATTCTCGACCATGGCGTAAAGGTTGCCGATGGAACGCCGCAGGAGCTGCAGGCAGCCACAAGAATGCACGTTATCGAAGTCATGGCAGACGACCCCTACGCGGCACAGATCGCCATCGATGAGCGGCCGGAAATCGCGAGCGTTACTCAACTCGGAGTACGGCTGCGAGTGTTAATTCCGGACCGCCACAATGATCCGGTTGAAATCGTCGAGCGCGCGCTGTCGTGCAGGAATGTTTCCGGCGACACGCGCGTAGCGACGCCATCGCTTGAAGATGTATTCGTCGCCGTGACAATGAACGCCGGGGAGAACGGACAATGAAATCGTTATCGCGCCTTGGCGCTATCATCAAGAAGGAAGTCGTGCAGTTAAGCCGAGACCGGCTTACATTTGGCATGGTTTTCGGCCTGCCCATTATGCAAATCCTATTGTTCGGCTACGCCATCAATACCGATGTCCGAAATTTGAGAACGGCGGTGGCGAATCAAGCCGGCACGCATCTGTCACAGCAGTTCGTCTCCGAGCTGCGTGCGTCGCAAGTCGTTAGTATCATCGAAACAGCGGAAACTCCGGCGGATCTTGAAGCTCTGTTACGGCGCGGAAAAATTTCGCTGGGCGTGCTGATCCCGGCCGACTTTGACCGTCGTGTTGCCGACAAGAATCGCGCGGCCGTGCAGATTTTCGTTGACGGTAGTGACCCGACGATACTTGGCGTGGCTAATCAGTTGCGTTTTATGCCCATCCGGTTTGATTCGGCGCTCCTCAGGGAACAAGAACAGGGTTTGATCGAAATCCGCCCCTACTACAACCCCGAGCGGCGAACGCCCGTCAATATCGTGCCCGGGCTAATGGGCATTATTCTGATGATGACGATGATGTTATTCACCGCCGTCGCCATCGT
>JAJFKQ010000169.1 GCA_021773155.1 Woeseiaceae bacterium | reverse complement strand
GTGTTGATGGACAGTTTCCATCCTGTCGAGTCACTGCAGATGGTCGAACGGGAGCGGATTACACTGCTCGGCCAGGTGCCGGTGATGTTTCTGCTGCAGATGAAGCAACCCGAGTTCGCAGAGACCGACTTCGGCAGCGTTGAAACATTCGTCTGGGCGGGTTCGGCTGCACCGAAGATCCTGGTCGAGGTGCTGGGCGGAATCTGCGAGAAGACCGGGGCGATTCTCCTGACAGGCTACGGCAGCACGGAAACCTGCGGCTTCATCACCTACGTCGAGGCCGACGCCGGCCTTGGCAGGCTCACGGATTCCGCGGGCAAGAGTGCCGATCCATTCGAACTGAAAATCGTCGACGACAAACGGCGGGAACTGCCGGATGGGGAAGTCGGGGAAATCGCTGCGCGCGGGCCGTTCATGTTCAGTGAATACCTGAACAAACCGGCGGAAACAGCCGAAGTCCTCGATGAGGATGGCTGGTACTACAGCAATGACATGGCCTATAAGGACGATCTCGGTTATATCTTCATTACCGGACGGAAATCCGAGATGTACAAGACCGGTGGCGAAAATGTGTTTCCGCGTGAAGTGGAAGAGGCGCTGGAGTTTCACGAAGCTGTACTCTTCGCGTCCGTGATCGGCGTGCCCGATGAGCTCTACCAGGAAGTGGGTTGGGCGTTCATCATGCTGCAGCCGGGTGCGGAGGTTACGGAAGAGGAACTGGTTCTTTTTTGCAGGGATCGACTGGCCAATTTCAAGGTTCCGAAGAAGGTCCTTTTGCGACAGTCACTTCCGCTGCTGTCCACCGGCAAGGTTGATAAATGTGCTTTAAAGCAGGAAATCGGGATATGAGTATTGCAGCGCAGGACTGGAAGGACATCGAAGTTGGAATAGAAGACGGGATTGCGGTCGTGCGACTGAATCGACCGGAGAAACGGAATGCCATGTCGCTGGACATGATGCACGGACTCACCGAAGTTGCGCTGCAACTATCGAAAGACACCAGCGTGCACGCGGTAGTCCTGGCTGCAAGCGGCGATAATTTCTCCGCCGGCGTCGATCTGTCGCCGGGGGAGATATTGCCAGCCCCGACGGACACTCTGCTCGAGAAGCGGCAGCAGGCGCGGATCGGCTCGGACCTGTGCGCGGCATGGCAAGGATTGGAGCAGGTGACCATCGCTGCAATAGAGGGCCACTGCGTCGGCGGCGGCCTGGCCCTGGTCGCCGCCTGTGATTTTCGCATCGCTGGTACCAGCGCCTGGTTCAAGCTGCCCGAGGTCGCACTGGGTATCAACATGAGCTGGCATTCATTGCCGCGCCTGGTCGCGCTGGTGGGTCCGTCGAAGGCCAAGCAACTGGCGATATTCAGCGAAAAGGTGGCGGCGGCCGAGACACTATCCTGGGGTCTCGTGGACCGCTTGGTGGACGATGGTGAAACGTTGGACGAAGCCGTGAAATGGGCGCGGAAGGTGGCGGCGCTGCCGCCGGTGCCGGTGCGCATGGTCAAGGAGGCCGTGAATGCGGTAGCTCTTGCGCTCGCCCACGCGACCATCCACATGGATCGCGACCAGGCCCTGCTGGCGATTCAATCGAGTGAGTTAAATAACTATGAGTAGTCAAATGAAAACCATCTTCACTATTTGTTTGTTTTCCGTTGTCCTGGTGACGGCTTGCGATTCCGGCACAGAGCCGTCGGGGATCATGCAGCCGAAGACGCTGCAACTGGAGTTACAGAGAATAAGTTACTACGAGAGTGATGGCAGCGGAGCCCCCATCATGTTCATCCACGGCAACTCGTCTTCAGGACGCGTGTTTCAACACCAACTCGAAGGCGAGCTCGGTAAGAAACATCGTGTCATTGCCATCGACTTACCTGGACACGGCGATTCTGATCCGGCGGGAGACATGTCGGCCTACAATTTACCGAACTACGCCGCGACCGTTGTTGCTGCTGCGAAGGCATTGGATATGGAGAATGCTGTTTTTGCCGGATGGAGCCTGGGCGGACACATCGTTCTCCAGGCTCAGAAGTCGTTGCCAGATGCCTCTGGCTTTGCCATTTTCGGTACACCGCCGCTGGCTTTTCCGCCCGACATGGGAAAAGCTTTTCTGCCCAATCCTGCCATGGGCGTTGCTTTTAAGGCGGTCATTACGGAAGAAGAAGCCACCGCTTTCGCAAAGGCGTTTTTCGCCCCCGAAGCTGCCATCGACGTCACACCGTTTGTCGCGGCGATTCTAAAGACAGACGGTAATGCCAGGGCAGGTCTGGCGGCCAGTCTTGCAGCCAGCAATGACGGGGCTCAAAGCCATCAGGATGAAGTGGAAATTGTCGGCAATATGGGCGCGCCTCTGGCGATTCTTCATGGACAAGAGGAGCAGCTGGTAAACGGACCCTACATTAGCGCGCTGGATATTCCCTTGCTTTGGCGTGGTACTGTGCAGATCATTTCGGGTGCGGGCCATGCCCCGCACTGGGAGCAGCCGGAGAAATTCAACATGCTCCTCGAAGCGTTTGTGGTAGAGGTCAATCGGTAGGATGGCCTAAGCAGGAGAGACAATATTTTGAAAAAAATCCTTATCGCCGGAGTCGTCGTGCTGGTTGCGATAGTCATCGCCGTCTTCGCCTTGTTACCGGGCAACAAGGAAAATCAGTTCAACCAGGTCGTTGACCATGAGGCTTATGTGATCAGTGATCAGGCACGCACCCTGCATTCGTCGCTGGCTATCGGAGACCTGCACGCTGATACGTTGCTTTGGCATCGTGACCTGCTCGAACGTGGCACTCGCGGGCACGTAGATGTTCCCCGACTGATCGAAGGCGGAGTCGTCTTGCAGGTCTTTGCGACCGTGACCAAGGTACCCCCGGCACTCAACTACGAGGAGAATACTGCGGATGCAGACCAGATCACTGGTCTGTTGATCATGCAGCGTTGGCCGCTGCGTACCTGGGGAAGTCTGTTCGAGCGCGCCAGGTATCAGGCGCAACGGTTGGACGAGGCAGCACGGCGCTCCGAGGGGTCACTGGTGTTCATTCGTACTCGCTCGGATCTCGAGAAAGTGCTTGAGGCGCGTAAAAAGGGCCGCGCTGCTGTTGGCGGGTTAATGGCGACGGAGGGCAGCCACGCGCTGGAAGGTGCGATCGAAAACGTCAGCAAACTCTATGACGAGGGTTTCCGCATGATGAGCCTGCATCATTTCTTTGATAATGAGCTCGGGGCGTCCCTTCATGGCACCTCCAAAGCCGACCTCAGCGATTTCGGTCGAGAGGCTATCCTTGAAATGAACCGCCTCGGGATCATGATCGATGTATCCCATTCATCCGAGGCAGTAGTCACAGAAGCCCTGGAGATTTCGTCGACACCACTCGTCGTATCTCACACAGGCGTCCACGGCGCCTGCGACAGCCCGCGTAATCTCCCCGACGACTTGATGCGCCGGATCGCGGCCGGTGGCGGGCTGATAGGTATCGGCTATTGGGATGGAGCGGTGTGCGATACGACTCCTGCCGGTCTCGCCCGAGCCATTGCTTACGCGGTTAATCTGCTCGGATCAGAGCACGTTGCACTGGGCTCCGATTACGATGGTGCCACCAGTGTTTACTTCGATACCTCCGAACTCGCGGCGCTCACGCAGGCGCTACTCGATGAGGGACTGGGAGATGAGGATATACGTGCAGTAATGGGAGGCAACCAGATCCGGTTTTTCAGGAAATACCTGCCGACTCGCGAGTGATACAAGCGGCAAACGAGGCTTAACTGACCTGGCGCTCGTGGTCCTGCCAGTATGGGCCGCGCAACTCGGCCTTGAGTACCTTTCCGGCAGGGCTGACAGGCAGCGCTTCATCGCGGAACTCTATGCTTCGAGGGCATTTGTACCCGGCGATTTCTTCCTTGCAATGAGCGAAGAGCTCTGATTCATTGAGGTCCGCCCCATCCCGAAGGCGCACTATGGCATGTACTCGTTCACCCCATTTCTCATCCGGCACCCCGATGACCGCGCATTCGATAACCGCTGGGTGCCTCGCAAGCGAATTCTCCACCTCGGTCGAATACACGTTTTCGCCACCGCTGACGATCATGTCCTTCACACGGTCGACTACGAACAGGAATCCTTCCTCATCCAGATAGCCACCGTCACCCGTGTGCAACCAGCCGCCCCGAAGTGTTTCGGCAGTCAGCTCGGCTTGTTGCCAGTAGCCTGACATCACGGTTTCGCCCCGGGCGCAGATCTCGCCAACCGTTCCGTCTGGCACCGATTCGTCATTCTCGTCTACAACGCGAAGCTCGACTCCGGGTATCGGCTGTCCCGCGGACCGCAGCTTGTCAGACAGAGGTCCTTCCGTCGCATGCTGCTCGGAACCCAGGATTGTCAGGATTGGTGAGGCCTCTGTTTGACCGTAACACTGAACGAATTCAACGTGAGGTAAGGCTTTCATGGCCCGTTGTATCAGAGCTTCCGGCATCGGAGATGCACCATAGATGACGCAGCGCAGACTTGACAGATCATGATCGCCGAACGCCGGATCACTCAGCATCATGTTCAGCATTGTCGGTGCGAGAAACATTCGCGTGACACGGTGGCAGTCAATTGCTTCAAGTGTCGCTGCTGGTGTAAAAGATGGAATAAACACATTCGTTCCCGCGAGCACCGCGGCAGCGACGCACATGAACCCACCGGCGACGTGAAACAGTGGCGCTACCTGAAGAATGACATCCCCGGTCCTGGATTCCAGCCCGAGCTGCGTCTGCAGAACATTGAGCAACAGATTTCGGTGAGTCAGCATCACACCCTTGGAAACACCCGTCGTCCCGCCCGTGTAGAACAGGCCGGCGAGATCATCTGCCGATCTCGTTGCATCCGTTATCGGTTCAGCATCGGAAAGCAGCGACTCCAGGGCAATGGCGTTGGCCGGTAACTCGTCCGTACCCAGGTAGACGATTTGCGGCAGTGATGGCAGCTCTTCGAGTACCGCAAGCAGCATCGGGGTCATGGCGTCGTCGACAAATATTACCGAGCTGCCGGAGTCGGCGAGCCAGTGGACGAGCTCGGCAGGCGCAAGGCGCGTATTGACTGGCACGAATACACCACCGGCCAGAGAAACCGCAAACATCGATAAGTAGTAGCTGTCGCTGTTAAGCGCCAGTATTGCAACCCGATCGTCAGGCTCCACACCCAGCTTTTTCAGCCCGCCGGCGAGTAATGCGACCTCTTTCCCAAGTTCTCTCCAGGTTCGAACCCTGTCTCGCATTATGGTTGCAGGTGCCTCACCGTTGACTTGCACTGCGCGGTTTATGATGGAAGGCAAGGTTAGCATTGGTCTTCTCCGGACAAAAGATTCTGCACAAATATCCCGTTGCATAGGCTTCAGTCCACACGTTCAGGCTTGACATTAGATTGGTTACTCAGTTATCGAGTAACACTTGACAAGTAAGTTAAACTATAATTAGTCTTGCCACAAGCATGCCCACCGCCCGTTTGTTTCGGCTTTGCCGATTGCGGACACAATATCTGGAACCCCTGTTACAGAGAGGACGTTATGCTGCCAAATTTCTCCGACGAACATGAAATGTTTCGCGACACGCTGCGCGATTTCGTTGAGCGCGAAATCAAACCGTACGTACTCGAATGGGAGATGGAAGGAGCGGTTCCACGCGATCTGTTTGAGCAACTCGGGGAGCTGGGTTTTCTTGGCGTACGATTGCCGACGGAATACGGCGGTGGTGGTCTTGATTTCTGGTACACGACGATCCTGATTCAGGAGCTCATGCGTGGTGGCACTATTGGCGTGCCGGTCGCTGTTATGGCACACGCAGAATTCGCGACCATGTTGATCAGCCGCGGTGGCAGTGATCGCGTCAAGGAAGAGTTCCTGCATGACGCGACAGCGGGCAAAAAAATCGGTGCACTGGGTGTCAGCGAACCCAACGCGGGCAGCGACGTCGCCGCTATCAGCACGCGGGCGGTGCGTGATGGCGATGACTACATCGTGAACGGCTCGAAGACATTCATCACCAACGGCACGATCTCAGACTACATCACGACCGCGGTCCGCACCGGAGGGCCTGGATACGGTGGGATATCACTGCTTGTCATACCGGCAGATACACCCGGACTAAGCCGTAGCCGCCTGAGAAAAATTGGTACTCACGCCTCGGATACAGCGGAGATAGCATTCGAGGATTGCCGTGTTCCGGCGGATTACCTGTTGGGTGGGGAGAACGGTGGATTCAAGCTCATCATGCAGGGCTTCGAGGGCGAACGTCTGGTGCTGTCGATTATTGCCAGCATGCAGATGCGCCTGATGTCGGAGGCGGCACGGGACTACGGCCTTGAGCGCAAGGTATTCGGCCAATATCTGCTCGGATTTCAGGTGTGGCAGCATCGGCTGGCAGATGTGCTCACGAAAACTGAGGCAGCGGAGACATTGGCGTACCGGGCGATCGACCTCTATGTTCGTGGTGAGCCCTGTGACCGAATCGTATCGATGGCCAAATTGTTCGCTTGCGAGACGGCGCTGGATGTGGCGCGGGAGTGTGCGCAAATTTTCGGTGGCATGAGTCATATGGAAGAATGCGTGATGGCCCGCTTGTACCGGGATTCTCTGGCACTGACCATTGGGGCCGGCAGTAGTGAGGTCATGCGCGAACTGATTGCCAGGTCGTCGGGCCTGGTGCCGGAAAAGTAACAGACGTGACTACGACAAATGCACCACCTGTCGCCATTGCAGGTTGGGGCCTGACCGGGCCGACGCCGGTAGATCCGCGCTCGATTCCGGAGATGGTTCTGGAGTCGGTGCAGGCGGCGTTGGTGAACGCCGCTATGAGCTACGACGATATCGATGCTGTCGTAACGGCGTCGGTCGACGTGTTCGATGGCTTGACTGCTTCGAACATCGCGGTAACGGAAGTCGTTGGCGCGGTTATGAAACCGGAAACGAGAATAGCGGCGGACGGCTTATGCGCCGCGATACACGCCGCTTGTCAGATTCGTGCGGGCGCTTACGACACCGTGTTGGTGGTCGCGCACGCGAAACCATCCATGTCGGACTATTACGCTTTGACCGAATGGGCACTCGACCCCATTTTTCTACAACCACTCGGCATCGACTTCCTGGCTTGCGCCGGACTGCAGGCATCGGCGATTGCTGCTTGCGATGACGGTGCTTTGAATCGTTGGGCCACGATCGCCGCACGATGCCTGACCGAGGCAAACGGCGGCGCGCAGGCAGTAACGAGTGATGACGTGTTGCGCTCGGAAATTATCAC
>JAJFKQ010000168.1 GCA_021773155.1 Woeseiaceae bacterium | reverse complement strand
CATGTTTGAGCTACAGGAAATGCTCAAGGACGTGACGGGCATGAAGGGCGTTTCACTGACACCGATGGCTGGCGCGCAAGGTGAGTTCGCGGGCGTCGCCATGATCAAGGCCTATCATGATGCGCGCGGTGACCATGGGCGTACGGAAATTATTTGCCCGGATGCCGCCCACGGCACGAACCCGGCAACCGCAACCATGTGTGGTTGTATTGTTAAGGAAGTGCCGACAGGGCCGGAAGGCGATATAGACTTTGACGCTCTGAAAGCAGCCGTCGGACCACAAACAGCCGGCATCATGCTCACCAATCCATCGACGCTGGGCGTATTCGAACGGCACATCAAAGAAGTTGCAGACCTCGTCCACGATGCGGGCGGTCTGCTGTACTACGATGGCGCTAACCTCAACGCGATCCTCGGTAAAGTTCGTCCCGGGGACATGGACTTCGACGTCATTCACATGAACCTGCACAAGACCTTCTCGACACCACATGGTGGCGGTGGTCCGGGTTCAGGTGCTGTTGGCGTGAATGACCGACTGTTGCCGTTCATGCCGATTCCGATCGTTGGCAGTCGCGAAGTTGATGGTGAAACGATCTACGACTGGCTGTCCGAAGCAGACCTGCCACAAAGCATCGGTCGCTTATCCGCTTTTATGGGTAACGCCGGTGTCTTGATACGGGCTTACGTCTACATGCGCATGCTCGGCCGTGACGGCATGGAGCGCGTATCAGAGTATGCAACCTTGAATGCTAACTACCTGGCAGCAAGATTGCGCGACGCCGGTTTTGAGTTGGCATTTCCCACGCGCCGCGCCAGCCATGAGTTTATTGTGACAATGAAGCACGAAGCCAAGTCGGTAAATTTGACGGCCATGGATGTTGCCAAAGCACTGCTCGACAAGAACTATCATGCGCCGACGACCTATTTTCCATTGCTGGTGCCAGAGTGTTTGCTCATTGAACCGACCGAGACCGAAAGCAAGGAAACGCTGGATAATTTCGTCACGGCCATGATCGAGATAGCAACGGCAGCGAAGGAGGGCACTGAGTTCAAGGATGCGCCTTACTCAATGCCAGTACGGCGTCTGGATGACGTCAAGGCGGCACGGCAACTGGATCTGGCGTACCGACCTGAGGAAACGTGATCCTGGTAGTCGCACTTACTTCCTGATTTTGTTGAAATAGGGAACCGCTGGGCGCCCGGATAGTCGAGAATAGTATGGGTGGGTGCTCAGCCCCGTTATCGATACATCTATTTCTTGGAAAACTATGACAAAGGTCAGGATACTGGCAGCAGCCCTCTTGCTGCTTGCAGGCATGGCGGCGGTAGCCGAAGACACCGAATGGACTGAAACGCTCGAGCGAATTTCCTCTGGCGTGGTGTCGATCCGCGTGGACAGCACGCGGGCTTTCGACACCGAATGGAATTCGTCTTCGCAGGCAACCGGATTCGTCGTCGACGCCGATCGTGGCATCATCCTCACCAATCGACATGTCGTGACACCCGGTCCGGTTATCGCCGAGGCAATCTTCCGCAATAACGAAGAGGTTCGGTTAACACCAATCTATCGCGATCCTGTTCACGACTTTGGTTTTTTTCGTTACGATCCGGCGGAGCTGCGCTACATCGAGCCAGCAGAACTACCATTGCTGCCGAACGGCGCCGGAATCGGCAAGGAAATTCGCGTTATTGGTAATGATGCCGGCGAGCAGCTTTCCATTCTCGCAGGCACGATCGCACGGCTGGATCGCAAAGCGCCGTCTTACGGGCGCGGTAAATATAATGATTTCAATACTTTTTACTTTCAGGCGGCGTCCGGTACGTCAGGCGGATCGTCGGGTTCGCCGGTAGTCAATATCGACGGTCAGGTCATCGCGCTGAACGCTGGTGCGAACAATTCGGCCGCGAGCAGTTTCTTCCTGCCGCTGGATCGCATCGACCGCGCACTGCAAGAGATACGCTCGGGCGACCCGGTATCACGCGGCACGCTGCAAACAACATTTCAAAGTAAACCATTCGACGAATTGCGGCGGCTGGGGCTGACGTCCGGGTCTGAACAACTGGCGCGCTCAAGGAATGCTGCGCAAACCAGTATGTTGACAGTTGATCAGGTGATCCCAGGTTCGCCCTCTGCAGGGAAATTGGCGTCGGGAGATATTTTGATTCGAGTCAACGGCGAAATGGTTACCGAATTTATTCCACTTGAGGCAGTTCTGGACAGTCATGTGGGTAAGGAAATTGAAGTGGAAATCGAGCGTGGCGGCCGGCGCATTGTTAGCAAGATTCCTGTCGACGATTTGCACAAGATTACGCCAGACGAATTTATCGAGTTTGGCGATGGCATCGTCAATAAGTTGTCGTATCAACAGGCGCGGCATTACAACCGCCAGCCGACTGGAGTTTACGTTGCCAATCCGGGTTATTTGTTTTCGAAAGCTGCGATTCCTCGTGGTGCAGTCATCATCGAGATGGATGGCAAACCGATAAACGATCTGGATGATTTTGAGGCGGCACTGGATCAGTTGGCCGATGGTGAGCGCGCCAAGGTTCGCTACGTCAACATGGAGAACCCGCAGAACTCAGTCGTGCGCTTGCTGCAGATGGATCGCATCTGGTTCCCCGCGCAGCGCTGTGCACGGGATGATACCGATGGGTCATGGCCGTGCCGGACGCTGGCTGATGGCCCGGACCCGGAGCCGGCGAAAGTTTCCAGTACACGACTGAAGTCTTACGACGATCCGCGTCTGAAAAAAATCGCACCGTCGCTTGTTGTGGTGACATTTAGCCTGCCCTACACATTGTCAGGTGTCACGGAGCGGCACTACTATGGAACGGGGCTTATCGTGGATAAGGAACGCGGTTATGTGGTGGTTGATCGCAATACTGTACCGGTAGCGATTGGCGATGTAACGATAACGTTTGCCGGTTCACTGGAAGTCGATGCAAAAATTGAGCAACTACATCCGTTGCACAACTTCGCGATCGTGTCTTACGATCCCAGGAGTATTGGTGATACACCGGTCAAAGATGCTGAATTCAACAACAGATCACTGATGCCGGGTGACGATGTGTGGGTCGTCGGTATCAAGGCGGATCACCAGCTTGCTCATCAGCACAGTACAGTCTCTTCCGTCGATCCCCTGGTACTGCCTTTGTCGAGAACATTGCGTTTTCGGGATTCGAACATAGAAGGTATCGATCTGGTAACCGCACCGAGTGATTTCGATGGCGTGTTGGTCGACAAGAAAGGCCGCGTGCTGGCGAGCTGGTCAAGTTTTGTGTTGCAGTCCGGTGAAGATGCGTCGCAGTTCAATCGCGGCGTTAGCAGTGAAGTGATTATGCAATTTCTCGAAACAGTCCGGGAAGGCAAGCCGTTTTATTCGCTGGAGGCGGAATTCGTTTATGCGCCGCTGTTTGCAGCGCGCAAGATGGGTGTTGATGAAGAGTGGATTGCTCGACTCGAGAAAAACAATCCAGTTCGTCGCAGGGCGCTGAGCGTGATGCGGCTGGTCGCCGATACTTCCGCGGCCAGGCTGCTTAAGAATGGTGACATGGTACTGGCTATCGACGGCGAGGTTGTGACCTCGTACAGAGCACTCGAAAATGCCGTGCAAAAGGCGGAGGTGGTGGTCACGGTTTGGCGCAACGACGCAGTGCAGGAAATCACCGTGAAGACGGCGGCATTGACGGGGCGCGGCATTGATCGCGCCGTGTCGTGGGCTGGCGCATTGTTGCAGGATCCGCATCGAGCGATGGCGGCGCAGCGTGGCGTCGCCACTGACGGAGTCTACGTAGCCTATTTTAACTACGGTTCGCCGGCGACGCGCTATGGCCTTTGGGCCGGACGGCGTGTGGTGGAGGTTAACGAAGTGCCAACACCGGACTTGCAAGCATTTATCGATGCTGTAAAAGATATTGAGCATCGGGAGTCGGTACGGCTGAAGACCGTGACGTGGAATGGCACCGCGGAAGTCATTACCCTGAAACTGGATAATCAGTACTGGCCGGCATATGAAATTCGCCGTAAGAACAACGGCTGGAGGCGCACAGACTTTGGGTCATAGCTCAATGTTTTCTGTAAGACTAATCTTGCTGCTCGCAATATTGGCCCTTGCTGGCGGAAATGATTCGCACGCTGAGACGATGTACAAGTACCAGGGTGAGAATGGCGAGTGGATATACACGGACAGGAAGCCCGTGGAACAGAAGAAGGTCGAAGTTCACGAGTTGGAAATGACTTTCGTAGCGCCGGAGTTTTCGATTACTCATGAATTTCTTGGAACAACAATTGAATTCGTCGCGCACAATGATTTTTATGCGCCGATCGAGGTTCGGTTAAAATTCATCGAAATCACAGGCGTTGAATATCCGCCGCCAGATCAGATTTTGCGCTGGGTTATCGACCCGCGCAGCGACCAATTGCTCCTGAACCTTGATGTTCTGCAGGAGCTTGTTGCGCCGTTCGTCGAATATCAATTTGAGTACATGCCCGGTGATCCGACTGCGCAGCATCAAGCAGGGGCCGGATACCTGACGCCGTTCTCAGCGGGGCGTAACTTCCCGATTACACAGGCCTTTCCGGACGCGTTAACGCATCAAACGCTCGACAGCGTATACGCGGTCGATATTTCGATGCCGGTAGGTACAGACATTCTCGCCGCGCGTGATGGCGTCGTGTTTGATGTTGCAGCACACAATTATCGTGGCGGGCTGGACCTGTCGCGGGATGGGCAAGCAGTAAATATCATTCGCATACTGCATGACGATGGCACGTTCTCGCTCTATGCCCATTTGAACTGGAATTCCATTCGCGTGAAACCGGGTGACCGTGTTCGTGCAGGGCAATACATTGCCGACTCCGGCAATACCGGATTTACCAGCGGGCCACATTTGCATTTTTCAGCGCAAAAAAATTCCGGCCTGACCGTCGAGTCGCTGCCCATCGTTTTCAAAGGTGCGGGCTCGAGTCGCGTTGTTCCAGCGACGGGTGATGTGCTGACCGCATATCAGTAAATTTCGATCATGATGAGTGTTTGAGATGGACTTCCTGGCATCACCCATAGGCGTATTCGCGATTCTTGGCATCGTTGCGGTCGCAGCATTTGTTTACAAACCTGCTAAATACGTTGGTGTCTGGCGCGAGGTAGCGACGCGCTACGAAACCGATCGACGTCCGGCTTCGATCACATTTCCCGGCGAAGATATTTCTCTGGGTATCTACGAGCTCGCTCATGTTGATGCAGCTCTGGACGATGAGGGCTTCTGGATGATGTACAACGGGCCCGATCCAAAGAAAGCACCCGCATGCGTCCTGATACCGTGGGACAGTATTCGTTTCAGGCAGGCGCAGGAAAGCCGGCATAACTTTCAAATCAGGCTTAAGAAACCACTCGAATTTTACGTCTCGCCAGACCTCGGCGCGGCGCTGCAACGACGTAGCCAACCCATGCCGACCGGGCAGGAGCTCGAATGAGCGAGAAATTAGAACCCATGCGGATCCTTGTCCTTTGTACCGGCAATTCGTGCCGCAGCATTTTGGCAGAGGTCCTGTTCAACGAGCTCGGTCGAGGCAGGGTAGAAGCGTTCAGCGCCGGTAGCCATCCGGCAGGCGCTGTGAATCCCGGCGCCATCGCCAAGCTGCAAAAAGAAGGTCATTCGACAGCAGGACTTACCTCGAAGTCCTGGGCACAGTTCAGTGGAGTAGATGCTCCTGCTATCGATTTTGTCGTCACTGTATGCGACAGCGCGGCGGGCGAGTCATGCCCCGTCTGGAGTGGCAGCCCGGTGCCTGTTCATTGGGGAATACCGGACCCGGCCGATGCCAGCGATGATGAGACGGATGCGGCTTTCGATGAGGCCTACGCTCAACTGCGAACCAGAATTGAGCAAACGCTTGAACTGCCATTGGAAAGTCTGGATGTTCGATATCGAAAAGACGCGCTGCAGCGGATTCATGACGCGGCCACAGTGAGAGAACTCAGCCGGTAGCCTCGCTGAGTTCTGCTGCTAATGCCTCCCAGGTCGTGACCGGCATTTCGCAATGCGTGCCGACACATTTGTAGGCAACCGTTTCTCCGTCAATCGGTTTTCGATCTGCTAATGCGCCCGGTAAATCCTTCTCGGCAGTCTCGATTGCGAAAACCATGCGGCTGGGCGCATAAAGTTTGGCGGCTGAATCACGCCAGCGGGCGATCTCTTCGGACTCGCCACGTATGACGATAATCTCAGGATGTGTCAGGAACTCTTCCAGTACGGTTAGCAGGCTGACATGTCCATGCGGGTACTCATCAATGGCCTGCCATGCGCCACGCAACGTCCTCTCTGCTGCGTCCAGGTAACGGGTCTCGCCAAGCAGGAATCCCAGTCGCTGCAAAGCAAACGCGGCGATACCGTTGCCCGATGGTACTGCTTCGTCGGCCAGAGACTTTGGTCTGTGTATCAGCGCTTCGTGATCATTGGCCGTGAAGTAGAAACCGCCTCGCGCGTCGTCCTCGAAATGCTCGAGTATCAGTTCGGCGAGCTGCACAGCAAACTCGAGATGTTTTGTTTGCCAGTTCGACTGCAGCAGTTCGAGCAGCGCATCCAGCAGGAACGCGTGATCATCGAGGTATGCGGGAAAACGAGCTTCACCGTCTTTGTAGCTCGCCAGAAGTCGTCCATTCTCAATGAGGTTTTCTATAATAAAATCGACAGCTTTAGAGGCTGCAGCCGTCAATTCTGGCCGGTCCAGCGAACGCCCTGCGACGGCAAGACCACGAATAGCCAGTGCATTCCAGGAGGTCAGTTGTTTTTCATCCCGACCTGGAGCGATACGATTGTCCCGCTCAGCCAACAGGATTTTCTTTGCACGCTCAATAGACGTACGAGCATCATCATCTGCGATCGGTTCGCGAACAGTGAGATGCCACTGGCCTTCGAAGTTTGCGTTCTGGTCCAGCCCGAACCGGCGAGCGAAGACAGCGTAGTCATCGCCGAGCAATTTTTCTACCTGCTCCGGTGTCCACAGGTAGTACAAACCTTCCTCACCCTCCGAGTCGGCGTCTCGTGTCGAAAACAAGCCGCCGTTGTCTGCCTGCATGTCGGCAAGCATCCAGTCGGCTGTGGCATTCGCCGTTTCGATAAACAGGGACTCACCGGTAGCCAGTGCCGCCTGCGCGTACAAGGCCAGCAGCGGTCCGTTGTCATACAGCATTTTTTCGAAATGCGGAATTTGCCAGTACTTATCGACCGAGTATCGGCAGAAGCCACCACCAACATGGTCAAAGAGCCCGCCGTCGGCCATGCGAGTGAGGGTCAGCGTTGACATCAGCAAGGCGTCGAGATCAGGTTCAACGTCATTGGCACTGGCTCGCCAGTGACGCAGCAGCCGGTCTATCGTTGTCGCATGCGGAAACTTGGGCGCCGAGCCGAAACCACCGTAGTCCCGATCAAATGTTTGCGCGAACGTGTCGCGTGCTTGCTGCAAGGGCTGCTCACTGAGTGTTGCTGCATCACCGCTGCCAGCGGGTTCGAGTGTTTTGAAAATGTCGAGCAATTGCTTACTTTGCGTGCGGATTTCATCGCGTTGTTCCAAGTAAAAGGCCGACACTTTTTGCAGCAAGTCCGTAAATGCGGGCAAGCCGTGTCGGGGCTCGCTCGGGAAGTAAGTGCCACCAAAAAACGGTCGGCGATTGTCGCCGTCCAGAAACATCGTCAATGGCCAGCCACCACCGCGCTGTGTCAGTAGCTGGTGCGCCGTCTGGTAGATCTTGTCGACGTCGGGACGCTCTTCACGATCAACTTTGACGTTCACGTAGAGGCGATTCATGACATCGGCTATAGCATCGTTTTCGAACGACTCGTGTGCCATGACATGGCACCAGTGGCAGGCTGAATAGCCAACCGACAGCAGAATCGGTTTGCCCGTCTTTCGGGCCTCCTCGAAGGCCTCATCGCCCCAGGGAAACCAGTCAACGGGATTATCGGCGTGTTGCTGCAGGTATGGGCTGGACTCTGCGGACAGGCGATTCGGCATTTTATGGGTTCCTGTGGCGACGGCCACTATGACGGGCTGTGGAAACTGACTATGATACGCGTCTTATATCGACGACTAGCAGGATTTCATGCTGACATATCCCGAGATCGATCCGATCATTTTTGCCCTCGGACCGCTCAAAATACGCTGGTACGGGTTGATGTACGTTATCGCCTTCTTGTTGGCCTGGTGGCTGGCCAGAAACAGAGCACGAAAGAGTTGGTCGATCATCAAGCCAGCCCAGGTCGACGATTTGCTCTTTTACGGAATGCTCGGCGTCATTGTTGGCGGTCGGTTGGGATACGCGCTTTTTTACGGCTGGGATCAGTTGACGAGCGATCCCCTTTATCTCTTTAAGATCACTCAGGGTGGAATGTCGTTTCACGGCGGCCTGGCCGGCGTGATGATCGCGATGTGGATTTATGCGCGGCACCTCGGCGTCCGGGTTTGGGGCGTGCTGGATTTTGTAGCGCCGATCGTTCCCCTGGGTCTGGGTTTCGGTCGTATCGGCAACTTCATCAATGGCGAACTTTGGGGCAAACCCACCGATATGCCGTGGGGTTTCAACGTCAATGGCACGGTCTTGCACGCATCCATGCTGTACGAAGCGATTCTTGAAGGATTCGTTCTGTTCGTAATCCTGTGGGTCTTTTCAAGCAGAGAGCGGCCCTATATGTCCGTTTCGGGCTTGTTTCTCTTGCTGTATGGCGTGTTCCGATTCGCCGTTGAATTTGTGCGTGTGCCAGACAGTCACCTCGGATATCTCGCTATGGACTGGCTAACAATGGGTCAGGTTCTAACGCTGCCGATGATTATTCTCGGTTCAATACTACTGGTCATGGCGTACAAGAAGCGCGTATGAAACAGTACCTGGACCTCATGCGCCACGTGCGCGACAACGGTACCGTCAAAAGTGATCGCACCGGCACCGGAACAGTCAGCGTGTTCGGTCACCAAATGCGCTTTGACCTGAGCGAGGGATTTCCGCTCGTCACGACCAAGAAACTGCACCTGCGCTCGATCATTCATGAGCTGCTCTGGTTTTTGACCGGCGACAGCAATATCCAGTATCTCAAAGACAATGGTGTATCGATCTGGGATGACTGGGCTGATGAAAACGGGGATCTCGGACCTGTGTACGGTGTGCAATGGCGCAATTGGCCAACGCCAGATGGCGGTTCTATCGACCAGATCGCTCAGATCATGCAGCAACTCCGTGAAACACCCGACTCCCGGCGCATCATGCTCAGTGCGTGGAATGTCGGCGAAATCGAGAATATGGCCTTGCCGCCCTGCCATTGCCTTTTTCAGTTTTACGTTGCCGACGGCAAGCTGTCCTGCCAGCTGTACCAGCGTAGCTGCGATATCTTTCTTGGAGTGCCCTTCAATATTGCGTCCTACGCTTTGCTAACGCATATGCTGGCACAGCAAGCGGACCTGGCGGTTGGAGACTTTGTCTGGACAGGTGGTGATTGCCATCTGTATTCCAACCATTTGCAACAGGCCAACGAGCAACTGAGTCGCGAGCCGTTGCCATTGCCCCGATTGTCGATCAAGCGTCGCCCGGAGAGTATTTTCGACTATACATTCGGGGATTTCGAGATACTCAATTACGAGTCGCACCCGCACATCAAAGCCGCCGTCGCGGTCTAGCTGGAACCGTGATGATCAGCATTATCGTCGCGGCATCGACGAACAACGTAATCGGCGTGCAGGGTGAATTGCCCTGGAAAATATCGGATGATCTAAAGCGTTTCAAAAAGCTCACCATGGGGAAACCCATTGTGATGGGACGGCTTACCTGGGAGTCGATCGGCCGCCCGTTGCCGGGACGGCAAAATATCGTGATCACCCGGCAGCCCGGGTTCTCGGCAGAGGGCTGTGACGTCGTTGCATCTCCCGC
>JAJFKQ010000167.1 GCA_021773155.1 Woeseiaceae bacterium | reverse complement strand
TTTCGTCATGGCCGATATTCCAGGCCTTATCGAGGGCGCGTCCGAAGGCGCCGGGCTGGGCATTCAATTCTTGAAGCATCTGCAACGCACCGGTTTGCTACTGCATGTTGTCGATATTGCGCCTATCGATCCGTCCGTTGATCCTGCCAACGAGGTCCGGGCGATCGCTCAGGAGCTGGCCAATTTTTCAGAGGACCTCGCGGCAAAACCACGCTGGCTTGTGATTAACAAGATCGATTTACTCTCAGGGGAAGACCAAGCCGTCGCGAAGGAAATGTTGCTCGAAGAGCTGGACTGGAAAGGACCCGTATTTGAGGTCAGCGCTGCGACCGGTGTTGGTACAGAAGCATTGGGTCAGGCGATCATGCAGGAGCTTGAGGATATCAACGAACGCAAGTCGCTGGCTGAAGAATATAATCCGGCTGCTACTTGACATAATGGCCGACGGCGGCATGAAGTGAAATCAGCGCTGACGGTCGTTGCGCCGTTTGTCGCTGCAAATCGACCATTAGTCGGAATTTCTGCCTCAACCTTTGCGTTTCTTGATGTTCGTCACAGGAAAAAACGCTTCGAAAGCTAATAATCTCGTTAATTGCGGCGTGCTCTGAATCCTGGGTACGCCAACGACGGGAAGGGCAATGAAGCGCAGCAGCGGATTTACATTACTTGAACTCATGATCACCCTCACTGTAGGCGCGATCGTGTTATCTGTCGGCGTGCCGAGTTTTCGCGCCGTGATAATGGACAACCGCTTGGTTACGCAGGCGAATCAATTCGTCACGTCGGTCAGTTTGGCAAGAAGTGCCGCTGTTCGGTACCAGCGCAATGCGACAGTTTGCGCCAGCGCTAATTATGACGACCCGGTTCCGGATTGCATCGCGACTACGGACTGGTCAATCGGTTGGATAGTGTGGGTCGATAAAGACCGGGATACCGTGACCGATGCGAATGAAATCGTGTCGGTGTTCGAGCCACTGAATGATTCATTGGCGTTCTCAAGTTCGGGGACAGCCGGATTCACCTACGATTCACGCGGATTTTCCCTTGCTGGCGGTGACGATCTGGTGCTTTGCGACGATCGAACGGGCGAGACCGGCAGACTGATTCGTGTCAATGCCGTCGGCCGAACCAATGTGTCGCGCCAGGGGTGTACCTGATGCCGGTCCGCAAGACCGTGGTGGACCGGTCCAAGCAGTCCGGATTTACCCTCGTGGAGGTTCTGGTCGCCGCACTCTTGCTGTCGATCGGGTTGGTTGGGCTCGCGGGACTGCAGGCCGCGGCGCTAAGCAATAACCAAAGCTCATTCATGCGATCACAGGTAACGGCCCTGGCATACGACCTGGCCGACCGCATGCGTTCGAATATTGTCGGCTCCAACGCCAATGCGTACGACCCAGTAACCGCCGCAGTGGTTGCCACCTGTAACTCCAACTTGGGCTGCACGCCGGTGCAACTTGCCCAAAACGATATCGCCGAGTGGAATGCCGCGATCGCCACTTACTTGCCCATGGGGCAGGGTTGGGTATGTATCGACAGCACGCCGAACGACGGCACGACTGCTGCGAACCCGCAGTGCGACGGCAACGGCACTCAGTTCACAGTGAAGATTTGGTGGGACGACAATCGCGATGGCGTGATCAACATGACGGTCGCCAATACCGAAAGACTAACGATCACCTACCAGTTGTAGAAATGAATATAAAACACCCCAAAACCACCTTACGCAGGCAAGCGGGCATCACGCTAGTTGAGGTGATGATCGCAATGCTGCTCGGCGTCTTGCTCATGGGCGGCGCGCTGCAGATTTTCTCTTCGTCGCGACAGTCCTACCGAGTTCACGACGCTGTATCCAGAATGCAGGAAAGCGGACGAATGGCCCTGGAGCTTATTTCCAGAGACGCCCGAATGGCCGATTTTTGGGGCTGTCTCAACGATGGCAGTGAAGTCGTCAACAATCTGAAAACCACTGGTGTGGGTTTTATTGATTTTGCGGCCGGCGGTATCGGCGGAACAGAGGGTGACGCCGGAGAACCTGATACGCTGATATTGCGTGGCGGTATCAACTCAGGACTCGATCTTGAGCCTCCCTACGGACCACAGGCATCGGCGGTTCTCAAGGTAGCGAAAGGGAACGGACTGGCGCAAGACGATATCGTATTGGCAGGTGATTGCAGCGCGGCCGATATTTTCCAAATCTCGAACGCGAACCCGAACGGTTCCGGAAACCTTGTCCACAACACGGGTGCTGCTTCACCTGGTAACCACAATGCCTCGAATCCGGGTTGCCCGGGCGCGAACGCGCATTGCCTATCGAAAATATACGGGTCCGATGCGACTGTATTCGCCGTCCAGGAACTTGTTTACACAGTCGGCAACGGGTCGGAAGGACAACCCGCGCTGTTCAGAAATGGCCTGGAATTTCTGGACGGAGTCGAAGATCTTCAAGTCCTGTACGGGGAAGACACCGACGGATCTGGCGTCGCCAATTACTACGTTTCGGCCAATCAGGTGGCTGATATGGAAGCTGTCATCAGCATTCGTTTTGCAGTCGTTGCGCGCTCATATGATGACAACCTGACCGGTGGCATAGCGCAAAATTACAGTGTTCTCGGTACCAATGTTGTCGCCGCGGACAATCGCCTGCGTCAGGTATATACGAGCACGGTCACTATTCGGAATCGGTTATGAGCATTCAAAAGGCAACAATTATGCAATTCGTAGCTCAGTCAAATAGCCTGGCGAGTGGCCGACATCGGCAAACTGGAGCGGTTCTGGCAGTTAGCCTGATATTGTTGCTGGTCGTCACCTTGATCGCGGTAAGCAGCATGCAGGGCACGATGCTTGAAGAAAAAATGGCGGGCAATACGCTGGATCGAAATCTCGCATTTCAATCGGCGGAGTCAGCTGCGCGAGAAGCAGAAAATGCTGTTGAAGCAGTTGCCAGCCTGGGAAACTTTGACGGTACCGCGGGCCTGTTCGGGTTGACAGATGCAGAGCCCGAAGCTACCTATGCGGTAACCTGGAGCGACTCCAGTAATCACGTCATAACGGATTCTTCCTATGGTGCGTATCAGCCACCGAAATATTTCATAAAACACTTCACAACTGTCGTCGGTGCAGAGGGCGCATTGAACATGTCCGGCTACGGCGACAACAAAGGCTCCGGAGATGTCTCTGTTTTCAAAATCACGGCTCGCGGCACCGGTGGCAACGCCGATTCCGCTGAGGTAATTCTGCGTACTCACTACGGGCGTATTTTCTAGCTCCTATTTGGCCAAAAATTATGACTACGACGACCAGAAAAACGTCACTTCAAGCCACGGCTGCTGCCGCTGTTTTGAGTTTTGCACTGCTAAGCCCGACTACGGTGCCAGCTGCACCGGGCACACTCTCCGATGCGCCGTTGTTTCTCAGTAATTCAGTCGAACCGAATATCCTGTTCATGCTTGACGATTCAGGGAGTATGGACTGGGGTCTGATGACTGAGGAAAACGGCGGCGTCATGAGACTTGGCTGTACCTACTACTATTCCCAGCCGGCTCCTGACAACGACTATTACTGGACGGTGGCGCCAGAAGAGGAATTGAAGAAACGGCGCATAGCCGCCCCTTACGGGGGTGTATGGCGTGCATGGAACAAAGACTACAACCGACTCTATTACGATCCTGGCGTCACGTACACGCCGTGGCCAGGCGAAGACTCAAACAACGCGCTCTACCAAAATGCCAATCCTTTGGCAGCATTGTATGACCCGTATAAACCAGCGTCAGGAAGTGTCAATCTGACGAGGACGACCAGTTACCGTACGGACTACTGCGCCGGCAGATTACGTACATTCACCGTAAGAAACTTTTATATGCCTCGCCATTATGTCTGGACGGACACTGACGCCGACGGCGTTGTAGATGCCGCCGACGAGCACGACCTGGTCGAGATTCGACCGGCGACGCCGGTGTATGTTGGCAGCGCGAACCGTCGGGATTGCGCTGCCGCGCCGTCGTGCACTTACGCAGAGGAGATTCGCAACTTCGCGAACTGGTTCAGTTTTTACCGCAAACGTGAATACGTTGCCAAAGCCGGCTACGGTCAGGTCATAGCCAGCGCCAGCAATTCCCGCATGGGTATGGTGACGCTGCACAATAATGGTGCCGTCAATACCGCTATAAGTTCGATGAATGACAGCCCAAGGTCCGGTGCCAAGCAAAACCTGCTCGAATCGTTGTATTCTTTTCGGGCAAGGGGAGGCACACCACTTCGTAGAGCGTTTGATAACGGTGGCAGGTATCTTTCTTGCAAATCGAATTCGTTTTTCCGTACTTGCCCGGCGTTGCCCGTTAGTTCAGGCGGCGAGTGTCAGCAAAATTTTACAGTACTAATGACGGACGGCTTTTATAACGGTTCTTTTTGGGGCCTTGGTAACACCGACGGCAACAACGATACGATATGGGACAGTGGTACTGCCGGTCCTTATGGTGACACCCATAGCAACGGGCTCGCCGATATTGCCATGGAATATTACGAAGACGACATCAGGCCGCGCGTTGACAACAATTTGAATCCGCCTCCTGGAGGCATTGACGAGAACAAAGCGCAGCACGTCGTTACCTACTCCGTCGCATTCGGAGTGGATGGCACATTAACGGCGATGCCGCCAAATACTACCGATCCGTTCGCCTGGCCAAGGCCCAATAGCGACCCGAAAAGAATCGACGACCTCCGACACGCCGCATGGAACGGTCGCGGCGACTTCCTGAGCGCTCAAAACCCCGTGCAATTGATCACCGGGCTGCGCGGTGCGCTGCAGTCAATTCAAGGTAGATTAGGGTCTGCTGCTTCGGTCGCATTTAATACCGGGTCGTTGAGCACTAACTCGGAAGTGTATCTGGCGCTGTTTAACAGCGAGCGCTGGAACGGCAACCTGCTCGCGTATGACCTGGATGCAGACACCGGGTCGATCAACACGACCCCGACCTGGGCCGCGGCGGGCCGATTGAACGCTCGCGATCTATCAGTTAAACCCAGAGTATTGCTGACTTACGACGGAAAAGACGGTATCGCGCTGCAATGGGCAGATCTCACCAAGGCGCAGAAGAACGATTTTCGTACTAATACCAGTGGCGGTCTCGACAACGAGGCCACTGGTATGGCGCGGCACGGTTACATCCGCGGTGACCGGGGATGCGAGTTTTCATCGTCAGAAACCTGTTACTACGATGACGGTAGCGATACGTATACAAGCAAAGGATTGCGGGAGCGTGCGGGCCGTCTGGGAGACATTATCCATTCTGGCCCGGTCTTCGCGGGAACTCCGGAATCGAACTGGCCGGACGTTGCACCTTTTCCAGGTGGCATCGGAGAAACCTATACCGAGTTTCGAAACGCGCAAGCGAATCGACCGGGCGTGATCTATGTCGGTGGCAACGATGGAATGCTGCACGGGTTTGCGCAGGCTGATGGCGACGAAATCCTGGGCTACATGCCGAATTCACTGTTTTCGGACAATCCCTCGGACGGCATTCATTACCTGACGGATCCGGCTTACGCACATCGATACAGTGTTGATCTCACGGCCTCGTTAGCGGATGTCTATGCCAGTACCAGCTCAGGCGGTACGAGAAGTTGGAAAACTGTGCTAGTAGGCGGTCTACGTGGTGGTAGTAGAGGTATCTTTGCACTGGATGTGACTGATCCCGCAGGCTTCTCGGAATCAGGCAACAATCCGGAGAAAACCGTCATGTGGGAGTTTACCAGTACCGATGACCCTGACCTGGGGTATACCTTCAGTCGCCCTTCCATTGTTCCCATGCAAGGCCCGGCTGGCAGCATTCGTTGGGCTGCAGTCTTCGGCAACGGCTATAACGATTTGGGTAGTGGCAAAGCGAAGCTGTTCATCGTTTTTCTCGAAGGTGGCCTGGATGGAGAATGGAGCCGGAGCTCTGATTACATTGAGATTACAACCAAGGTCGGGAGCACTAGGAACCGAAACGGACTCTCCACTCCTGCGGTCGTGGATACTGATGGTGACGGACTTGCCGATCGGGCGTATGCGGGTGATCTGAGGGGTAATCTGTGGGCATTCGACCTTTCAGGATCGAATACTCGTAAATGGCGTGTCGCCTATAGAAATGGGAGAACGCCGAAACCACTGTTTACTGCGCCGGCCAAGCAACAGGTCACATCGACACCAGTCATCGTTCGCAACCAGGCAATCCCGACATCCCGTTCGAATACGCCGAATCTACTGGTAGTGTTCGGCACCGGACAATATTTGACGACCGGCGATATTTCGACAGTCGATACGCAGTCCATGTACGGCGTTTGGGACTCAGGTCAAAAAGATCTCGACCAGTCAGATCTTACCGAACAGATAATCGGTTACGGAACATCCGTTGATGGAGTGTCTGGTCGGACGTTAACGGATAATGCGGTGGATTACGTTTCGTCTGATGGCTGGTTTATGAATTTTCCGGACAGCGGCGAAAGACTGATCACCGACCCTGTGATTCGCGGCGGCCTGGTTTTCTTCAACACGATGATTCCGGATAACAATCCCTGCAAATTCGGTGGCAGTGGTTGGCTGATGGTTGCGAAGTGGTCTAATGGCGGGTTTCCAGGCGAAATTGCATTTGATTTGAACCGCGATGAGGTACTTGATGTGTCGGACGAAATCGATGGAAACCCGGCTGTCGGTGTCGAAGTTACCGGTATCCCGACGTCTCCTGTGAATCTGGGCAGGAAGCGGTATACGTCAACGACTGAAACAACGGGCGGTAGCACGATTGATGTCACCGATATCCTGGATATCGGTGGCCTCAAAACTGGCCGACTTGCCTGGGAAGAAATTGCACCTTAGTGCGGCTTCCGATTTGGAGACGAAATATGATTAAGAAAATAGTGGCTATTGTTGCGATAAGCATTGCGAGTTTCGCGTATGCGCAAAACCTTCCCAACTACTACCCGGCCGAGGGGTTTCAACGGACGGGTCTGGTGGATGCGGTGTACCCTGATGAAAGCAGGATCGTGATCAATGATACTCAATATCACTACTCCGGCTCTGTTGTCGTCCACTCCCTGTCATCGTATCGGGTATCTTTCAGTCGGGTCCATAGCGGCGTGCGGGTAGCGTACAAAATGGGCAGCGATAACAAGATAGTAGAGTTGTGGTTACTACCGCTTAACTATTCGGAAACGCGAACTCGATAGCGTTGGTTCATCGAAATATTGTCTTGGAAAAAACAATGACAAAACAAAATGGCTTCAGTCTTCTCGAGTTATTGATCGTCGTGGCGATCATCGGAATTATTGCAGCGATCGCCTACCCGTCTTATCAGGAACAGATGCGTAAGACCCGGCGTGTGGATTGTTCGGGCGCTCTGGTGGGCCTCGGCAATGCCATGGAGCGGTTTTTTACCGTGAATAGCACCTATCTTGGTGCTGCGGCCGGAGGCGCGGATACCGGAGAGCCAGCGGTATTTCCGGCGAGTTGCCCGTCGGATGGCGGCACCGCGTTCTACGACGTGACTATCCAGGTGGCGACGGGCTCGACGTACACCTTGCAGGCAGCTCCGACCGGTGTGCAAGCGAGCGACAAATGCGGAACGCTGACCCTGACCAATACCGGATTTAAGGATGTTACTGGTCAGGACGTCGGGATCACCCGGCAAGACTGTTGGTAATGTCGACGACGACCGACCGTACAGGCACAAAAAAAGCCGCCATCAAAGGCGGCTTTTTTGTATTCGGGTATCGCGACCGATCGAACGACTATACGGCGAGCGCTTTAACTCGCTTGTTTAGACGACTCTTGTGACGTGAGGCTTTGTTCTTGGTCACAATGCCTTTGTTGATCATGCTGTCGATCACCGGCACGGCATCCTTATAAGCCGCCGCGGCAGCGTCCTTGTCGCCGGCGTCACAGGCCTTGACAACGTCTTTGATCTTGGTGCGCATAAGAGAACGCATACCCATGTTGTGCTGACGGGTCTTTTCCGACTGGCGGGCGCGTTTTCTTGCTGATTTGATGTTTGCCACTGGTTTTTCCGTGTCTGGCTTGCAAAGAGCCGCGTATTATTC
>JAJFKQ010000166.1 GCA_021773155.1 Woeseiaceae bacterium | reverse complement strand
ACCGCCGAAGTAAAGCGCCGGCTTCGCCCGCCAGGCCGTAAGCTCATGCAGCCGGGAACCCTGGCCACCCGCAAGGATCAGGGCCATCGTCTTGCGTGTGAACCGGCTGACATAACGAGCGTCAACAACGATGTCCCCGGTCTCCGGCGCGTGAGCACTGGTGTTTTCGTACGCAGTCACAGAAGAATTTCTGGTAGCTATTTACAGTAGCGATGCTATCAGGATACGCACCAAGATATGGTCGGTAATTACCACTACGCGCCACGACATGGATCAAGTCGCAGACCAACGACGGTGAATTCACCAATGAGAGCGAGTACATCCGCGATCGGACGGTAGGGGACATCTGGGCGGAAGCTGCGGCTCGCCATCAAGCCAAGAGTGGCTGACTACTTCATCAGATTTCTTACATGCAACGAATCGACGGCATTCACGTTGTTCTCGTGCTGCCGGAAAAATTTGATTTTGCGCGGAATTATGCGACAAAATTGGAATTCGCCACAGACAGCCAGCGAGAAGTATTTCTAGGCAAGTTTTCGCAATGCCTGCTGCGAGACATAAGCCTCAAAATCCCTTGCCAGGAGAGGTGGGCTGAAGAGATAGCCCTGGGCGACGCGACAGCCTTGTCTCACCAATGCCAATGCCTGCTCCTGAGTCTCAACGCCCTCTGCAACAAGGTGTTTTCCAAGCACCGTAGCGATTTGAATAATGCCGGCCACGATTGCCGTTCGTTCCAGGTTAGCGGGGAAATCCGTCAGAAATGCCTTGTCTATTTTCAGCGTATCAAAAGAGAGTTCCGTGAGATAACTAAACGAGGAATATCCGGTGCCAAAATCATCGATAGACACGCGCACGCCTATATCACGAAGAGCGCTTAGAGCTGTCATAGTGACCTGCTTGTCCTCGGCCATCATGGTTTCTGTAATTTCGACTTCCAGTGTCGCTGGCTCCAGGTTGTTATCGTCAAGGATTCGCTTAACTGTTTCTACAAGATCGCTGTCGCGAAGCTGTCGATAAGAGACATTAACCGCCAGCTTCTCGAGCACCCGCCCGCGCCTTCGCCAATCGGCAAGCTGTTGACACGCCTGCTCGATAACCCATTCTCCAATATCAACGATAAGGCCTGTTTCCTCTGCGATCGGAATGAACTGATCAGGCAGCACAAGGCCACGAGCAGGATGGCTCCACCGAATCAGCGCCTCTGCACTGACGACTTGGCCGGTCTCCATGTCGACTTTCGGCTGATAGTAAAGTACGAACTCGTCTCGCTCTAAGGCATGCCGCAGATCCGCTACCAGCGAGACGTGCTCCTCAGCGTCTCTGTTCATGCGATCTTCAAAGAAAACACTCCGTCCACGACCCAGGTCCTTTGCCCTGTACATGGCGGTATCCGCATTTCGTAACAGCTCCTCTGCGCTTGAGCCGTCGGCTGGAATCATTGCGATACCGACACTCGCACTGATGAAATGCTCCATGGCGTCGGTCTGAAACGGATCCGACAGCGCATTGATGATTCTCCCGCTCGCCTGTGCCGCATCGTGCGGCGATGTGAGGTCCGTGAGGATGACGGTGAATTCATCTCCACCCAGTCGAGCGACGGTATCTGCGCTGCCAATGCACCTGCGTAGCCGCTGCGCGGAAAGGCGCAACAACTCGTCACCTACTGAATGACCCTCAGAGTCATTGACGGTCTTGAAGTGATCGAGATCGATGAAAAGCAGCGCGTTTGTCTGGCCGTGGGTAATCGCCTGCGCAATGGATTGTTCCAGGCGGTCTTTAAATAGTTGCCGATTGGGCAGTTCCGTCAGGCTGTCATAGTGCGCCTGGTTATAGAGCCGCTCGGCACGGCTGATAGTCTGTAGCGCCACGGCCAATCGGTCTCCGAAGTCCAGTAACGACGTGCTCGTTGCGCTGTCCAGGGACTCCGGGTCCTGATGACCCAACGTGATGATGCCGATGAGCTGTTCTTTGTGGAACACGGGCAACACCTGAAACACCGCCGATCCGGTCTCGCTCAAAGGTCTCAGGTAGGCGGCATCCGCCTCCGCGAGAGACACGATCAACGGGCTGTAGCTCTGGCTGAAGCTGTGCTGCGTCGACAGATGAATGCGGTTTACATTGATTTCTTCGCCGGCGCCGCACCAGATCACCTGAGCGATAGTCTCAGCATCTTTCTCGACCAATGTAATCGCGGCGCACTGGCAATCGAACAGTTCTCGCATGCGCCGGACGGCAGCCTCCACGATGGGCTGTACCTCGGTGGTGGCGAGGATTGTCTGATCCAGCTCAGACAAGGCCCGGAGCGTGCCGAATTGTCTCCCGAGATCGCAGCGCATTTTGTCCAAAGAGCTTGCCAGGGTTTGGAACTCGTCGTCGCTGGCTAGCTTGATCTCTGTGGAGAAATCGCCCTCCGAGATGTTAGAAGTTGCATCGGCCAGCATTTGTAGGGGACCGAGGCGGCGACGCACCTGGTGGAAGCTGATCCAGAGCGCCACCAGAACGGACAGACCGATGGCAGGCGGAAACACGGCCCTGAAACCAATCATCGGGGCCAAGGCGTCGGACTCGCTCTGAATGGCCGCCACGCTCCATCCCGGGTCGGAAAATTCGAGACGCAGGGGTACCGTGAAGTAGCCCGCCAGGTACTCAACCTCACCGTCCATCCAGCGCAGGTTGCCGACAGATGACGCCTGGAGTGACCGTCCCCACGACTCGATGGCATGATCTTCAGGGGGATCGGGACAGAAAATAGCGGTACCGTGGTGGTCCAACACGCAGAAAGTCATGTTGGCCGGGAAAAAGTCAGGTGATCCCCACAGAAACAGCGGATTGATTTGGCCGGAGATCACTTCTGTTGGGGTCCGCGGTACAGTCAGCCAGACCGAGGCAGAGCCGTCGCTTAATCTAACGTCGAGATCGGCCGTGACGGAATTTGTCAACGCCTGCAGCGGTGCCGGTGAGAGCGGCTCGGCCGAAGCCACGCTGGCGACCTCTATTTTCGTAAAGAAAGACTCGTCAAAACGTATTGTCCCGTCACGTTCTCTTGTATCCAACTGCACCAGCAAATCCCGGGCGAAGTGTAACTGCTGATACATTCCCAGGGCATAGTTTTTACTTTCTGCACGAAGCTGGCTGTACGATTTCTGCGTCAATTGCTGTTCGACGGCGTAATACGCGAGCCCAGCGGTTACTGCTGCCGGCACGAGGGCGGCCAATGCGAAGAACCCAAAAACACGACGGGCGACTCGACTGCGGAAGGTCTTAGCTATGAGCGTCATGAATAGCGGGTGCTAGAAGTCTTTCGCCAGCCCGAAAAACGAGCCGTTGCCCGCTCGAACGACATCATCTCGGCTCGCTTTGGCGGTAAGAGGTGAAACTGATGCACCATCTTTGCCCATGCTGTAGAGATCGTAATCGGTGTTGATGGGCACCAGGTTTCGATCCTTGCGGACAGCCCCGCGTTTTGCGCCCGCCTCAATGTTGAGATACTGATACAGATTGCCCCACGGATCGGTCCGGGTATCCATACCTATTGGGGCAAGACTCGCGGGCAGAGCGCCGGTGCCCGTTGTGAGGAATGTCTCCAGTGCAATATGGATCTCACCTATGTCACCGATCGCCGCGGCGACTCGGGCTCGCTGCATGACGCCGTTGTAGGCCGGTAGGGCGATAACGGTGAGCAACGCGGCGACCATGAGCGCAATCATGAGATCGAGAAGTGTAAATCCGTGTGATCGCATATGCCTTTTGCCCGGGGAGCGAAATGTCAACGACCTTAGCGGCGCCGAACGCGTTCGTCTTTACGTGAATCCATGTTAAGTAAACTCTATGATCGTGATTTCCCTAGAAGATAGGCTAGCAATATGATCACCTGGTAACCGTGGCACGGTGCTCACTTTGACGATTTATTAAGTAGCGACTGTGACCGGGGTCACACTGTCAGATTTGAGCCAGACGCACATTCAGCAGTTAACCTGGCAATCATCGCCACAGCCAATTTGGGCCCAGTGATCGCTTTCGTCAATACCGGTCTGTCGTCTGTATAACTTGGCAATTGATATATACCACGGCAGTGTTCCGGGCAGCGGTAATTGTCCAGGCGAGCGACCTTGTGGTCCGTTTTAAAAGCAGGGGGCGACCCGATTTAAACGTCCATGGTCTATAATGGTTGGTGTTCGAACCAGGGTCCGGTCAGGACAGAACAGAAGATCTTTTGACACGAAAAGGGGTGCCATGAGCGACTTCGTTCCCGCCAATTACGCCATCCATGAGGGAAAAACTGACGCCCTTATTCGGAAAGAAAAAGAAGACGAGCCGCTAAAGCTCAAACTTTCCTTCCTTCTTCCCCTGTCCATTGTTTTCCTCGGCCTTATAGCCACTTTCGTATTTCTGACTTTCGACCTTTCACAAAAACAAATATCCAGGTCAAGCAGTCAAACCGTTAGCTCTGTCAATTCCATGTTCAACCATAACATTATGGAGAACAGCAGCATGCTGGACGCTGTTTCGACTGCGTTGATCCGGAACAAGGACATTGAAGCCGCATTTATTGCAAAGGATCGCGCTCGTTTACTGAGCTTAAGTACCGCTCTTTTTAACGAACTCAGCAAAGACAACCTGATTACTCACTTCTATTTTCACGATACAGACCGGGTAAACCTGCTGCGCGTCCACAAACCAGAGCGCTTCGACGATAAGATCAACCGCTTCACCATGATCGAATCCGAATCCATTGGCTCCACAAGCTCCGGGATCGAACTTGGCGTACTGGGCACTTTCACGCTCCGGCATGTCGCACCATGGTATGACTCGAATCAGAAGCTTATTGGTTATATCGAACTGGGGATGGAAATCGACAAGATATTTGAATCCATCGAACAGTTCTACAGGGTCGATCTGTATATGTTCGTCAACAAAAAGTATCTAAACAAGGATCGCTGGATCGAGGGCATGATGATGCTTGGTCACGGGACTAACTGGGATACTCTGGACCAATATGTCGTCACGAATTTAGGAGTGGGGGACGAACTGCCTGCAGAGTTTGTCGAACGATATGAACATGCAGATTCGATCGCACAGGGCGGATTCGAGTTTACTGTCGATAATCACCGGCATCACGCAAGGTTTTTGCCCGTAGATGACAAGGGAAAACGTAATGTGGGAAGGATGTGGCTGCTGATAGACGTTGACAACGAAATAAGCGACAGCTACCAGATAACCGTGATTGCGTCCGGAGTAGCCACTTTTTTGGGAACAATCCTGTTTGTCATTTTCTTCCAGCTTGTCACCCGAATTGAATCGGTGCTGACAAAACATCAACAGGCTTTGCGCTATGTTGCTACAAACGACGGACTAACAGGTATCTATAATCGAAGATCATTCGATGCCATCATTGAAAGTGAGCTTCGTCGCGCCAAACGCTATAAACGAGAGCTCTCGCTCTTGATCATCGATATTGATCATTTCAAGGCCGTCAATGACAACTTCGGCCATATGGCAGGCGATACCGTGCTCAGGGAGCTTGCAAAAGACCTGTCGCGAGAACTGCGCAGCAATGATTACCTGGCCCGCTACGGCGGCGAAGAGTTTGCGATCATCTTGCCGGAGACACCTCTGAACATGGCACACTTGTTTGCCGAGCGGGTTCGCACATCAGCGGGAGCGCGAGACTATGAAATAGGTGGCGCTGATCCCGTGCATTTGACGCTCAGTATCGGCATCGCCTCCTTCCCGTCTCAGGCCGAGACACCCGAAGAATTGATACAGCACGCCGATGTCGCATTGTACAGAGCCAAAGAGGCGGGGAGAAATCGGGTCTGCGATTTCGATCAGGATGCGTGAAGGCCCCACCCTCTATGATGCCAGGCACCGCTGACGAGATACTCTCGTCATCTGATAGATCGGAACTTCGCGCGCCGCACACTTGAATTTACCCGGCGTTAATAATATCTGGGATTTCGAATCCATTGTCGAAAGACAATTGAACTGCAGTTAGTTGTCCACGACCGAATAACTCGTACTGCGTCCGCCGCCGGGGTCTTTCTGCAACGCGCCGCGCTCTACAAGGTCGAGAATATCTCGGTAAGCAGTATCTTGAGAGCATTTGGCTATTTTGGCCCACTTGGATGTCGTCAGCTTTCCTTCAAAACCGTCAAGTAGTTTGTTCATGACCTTTATTTGACGATCATTGAATGGTGCTTTAGCGAAGCGACCCCAGAATCGCGCTTTCACCATGACAGCATCCAGCGTTTCTTCACTACCAACTATCGCGCGCTGCAGGCAATTCAGGAACCAGTCCTGCCAGCGCGTGACATCCATATCACCTTTCTGGGTCCATTCGAGAGTGTAATAGTAGTCTTCGCGCTCCTGCTGGATTTGTGCGGACATGCTGTAAAAACGCTGCCGGCTTTTCTCAGAACGTGCAAGCGTCATATCGGCAATCGCGCGCGCAATACGCCCGTTGCCGTCTTCAAACGGATGTATGGTCACAAACCACAGATGTGCGAGCCCGGCAATGAGTAAGGGGTGTGTTTCTCCAGGATTTTCGAACCATGTAAGAAACCGTGCCATTTCATCGGCGACGCGCTCAGCCGGTGGTGCCTGATAGTGGACCGTATCCCGGCTCATCGGTCCAGAGACGACCTGCATCGGTCCGTCCGCATCGGCGCGCCACGTACCGACATTGATCTTCATCATGCCGCTGCGACCGGTCGGGAATAGGGCAGCATGCCAAGCGAACAGACGCTCGTCGGTGAGCGGCTGGTCATAGTTGGTAGTAGCGTCCAGCGTCATCTCGACTACGCCTTCTACGTTACGGTCGGCCGGGACGAGGCCGGCGATATTCATGCCGAGCCGGCGTGCGATTGAAGACCGGACCTGATCACGCTCCAGTTTTTCGCCCTCGATTTCGCTTGATTTGATGACATCTTCAGTCAAGGTTCGGAGGTGAGCTTCGCTGCGCAGGTCAAAACCGAGTGCCTCCATCTTGCCAAGAAGGCGGCCTTGCTCCTGGGAAACAGCGCCAAGGAGCTTGGAGAGCCGCCGCTCAT
>JAJFKQ010000165.1 GCA_021773155.1 Woeseiaceae bacterium | reverse complement strand
TCCGCCGACCAGGTGAAGGTTTCGGACGAGCCGGACAGCGTGCTACCGTCCAGCGGCGAAAGAATTCCCGGCGCAGCAGATGCAGCTACGCAGTACACCAATGCAAATACAAGACAAAATGCCGGACCAGCGCGCTTCATGTGACCTTCCAATGATCTTCTCGTGCGCATCAAAAACCTATAGCCAACATAACTCGTACGACACCTTTTTCCAAGCTGGAGATGCGATTCGTTGACTGTTTGAACCGTGCGTCATTTAACATTTAAGAACGCGAAGCAGGTACTGTGCACGGGAAGTGCAAGTTGCTACATTGTCGAATACACAGTTTGCCTCTGCTGAGGCACCCAAAACCCACTGATGACAACAATCGCGGTGGGCTTTTTGTGTCTTTTGTTAAGTCGGCTGCTTGTTATGTAAGTAATGGAATAGAGTCATAAGTAATGGTAAGTACCAGCCACTCCAATCAGGATTTCCCGTACGCACTTCTGATATTTTTGCGTCGCGTAAGTCCACCCATTGTCGCCGTACTATCGTTGCGCGGTGCCATGTGGATGTATGGCGTCGAAATGCGGGACACGTATCAGGCACTGATCATCATCGTGGCGCTGATCGCATTAATGCTTTTTCCTGGCAAGATGCAGCAAGACAATGTGTCACGACAGTTTTGGTCTACCACACTGTCGGTATTCAGCCGCGCTTGCCTGTTATTCGGAATATTACTGGTGCTGGGTTACGCGACGAAGACATCGTCGATATTTTCCCGTAAGACTCTGTTCACCTGGTTCATTTTGATGCCACCGTTACTCGTGCTGGCACAGTATGGTCTGGACATTCTTATCACGCGCATGCTGCTGTCAGCCGATAATGCGAGGCGAGTCGTGATAGCCGGTGGTAGTGAACTTGGCCAGAAACTGGTATCCAGAATCCAGGCTTCTCCTCGACTCGGTATGCAAGTGGACGGATTTTTCGATGATCGCAGTGCCGATCGTCTTGCCAATGGGTCTTCAACTCCGGTCCTTGGTACATTGGAAATGTTACCGAATTACGTCCGCGATAACGGTGTCGAGCTGATCTTCATTGTCTTGCCTATGCGCAACATCCAGCGCGTCAGCGACCTCCTTGACAAGCTCCATGATTCGACCGCATCAATATACTTCGTACCCGATGTTTTCGTCTTCGATCTGATTCAATGCCGCACCGGTGATATCGGCGGAGTGCCAATCGTCGCCCTGCGCGAAACGCCGTTTTATGGCACACAGGGCGTGATCAAGAAATTCAGCGACTACGTCCTGGCCTCTACCGTGCTGGTATTGGCCAGCCCGCTGCTATTACTCATCGCCTTGACTATAAAGCTGACCTCGCCCGGTAGCGTCATTTTCAAACAGCGTCGCTACGGTCTCGATGGTCGCGAAATTATCGTGTACAAGTTTCGCTCGATGACAGTTTCCGAAGACTCCGACGTGGTCACGCAAGTGACAGCTGACGATGAGCGGGTGACAAAAATTGGTGCGATATTGAGAAAGTACTCACTGGATGAATTGCCACAATTCATCAATGTCCTGCAGGGTCGCATGAGCGTCGTTGGTCCCCGGCCGCATGCCGTCGCCCACAATGAAGAATATCGGCCGCTGATCAAAGGTTACATGGTACGGCATAAGGTTAGCCCGGGAATCACCGGCCTTGCCCAGGTTATGGGATATCGCGGTGAAACCGCCACGGTTGATGCGATGAAAAAACGCGTGGAATTCGATTTGGAATACCTTAGAAACTGGTCGATCACTCTTGACCTGCGCATCATCATGAAAACTATCAAGCTCATTTTTACCGATAAAATGGCTTATTGATTTTACGGAAAATAGACGGGGTAATGGTCTTGTCGCTACAGCTTCGGGGTCGACTTAGGCTGATACACAATCCAAAGGCCAACTCCGTTGGAGTTGGAACGCTCTCCGATCGCATTGCTTCGATCCATCACGGTGTACCTGTAGTCTGCTTCGATAACAAAGACGCTGGACAGGTACCAGGAAAATTTTGACTGGAGCTGAACATAGTTTCTGTCGCCGACAGATGATGTACTACCAACCTGCTCCGCATGATACGCACGAACACCCAATCCAGCAGATATCCTCTCACTAAGTCGCCTGTTGACGTTCATGTTGACAGTATCGCGGGCCTCGACCGTGCCGGCACCGGTGCCGGAAACTGCGCGCTGATATCGCGCAAACATTTGGATAGTTTCAAGATCGCGAGTCAACGTAATATTGCCGATTACACTAGAATCGGATTGGCCCGCGGACTGGTCTGTATTCTCCACGCCAATCATTGCGGTCAAACGCGTCTTTTCGGACAGCGCAAACTCGTATCCTGCCAATAGACCAGCGCCGGTATTGTCGGTTGCCGAAATGTCCGGCTTGTATTGGCGTCCGGTGAATGTAACGACGCCGGTTCTGGTATTCGAAAACGCCCGGCGGTAACTCAGGTTAATTCTCGTATCGGTATAATCTACCAGCAGTCCGGCAAACACCTTGTCATATTGCGCATTCAGGTAATCAATACCTACTTCCATCGACGAGATCTTCGAGAGTTTATAATTCCAAAATGGTGACAATCGCCATCTGGAGCGATCACCATCCAGCCCGACAAGACCGGTATCATCGATAGGAACCTCGTCCGGATCATCGATATCGAGATCCGAGTCGGATCGTTCCGCCGTCCTGACTGCCTGCGTATCGAAATTAGCCTGGAAGCCAAATGTGCTTATTTGACCACGGTGCTGAAATCGAGAACGTAAGAATAAGTCATCAGAATCAAACACCGAATCGTCCGGATAATTCCTTATCAACAGCCTGGGCTGCAAGAAAAATGTCGTAATGTCCGACGAGTTGTAATTAATATCGGCCCTCACATCCGCCAGGTAGCCCGTCAAATCGACTTCCTG
>JAJFKQ010000164.1 GCA_021773155.1 Woeseiaceae bacterium | reverse complement strand
TGAACGGGAACCCATGATAATGCCGACATCTTTGCTCATCGCGAAATTCTACCACCATAGTTAACAGCGCAGCTTTGCCATTTCCGCACGGAGTGGTTCCGGGTCGATATGGCGCATCAGCTTGCCGATGTATTGTTTTTGTCGACGCAATGCGCCGTGTGCCTTGATCTGTTGTGCCTCCATGACGGCTTCAAGCAGGCCTTCATCGAGAGGCAGACTGTCCAGCTCGGTTTGTTTGAGCGCGATGAGTTCCTCGCCCAGTTTCTGCAGCGCCAGATACTCACGTTTTCGTGCGCTTTTGCTGGGCTTTAATTCAGTCACTAGTGTACCTCGCCATTCCCTTCAGATCGCGCCTTGCACTGGCAGCCAGGGGACGCTCTGAATGTCACAATATGAGTGACGAGGTACACTAACAGTACTTCCCGCGGTCACTCTACCGATTAGCGGCCGGAGTCTAACACGCGCAAGGATTGTTCCAACTATGGCAGAAATAGCGAAACGCGAATCATTGGGCAGGGACGAGCTGGAGAGCCTCGTGGCGCTGGCGCTGGACGAGGCACGCAAACTGGGTGTTGATCAGGCGGAAGTGGCGGCGAGCCAGGATACGGGGCTGTCGACAACGGCCCGTCTGGGTGACGTTGAGAACCTGGAATTCACCAACGATCGTGGTCTCGGCATCACGGTGTACAAGAATTCCTGTAAAGGTAACGCGAGTACTTCCGATATTTCGCCGGCCGCGATTCGCGGGGCTGTTGCCAAGGCCTGTTCATTTGCCAAACTGACTGCAGAGGACCCGTACGCGGGTCTTGCCGATGCTGACAAGATGGCGACCGAGATTAAGGACCTGGATCTCGATCATCCCTGGGATATCGATGCTGACCGGGCGATCGCATTGGCGATCGAAAGCGAGAGTGCTGCGATGACGTTCGATAAGCGCATCAGCAATTCCGAAGGAGCGACAGTTGCTACCAACCGGGGAACACGTGCCTACGGAAATACGCACGGATTCATCGGTAGCTACTCCCGAACCAGCCACAGCATAACGTGCGTCGTGCTGGCCGAAGAGGATGGCGCGATGCAGCGCGATTATCACTACACATCGTCACGTGTTGCAGACGATCTCGATGATGCAGAGTCGGTCGGTGTGCGCGCGGCAGAGAAGACCGTGAGTCGGCTGGGCGCACGGAAAATCAAGACAACGAATGCGCCGGTGCTGTACATCCCCGAGCTGGCGCGCGGTTTTATCGGGCATGCTATCGGGGCGATAGCGGGTGGCGCTCAATATCGACGCTCATCATTCCTGCTGGATGCTGTTGGTGAAAAAATATTTCCGGATTTTGTGCAGATTCAGGAGCGGCCGCACATTCCACAAGCCATGGCCAGCCGACCCTACGATGGTGAAGGTGTCACAACCTGTGATCGCGATATTGTCACTGATGGTGAATTGCGAAGTTACATCCTGAGCAGCTATTCCGCACGCCGTCTGGGACTTGAGACAACCGCTAACGCAGGTGGCGCGCAAAACCTGCTGATTCCTGGCAGCGACACCGATTTGACACAACTGACTGCAAACATGGGGACGGGCCTGATCGTCGAGGAGCTGATCGGGCAGGGCGTAAACGCGGTCACTGGTGATTACTCACGCGGCGCCGTTGGCCACTGGGTGGAGAATGGCGAAATTCAGTTTGCGGTTAACGAAGTGACCATCGCCGGCAATTTGCGGGATCTCTATCAGCGCATCGCCGCCATCGGCAACGATCAGGATTTACGTGGCGGTGTGCGGTGCGGCTCATTGCTGGTCGAGGAAATGACGATAGCCGGCGCGTAGGTCGACAGATAGGGGGTTTCCGCATGTCGTTGCAAGTGCGCATTAAGACCCCTACTATTAGTATTAGATGAAACGTATTGCATTACTCGCAGCGTTCATTCTTGCTATTTCGAACGTTGCGGCCCAAGCCGATACCAGTGTCGTTGTACTCAACATCAAGGGTGCCATCGGGGTCGCCACTGCGGACTACGTTCTGAGCGGTATCGAGCATGCCGAAACAACAAATGCCGACCTGATCATCATCGAAATGGACACGCCCGGTGGCCTGATGGCGCCGATGCGCGATATCGTGCAGGCTATTCTCGGCTCCAGCGTGCCGGTGGCAACGTATGTCACCCCGGCTGGCGCGCGCGCCGACAGTGCGGGGACCTATATACTGCTCGCGAGCCATATTGCAGCAATGACTCCAACGACACACCTCGGTGCGGCGACACCGGTTGCCCTGGGCGGCGAGGATGCCACTCCAGAAGATTCCAGTGACGAATCCAGTGACGAATCCAGCGATGACGAAGAAACCGCGCCACCGTCGGGTGCCGCCATGGAGCGCAAGGTGCTCAACGATGCCGTCTCCTATATTCGCAGTCTGGCCGAGCGTTACGACCGCAATGCGGATTGGGCCGAAAAGGCCGTGCGTGAAGCCGCAACGCTGACGGCGCGCGAGGCTCTGGAACAAAACGTTATCGACTTCGTTGCAGAAAACCGTGCGGAGCTGCTGCGCGTGATTGATGGTGTTGAAGTTGAAGTCAATTCCGAAACGGTAACGCTTGCGACCGAC
>JAJFKQ010000163.1 GCA_021773155.1 Woeseiaceae bacterium | reverse complement strand
GGGATGACGCGAAGTCATGGACGGCCCCGTTCGTTATGGCCGGAGTGAATACCAAGGTCGTGCGACGCAGTCATGCGTTGGCGGGATATCCGTATGGCAAAACTTTTCGTTACGACGAATCAGTTCTGACAGGACGAGGAGTTTCCGGGTGGCTGAAGGGTGCACTTATGATTGCCGGCCTCGGCGCCCTCGTGGTTTTTGCGTCATTTTCACCAACCCGAAAATTATTGCAGCGATTTGTGCTCTCGAAACCCGGTGAAGGCCCTGACCGTGAACTGCAGCAATCCGGGTTCTTTAATCTCCTGCAGATTGGCAAACTGCCGGACGGCACGATTGTCCGCGGCAAAATCACCGGCGACCAGGATCCCGGCTACGGTTCAACCAGCAAGATGCTCGGTGAATGCGCGGTGTGTCTCGCGAAAGATGACCTCGACGCGAATGGCGGTGTCTGGACGCCGGCTGCCGTTATGGCCAAACCATTACTTGAGCGATTGCGAAAAAATGCGGGACTAACATTTGAACTACGTGACTAGTGCATCGCTGAGTAATGGAACTTGGGATCGTACTTCTCTCCCGCTTCAATTCGAATGGGCAGGCGATTCCTCGGCGATGCCACGGGGCACGTTGAAAAATCGTTGAATGCACAAGGCGGGCTGTAGGACTTGTTGAAATCAAGCACCGTTTTGCCGTCCTCGCCCGGAGTTATCGAATACAGGAAGCGACCTGCCCCGTAAGTTGCATCCTCACTGGTTCGGTCGCCGAACACGTAAAACAAACTATCACCCGATGTGTAGGCCTCGAGATCGTAGGTTTGACCACCGATCTCGAACTCCACAACACCCGGCGAGGACGGGTGGTAACCGAGTCCCTCAATGACCGTTCCGACATTCGCGATCTTCGGCTCGTCGTAGCGACGCAGTGTTGCCTCAACCCGGAAAGCAGGGTCAATATCGAAATAAGGCAGTGGACCAAAACTCTCAACAAAAGGGTGCTCGAAGTCCCGCAGTCGAACTCCGTAACGACCTGCCCTTTCAACGACAGTCCATGCGAGCGAACCGTAAGTAATAGTCACTCCGTGCTCAGTAGTGTCTGCGGCAATCTCTATCTCGTCGACTTGCACGCCATCGCTGCGGACATCGATGCCGGGCGATACGGTCATTGACACGCCGTCATCAGTGACCGTAAAAACACCGATATCAGGTGGCGCATTGCCATCGAATACCACGTTATTTGTCTCGGCTGAGCCGAAGCTGTAAGTGCCCGTCTCCAGCCAATAGAGCCCGATCTGGGTTAGATACCCGTAGGGGTCCTTCAGTCGCTGCATCCGCCCGGCGCGCCATTCCAGCACTTCCTGAGCATGGGCCGAAGCATCGAAAGTTGCGCCGCTTTGGCTGCAGGAAGCCAAAATCGCTGCAATCAAAGGCGCTGTAAGCCATACAGTTAGTCGTTTTTTCATGGATACAAGTGTGCCATATCAATTCTCGGATTGGGTCACTATAATCCGCGCCTCAATTCAGAGCCCACCCCTAATGTCACAACTATCCAAACTACGAAATATCGCGATCATCGCGCATGTCGACCACGGCAAGACCACGCTTGTGGATCAGGTGCTGCAACAGTCCGGCACACTCGGACCACGAGCAGCTGTACCCGATCGCGTCATGGACTCCAGCGATCTGGAGCGTGAACGCGGCATCACGATTCTGGCAAAGAATACGTCCGTCAAATGGAATGGCTATCTCATCAATATCGTCGACACACCGGGACACGCCGACTTCGGCGGTGAAGTCGAACGCGTACTGTCGATGGTGGACAGTGTTCTGCTGCTGGTCGATGCCGTTGAAGGTCCTATGCCGCAAACGCGCTTTGTAACCGAGAAAGCGTTTGCCCAGGGCCTGGTGCCGATTGTAGTCATCAACAAGATCGATCGCGATGGCGCGCGACCTGACTGGGTCGTCAATCAGACCTTTGATCTATTCGATCGTCTTGGCGCCACAGATGAGCAGCTGGACTTCCCGATCATCTACGCTTCGGCTCTGAACGGCTACGCCAGTGAAGACCCGGATGCCCGCGAAGGCAACATGGATCCGCTGTTCGAGACTATCGTCAAGCACGTACCACATCCGGATGTTGATCCGGACGGTCCTTTACAATTGCAGGTTTCGAGCCTTGACTACGACACTTATGTCGGCGTTCTGGGTATCGGCCGCATTAGTCGCGGTACGATAAATGCGAATGCACCGATAAGCATCGTTGCTCCGGACGCTACATCACGACGTGGCCGAGTGCTGGAACTGTTCGGTTTTGATGGCCTGAAACGTCAACGGGTCGAGTCGGCTACCGCAGGCGACATCGTCGTTTTCAGTGGTATCGAGAATTTAAATATCTCGGACACAATCTGTGACCGGGACCACGAGGAAGCGTTGCCTGCATTGAGCGTCGATGAACCGACGGTCAACATGACATTCCAGGTCAACAAGTCGCCATTCGCCGGACAGGATGGCAAGTATCTGACCAGTCGTCAGATTCGCGAACGTCTGGAACAGGAGCTCAAGCATAACGTTGCCCTGCGTGTTGACAACACCAGTGACCCCGACAAATTCAGGGTCTCGGGACGCGGTGAATTGCATTTATCCGTGCTCGTCGAAACCATGCGCCGCGAAGGCTTTGAGCTGGCCGTATCTCGACCGGAAGTGATCATGCACGACGTAGACGGGGTGGAGCATGAGCCCTGGGAGCAACTGACTGTCGACTTTGATGAAGCCTACCAAGGCGCCGTAATGACGCGCCTGGCCGATCGCAAGGGCGAGCTGCAA
>JAJFKQ010000162.1 GCA_021773155.1 Woeseiaceae bacterium | reverse complement strand
TTCCCAGCGATGTTGTTTGTCCTGTGGTTCGTCATACCGAATGTTGCTCGATATGACGGATAGCAGCTTGGTGGAAGGTAAACGCATACTTGTTTGATCCCAGGAGAAAATAAGAATATCACGTATCAACTCCCACATTTTTTCGGCGTACCATCCGCCAGTTGTGCTTCAATATTCCCCCTGGCCAGGTCACTATCTGGCGGTGTAATGGGTGCACAACGTGAGACATCGACCCGACGACCGGCGTAACGATAATTACCGAGTTTTAGCTGGCCCGAACGCCCTCAGGAGTGTTTCTCCAGCACCTCAAATGCTTTCGAATTGGGGCAAAAGTCGTTGTCGCTTTTTTCGTTGCAGGTCAGCCATCGTTCGCACACGTCTTCAGACGTGCAGCTTCGACAACGTTGCCGTACTTCACTCATGATGGTTTCAAGGTCGCTGCTCGAGGCGATGGCAGGATCAAGTCCGATGGAATCGATCATCGAGAGCATTCGCCGTTCCGAGTTGGCAGCCAGATAGCTACGATATGCGGAAAATAAGGCGCCGGTCACGATTACCATCGCGATGGCGGCGGCTATCTGGAAAATAGACAGGTTCATCCCCCTAATATAGGCCTGCAATGTTGGAAACTATCTACGTAGATTCCGATAGCGCTTATGTTCGCCCGGAGCTTCAGCCTGCGTTAAGGCCCTCAAGCAGCGTCACCGTTATGGCGGTCGTGAGCGCATGGGTCTCGACAGGTGCCGAGGCGGTTTCGTTGATGCTGCCGCTTATTAACAATAGCGACAATCCGTGAATGCTAGACCATGCTGATAGTGCCATCAGCTCCACGTCACCTTTCTTAAACATGCCCGCATTCTGCCCATCTTCAATGATTGTCTTAAGAGCAGTAAAAGCGATGTCACCAGATTCATGCAGCTCAGGATAGGTGTCGTCGCAGGGCAAAATACCACCAAACATCAGTTGCACACATTGTGGGTTTTCGGCGACCAGCTTTACGTAGCGATGTCCGGCTTCCTGTAGCTGTGCGCGAGGATTATCAGGATGTAGCTCCACCGCCTCATTCAATTGCGCGGTCATTTCCTTAAAGCCTTCGCCCGCGATGCCGACCAGAAGGCTCTCTTTGTCTTTGAAGTGACGATAGGGCGCCGTGTGACTGACGCCAACCTTTTTCGCCACCGCTCTGAGGCTTAAAGAAGCAATGTTGTTTTCTTCGAGAAGATCTCGCGCGGCACAGAGAATCTGTCGATGCAGGTCACCATGGTGATACGGCTTTGGCGGTGATTGCTCGGCTGCAGGTCGTTTTTCCGTCGCGGTTTGGACTGTCATTGGTGGATCATACACATCCATGTTGACACTGGCAACATGGATGTGTACAGTGCCAACATCGACAACGGATCCACGCAGAGAACACCATGAACAATCTGAAATCGAAAATCGCTATAACCTTGATTATTCTATCATTTTTCGCGCTTTCTGCGAGTCCGGCAGTGGCAGACTCCACTGCCGCGGTCGCTGTCACCGTGGCACAGGTTAAATATGAGCAACGCAGCCAACCAATCAGGAACAGTGGGCGGGTCAGTCAGAAAAGCGAAACGCGCTTGTCGTTCAAAACCGGCGGATTGATTCAAGGAATCAGCGCGGAAGAGGGCGACGCAGTTAAAGCCGGGCAAATTCTGGCGACACTCGATCTCGAAGAAATCGATGCGCAGCAGCAACGCGCTGCTTCCAACTATGAGAAGGCCGCATTGGACCTGCAGAGATTCAGCAAGCTGTATGACGATTCGCTGGTTTCTTTGCAGGCTAAACAAGATGCTCAAACCGCCAGCGACAATGCAGCAGCTGAGTTACAGATTGCGAACTTCAACAGCAAGCTTTCCGTCATTCGTGCCCCGGCTGACGGGCGGATTTTGAAGCGCTACGTCGAGTCCCACGAGTTGATTCAGTCTGGACAGACAGTTTTTCTGCTGGCCGCGAGCAAGCAGGGCTCTGTCGTCAGGGTTGGCTTGATTGACAAGGACATTGTAAAAGTCGCTGTTGGTGACCCAGCCAACATAGTCGTGGACGCCTATCCCGGCAGAGAATTTTCCGGTTCTGTATCTGAAGTCGCGTTAAGCACAGACTCGGGCGCCGGTACATTTGAGGTTGAAGTCCTGATCGATGAGCAGGGATTTTCACTGCGCTCCGGACTCATCGCACGCGTCGAAATTACGCCGGTCTCCGTTGAACCGCAGTACTACATTCCCATCGAGGCCGTCACCGAGGCAGATAACGGAATTGCCACATTATTCGTGTTGAATCAGCAAAACACGACGGTCCATGAGGTCTCCGTCGAAGTTCTCGAGTTCTTGCAGGACGAGGTAGCTGTTCGCGGCGGTCTGAGTGCTACAGACAAGGTCATCAAACTGGGTGCGCCGTACCTGAGCGACGGTTCAGCGGTCTCCGTCTTTGATGGATCGTAAGACGCTCGCACGGTGAAGTTGCCGGGACAAGCAATTAGAAACCATCAGTTCACACTGATCGTGGTCGTGTTACTGACGCTGCTGGGAGCCCTGTCGTTCCAGACCATGCCACGCTCCGAAGATCCACAGTTCGATTTCCCGCTAATCATCGTTACCGTTGCCTATCCCGGCACCAGTCCGCTCGACATGGAGAAACTGGTTACCGATCCGATCGAGGAAGAGATCAACGAGCTCGAAGATATCAAGGATATCGAGACCATCATCATGGATGGCGTCACGATCGTAGACATTGAATTTAACTACGGTGTCGACGCGGACGAAAAATACGACGATGTGATCCAGGCTATTTCGAAGATTCGGGCAGAATTGCCACAACAAATTCATAGCATTGATATAAAACAAGCATCGCCAACAGACGTGAATGTTTTGCAGGTTGCGTTGAGTTCCGACACCGCCAGCTATCGCGAACTGCGCTATCAGGCTGAACGCCTTGAAAGTGCATTTACGAGGGTGGCAGGGGTCAAGCGAGCGAACGCCATGGCTTACCCCGATCAAGAGGTGCAAATCACAGTCGACATGGCCGTCATGCGCGAACTGGGATTGAGCTTGTCGGTATTCAGAAATAACGTCTTGGGTGCCGCCGCGAATGTTCCTGGTGGTTTTATTGATGCCGGAACAAAACGGTTTTCGGTGAAAACCAGCGGTGATTACCAATCGCTGGAAGAAATTAGACGCACGGCACTGAACTTGCCGAATGGCAAAGTTGTTTACGTCGAAGATGTCGCCAAAGTCACCCTGGTCGATGCAGAACCCTCATACCTTGGATTGCACAACGGAAAGCGCAGCGTTTTCGTCGCAGTGGAACAGCGCGAGAAAACTAACATTTTCACGGTGCTCGACGGGCTTAAGGGTGTGCTCGAATCCTACAATCAACAACTGCCGGGCAATATGACGACTGAGATCATCTTTGACCAGTCTGTCAGTGTCGAAAAGCAGGTTAACGGGTTTTTCATCAACCTTTTACAAGGTCTCGTATTGGTGGGGATTATCATACTGCTGTCACTGGGCATGCGCTCCGCCACGATCATCCTGCTAGCTATTCCGATATCCATGTTGATTGGCATCGGCGGTCTGGACTTTCTTGGTTTCGGCCTGCAGCAGATGTCTATTGTTGGGCTGGTCATTGCGCTGGGGCTACTGGTTGATAATGCCATCGTCGTTACGGAGTCTATTGGCCAGAAACTCAGAGCCGGTCAGCGTCCTCTGGATGCAGCTACCAATGGCACTGGCCAGGTGGCATGGGCCATTGCGAGTGGCACCGCCACTACCATTCTTGCGTTCGTTCCGATGCTGATGATGCCAAGCAATACGGGCAGCTTCATGCGCTCGATGCCGGTCACGGTGGTCCTGGTCCTGACGGCATCATTTTTTATAGCGATAACACTCACGCCGTTGATGGCTAGCAAGCTGTTCGAACAGCGAACACCGGGCGAGGCTGGCAGCGGTAGAAATATTGTTCAACGTCAATTGGAACGTCTTTCTTGTCACCATTACCAGTCAGTCCTGGGTTTGGCGCTTAAGCACCCTGGCTGGGTGATCGCGATTTCTGTGGCATTGTTTATGGGTTCCCTGGCATTGTTTCCGAAAGTTGGAGTGAGCCTGTTCCCGAAAGCCGAAAAGCCTCAGCTGTTATTGAATATTGAGTTACCCGAGAGCAGTAGTTTTTACGCGACCAATGAACTGACAACCATTATTGATGAGAGGGTTCGCAGCTATTCGCAAGTCAAATCCGTAGCGGCCAATATTGGCAGGGAGAATCCCAGCGTTTACTACAACGAATTCCCGGGTGGTGAGGCGGCCAACAAGGCGCAGCTGTTCATTATTCTGAAAGAGATGGAGAGGGCAGAACTTCAACAACTGGTCAGGAACCTTCGGCGTGATTTTGCAGAAACGCCGGGTGCGAAAGTCACTGTGAAAGAGTTTCAGCAGGGTCCCCCGGTCGCGGCGCCAATTGCAATCAGAGTGACGGGAGATGACCTGGATTCGTTACAACAAGCGGCGGCTGATATCGAAAAGCTGCTACTAAAGACACTTGGGACGGTAAACGTTGACAACCCAATGGGTCGGCCGAAACTGGATCTGGACATCAATATCCTGCGTGACAAGGCCGCATTACTGAACGTCTCTCTCAACAGTATTGACGACGCAATTCGTACCAGTCTTATGGGCAGTGTTGTTGGCGACTATCGAGACCAGAATGGTGACGACTACGACATCATGATTCGCCTCGACAGTGCTGCTACGCCCGGTATCAATAACATCAAAGAACTTCTGGTGATGTCCAATGATGGCGTCTATGTACCGCTTGAACAATTGATCACGGCCGATTTACAAACGGTGCCATCGCAGCTGCAACATTACTACCTTGAACGCAGCGCGTCCGTTACTGCAGATACCACAGCTGAGTTCCTGACGGCCGATGTAACGGCAGGAATTATGCGAGAACTGGCGTTAATGCGGTTTCCAACGGGAATCAGCTACGACGTCGCCGGGGAGCAGCAATCGAGAAACGATTCCTTCTCAGGTTTGTTACAGGCACTACTGATATCGCTGCTCGGCATATTTGCAGTGCTGGTTCTGCAATTCCGTTCTTTTGTTCAGCCAGCGATTGTATTTGCCTCGATCCCGTTCGCATTTTCGGGGGCGATTCTTGCGTTGCTGGTCTTCGGCTTTTCTTTTTCCGTGATGGCATTCGTTGGTTTAACCAGCCTGATGGGAATTGTTGTGAACAATTCCATTATTCTGGTGGACAGTGCTAATCAGTTGGTGCAAAAAGGCTCAGACATACGCGAAGCCATCGCCAGTGCAGCAAGAATGCGTTTGACCCCCATCGTTCTTACAACTTTAACGACAATTGGCGGTCTACTACCATTGACGTTGCAAAACAGCAGCATGTGGACGCCGCTGGGGTTGGTCATCATCGGTGGGATGCTGGTATCAACGGTGGTGACTTTGTTTATCGTCCCTGCACTTTATTTACTGATAACGCGTCGCAGTTATGAATTCGCTGCACCGAGGAAGAGTTAAGTGGCAAGAGCTATTTCAAGTTTTCTTCGCTGGTGTGCGATCGCCGCATCGCTTATCGCATTGCTTATGTCGGCTACAGTCTACTTTACGACCTATCATCCGAATGCCATCGAAGATGAGACTATATTTTCTCTCACAACTGCCCCGCAGTTAAAACCGGGTCAACAGTTGAAGGTCCTGAGCTGGAATCTGCAATTTCTTGCCGGCAGGCCAAATAATAATTTCTTCTATGATGGCGGCAGTGATCCGTGGCCATCGCTGCAGACAGTGATGGCGAACGCGAAAGCAGTTGCGACCATAATCGTGCAAGAAAATCCCGACGTCATTTTATTACAGGAGTTGGACGACGGCGCGGAGCGGACACATTTTCAAGACCAACTGCAATTAATACTGAGCTTGCTGCCTGCGGACTATGCCGTACACACGTCAAGTTTCTATTGGTTGGCTGACTTCGTCCCACACGGCGAACTCCTGGGTGGTGTTGGCATGAAAATGTCAATTATCTCCAAGTATCGGCTGGCATCTGCCAAACGATATGCGCTTCCAGCCATCACCACGGATGACATCCTGGCCCGACAATACAATCTGAAGAGAGCCATCCAGGGCACCTATCTGCCGATAGAAGGCGGTGGCAAACTGAATCTGCTCAATACGCATCTCAGTGCGTATGCACAAGGAAGCGATACGATGCTGCGACAGGTGGCAATGGTAGACAAGGTTCTCGGAGACCATGCAGCCCAAGGGGATCCTGTGCTGTTAGGAGGTGACTTCAACCTGCTGCCTTCTGACGTTGCGTATCAGAATCTGGCCGCTGGCAGCCGCAAGTATTACAACGAAGGAGGCACTGAGATCGCGCCACTACTTGAACGTTATCGTTCTGTGCCATCGCTACCCGAAACGCTAGGTGCTAATCGTCACGATTGGTTTACACATATTGCGAACGACAATCACAGTGAAGTGCCGGACAAGACCATCGACTACATTTTTTATTCCGGCAAGTTGGCCTTGCGCGAGCACTATGTCAGATCATTGGATACGCTGAAGATATCGGATCATTTGCCAGTTGTGGCCAGTTTCACACTAACAGGAAATTGACGCCATCAATCGTTCTCGTATTCCGACGCATAATAGAGCACTGGAATGATGATCAGTGTCAGCAGAGTTGAAACGATTATTCCGAAAATCAGCGATACGGCAAGGCCATTGAAAATTGGGTCGTCGAGTATAAAAAATGCACCCAGCGTGGCGGCAACTGCCGTCAAAATAATCGGTTTCGCACGTATGGCACTTGCGCGAATCACTGCTTCCTGAAGCGGCATGCCTTCGGCAACCTCTTGTCGGATGAAGTCAACCAGAAGAATCGAGTTGCGCACGATAATGCCCGCCAGTGCGATCATACCGATCATCGACGTTGCAGTGAACTGTGCTCCAGTCAAAGCGTGGCCGGGCAGTACGCCAATGATGGTCAACGGAATAGGGGCCATGATAATGAGTGGCATCCGATAGGACTGAAACTGTGCGACGATCAAGAGGAAGATCAAAATCAGGCCGACCGAATAGGCAATGCCCATGTCGCGAAAAGTCTCGTACGTAATTTGCCACTCACCATCCCACTTGATGCTGTACCTATAGGGATCATCAGGCTGGTTCACAAAGTGCTGCTCAAGTGGCTGATCACGCTCTGAAAGATCCTGCACTTTGCCCACGAGATCGAACATGCCATACAGAGGGCTATCAAGTGCGCCGGTCATATCGCCGGTCACAAAAACAACGGGCAGCAGATCCTTGTGGTAGATGGTTCGCTCCCAACTGGCTTCGCGGATCTCGGTAATTTCGGTCAGCGGCACCAGTTTGCCGACACGATTGGCAACCCGAAGCGTCAATAGCGCATCAAGGCTGGCCTTGTTAGCCGTTGAGAATTCAAGTCGTATTGGCGTTGCGTATTTTTGATAGTCGTTATGAATATAGGCGACGTCTTCTCCGCTGAGCGCCATTCGAATGGCTCGAGTGACATTCGCCTGCGGTACGCCAAGCAGTGCTGCTTTGTTGCGATCAACATGAATGACGAAACGTTGTGAGTCAGCTTCAACACTATCGTCGATATCAACAATGTCTGCTGTGTCGTCAAAGATTTGTCTCAGGCGCGTGGCAAGGTCCAGTTGCCCGTCATAATCTGGTCCATAGACTTCTGCGACGAGAGGCGCTTGCACTGGCGGTCCCGGTGGAACTTCAACAACTTTGACTGAGCCGCCGTAGGCGCGGCCGATTTCGTCAAGTCGATCCCGCACGTCGCGAGCAATGTCGTGGCTCTTTCGGTCGCGCTCGGATTTATCGATCAGATTGACCTGAATGTCGCCGAGATTGGAGCCTTCGCGCAGGTAGTACTGACGCACAAGGCCGTTGAAATTGATGGGAGCCGCCGTCCCTGTGTAAATCTGGTAGTCGGTCACTTCGGGGACAGTAGCCAGATGACCGGCCATCTCGTGTAAGACTCTGTCAGTTTGTTCGAGGCTAGTGCCCTCAGGCATGTCGAGGACCACCTGGAATTCTGACTTGTTGTCGAACGGCAGCATTTTGAGTGCAACGAGTTGCGCCACCACCAAACCAACCGACAACAGTATTGCGATGCCAACCCCAGCTAACAGCATCTTGCGTGCGCGCCCGCCATCGCGACCCTTGAGAAACGGGCCAACCATTTTCTCAAATAAACGATGGGCTCGATCAGAACCCTTTTCCCCATGCTGCTCCGTCGCGTCGTTACGCAACAGTTTCAAACTCGCCCACGGGGTGAAAACCAACGCTACGACCAGCGACAGCAACATTCCGATGCTGGCGTTAATAGGAATGGGGCTCATATAGGGACCCATGAGTCCCGATACAAAGGCCATCGGTAGCAATGCAGCGATGACCGTAAATGTAGCGAGAATGGTCGGACCGCCGACCTCGTCAACGGCAGGCGGAATTGCCTCAAGCAGGGACGTGTCGTTTAGCGCCATATGACGATGTATGTTTTCGACGACCACGATGGCGTCGTCTACAAGAATTCCGATCGAAAATATCAGCGCAAAAAGCGAGACGCGGTTGATCGTAAATCCCCAGGCCCAGGAAGCGAACAAAGTCAGCGTTAGCGTAATGACAACGGCCGAACCGACGACCACGGCTTCGCGCCAACCTAGCGAGACAAAAATAAGAAAGATTACCGAGGCAGTTACGAAGACGAGCTTCTGAATAAGCTTCCTGGCCTTGGCGTCGGCTGTTTCACCGTAGTCGCGGGTGACCGTAAATTCGACGTCGTCGGGAATCATAATTCCCCGCAATTGCTCAAGACGCTCTACAATTTCGCCCGCAATTACGGACGCATTCGTTCCCGGTTTCTTGGCGACCGCGAGTGTTACGGCAGGTGATTGCTCTCCGGCTCCCAGGCCGATGCGTTGTGCGCCCGCGCCGGTACCAAACGTTACAAATTGTTCCGGCTGATCAGGGCCGCTTCTTATCTCCGCAACATCGTCGAGATACACCGGCTTGCCGCCGAAGACTGCGACAACAAGTTCCGCAATATCATCGCGATTGGCAAAAAAGGTACCGGCAGTGATTGGCACCACCGCATTGTCATTAACGATCTCACCTGCATGTGCGACGACGTTGCCTGCTTGCAGCGCCTGACGCAGCGTGCTCGGCGACAGGCCTTTGGCCGACATACGTTGTGGGTCGATGATGACGTGCAGCACGTTATCCGGACCGCCGATCGTGTAGACATCACGGGTGCCGGGGACGCGTTTGATTTCGGCCTCTATCGAATGTGCTATCCGCTGCAGTTCGTGAGCGCCTTTGGTTTCATCACGTGTCCATAAGGTCACGGTTACCATTGGAACGTCGTCGATTCCCTTGGGTTTAATTAGCGCTTGCAACACGCCGCTTCCCTGCGGTTGCCAGTCCTGATTTGACATGATCGCGTTGTACAAACGAACTATAGCCTCCGTGCGACTTTCACCAACCTTGAATTGAACTGTCAGCACCGCCATGCCGGGACGCGATACGGAGTAGGTATGTTTGACGCCGTCGATTTCTGCGAGTACCTGTTCCATCGGTACGGCAACCTGGTTTTCCACCTCCACGGCACTTGCGCCCGGGAAGGGCACAAAGATATTGGCGAACGTAACGTTAATCTGTGGCTCTTCCTCCCGAGGTGTGACAAGGATCGCGAAGAAGCCCAGCAGCAGCCCCGTCAGGGCCAGCAGTGGTGTTAGTTTGGAATCCTGGAAGCGTTTCGCAATCGTTCCCGAGAACCCCAGTGGTTTGCCATCAGTCATCGACGTTGACCACCGTCGAATTTTCTTTGAGATAAATACCAGCTTGTACCGGGTCCGTCGCAATCATTTCGTTTTCCGCGACGCCGGCGAGTATCTCGATTCGTGCATCAAAACGGCGACCGAGACGCACCTGTCTCAATGTGACCTGATCATCAACCAGAACATAGACCGCAGTGAGTTCACTGCGCCGCACCACAGCTTGAACCGGAACCAGCAGTCGGCGGGTTTCACCGATGACAAAGCCGACTTTTACAAACATTCCCGGGAAAAGAGTGGCGCTGTCATCCGGAAGATTCACTCGTACAGTGAATGAATTTGTTATCGGATCTGCGACCGGATAAAAAGTCAGACTTTCAGCAGCTATACGTTGGTCGTCTGCATAGACGAATGCCTTACCGATTTCGCGGATTGGATTGAACATGCTTTGCGGAACATCAACGTTAACTCTGAGCGACTGCAATGACAGGCCGCTCATAATGGGCTGTCCCGGTGCGACGAGTTCACCCGGTTCGATGAAACGCTTTGCGACGATGCCGGCAAAGGGGGCTCGGACGACGGTGTATTCGAGTTGTTCTTCCGCGGCGATGACGCCGGATTGAGCGGCACTTGACCGAGCTTCTGCTGCTGCGTGATTGGCTCTTGCCTGTTCAAAACGTGCCTTCGAAACCGTTTCGTTCTCAAACATCGTCGTGATGCGCTGATATTCCTTGCCAGCTTCGTCAAGGCGGGCTTTCGCCTCTTCCAGAGCAGCATTTGCAATGCGCAATGCTGCACGCTGTTCGGTGTCAGTAAAGCGCACGATGACCGCACCCTTCGGAACAAAGTCGTTGACGTCGTAGCTGATCTCCGCGACTCGCCCCGAAGTTTGTGCAGATACTGTGCTTTGGTTGACTGCTTCAACCGTGCCATCCCAAATGCGCTCGCGCGGTGTCACTTCCGAGACGACCGGTACCGCAGCGACTGTCGACTGTGCTGCTGCGCTGATCGACGGCGATCCGATAGCGATGACGACGAGAGAGGTGAATCGAATAATGTGTTTGTTCATAGTGTTCCGGTAGCCCTTTGCAGTCGATACCTGGCGAAAGCCGCATCGTACTGAGCATTATCATAGTTACTTCGGCTCAAGGTGCGAAGTCCCTCGGCATCCAGGACCTCAGTATTGGTTCCCTCGCCATTTCGGTATCGATCTCGTACCACTCGCAGATTTTCATCCGCTTGCTGAACGGCATGATCGGCCAGCTTGATACGCGCATTCGTTTCGTTCAGTTGCAACCAGGCACTTCGTACCTGTAATTCAATGACTGCCTGCAAATCACGGTATTCCCGGAAGAGGGCACTGGATTGCAGCGATAACGCGTTCGCCCGATCACGTGATCGATTGGTATCAAAGATGGCCCACTGAAAACCGACTCCGACGCTCCAGAAGTCTTCCCGGTTGAGGAAGTTATTCTCCATCGCGGTGTAGCCGCCAACAAGCGCCAGCTGCGGACGAGATTGTGCACGCGTTGATTCTGCACGGGCACCAGTGGCATCGGCGGCTGAGTGCAGTCCCGCCAGCTCTTCACGATTCGAAAACGCTAATTCCGTCAAGGCCTCCAACGATTCGACATCAAGTCGCGAGTCGAGTCCGGGCAGATTTTCATCAAGGTTGACGACATCAGTCAAAGGCCGTCCGAGCGCTTTGTTATAAACGGCCGCCGCTAAATCGACGCTGTTCTGAGCCTGCAACTGTCGCTGTCGTGCCGCGGCGAGAGAGACCTGGGCAGCAAGAAGATCATTTTTGGCAACGGCACCCGTTGTAAACATGTCTTCGACGTCGTCCACATGTTGCGTGAGACTTCGGACCTGGCTATCCGCAACTCCTAACTCACTTCTTGCGCGTAGTACGCCGACATAGGCGGCGGCGACGTTGAGGCGAATATCCTGTGAGTGCGCCTTGGCCTGCTGGCGCTGAGCATTAACGCTCAGTTTGGCAGCCTGCACGCTGTTGCTCAGCATCCCGGAGGTGAATATCGGCCAGGTAACGCGCGCGTCTGCCATGAGTTGCGATGAGCCGCTGAAGAGCGGTAACTGACCGGGCAGGCCAGCACTGCTGAAATCAAACGCCGGTGTTTCATTAAAACGAACCGCATTCGCGCT
>JAJFKQ010000161.1 GCA_021773155.1 Woeseiaceae bacterium | reverse complement strand
GAACTGCCATAACTACGACTTCATGGATTTCACAGTACAGAGCCCGCGCGCGTCCGAGCAACACTCGACATCGCTCGCCACTGGTGAAAAGACCTGTATCGACTGCCACAAGGGCATCGCACACGAACTGCCGGATATGGCCGGCGTGGAAGGTTACGACTAAGCGAAAGCGGTCACGCGCTTGGGTGCGGATAGGTATCCTGGTCATCTTCGCAGTTGCGGTGATGACCGGGTTCGAGGCAACTGAAGTCCTTCTCAACCAGTATTTCGAGTTTGCTCTCACCCGGCAGTTCCTGCTCCGAGTACAAGGTCACAAGATCGGTGTCGGCCCACTCCGGGATTATCTCACGAGGCATGCTGACCTCGATCCTGCCATTGGCAAAGCTCGCCAGCATGTCCTCATTATCTGACAGCTCAAGGCTGTAGCTGAACGCTGATCCCGGGAACTCGGTCTCTTCAACAAGCTTGTTTCCGGCTGCCAGACGGTCAACCTCACCGCGCTTCAGGCGCAGGCGTAGGGAGTTGCCACGAATTCTGAGTTTCATCTGTGTGCCTCAATGATCAAGTATCGCAGTCTTGTCCAATAGAAAGACTGTGCCTAGGCGCAGATAATACCTAGGCACACTTGCGAATTACACTGATTTCACCCGCTTATGCGGCCATCGCTACTTTACTGCGTTGCTCAACTACTAACAATTATTTTGCTCAATTTATTTCTCCGTGATTATCCAATGAACTAATTTCCTGAATGGAAATTCTGTCGGCGTAAAAGGCGACGAAGCCTTGAATGTCGACAACTTCGTCGTAGGTAGACGGGTAAGTCCATGCGAGGTCTGGCCCGTCCGGGTCAGCGGCCAGGCGAAAATATTCAGCTCGCCCTTTGAAAGGGCAGGCCGTCGCTGAGTCACTTGGCATCAGCGCCTCAGTCCGAACATCGTCGAGCGGAAAATACACAACCGCGCCATATCCTGTTTCCTCAAAAATACGGACCCGATCGGACTCCGCCAGAACGATGCCGCCCTGCAGTGCACGCCATTCGCCGTCCGACGCATGAATGCTGATGTGATGATTCGGGTGGCGATGAAATCCCGGGGCTGGTCCTTGTATTTCGGTCACGCTCTTCTCTCATGGACTTGACGAACAGAGACAATATATGGACCATTCCGGCGCCACTACATCTATTTTGGAGGTCCACTGGTGCAAAAATCGACCATGCGGTGGGGTGACCTGCGGCTATTCCTTGAGCTCGTGCGCAAAGGTTCTGCCCGTGCAGCAGCCACGACGATGAATATGAGCCACTCCACGGTTGTAAGACGCGTTGAGCGACTCGAAACCAGCCTGGGCGTACGCCTTTTCGACCGTGATTTTACGGGCTACCGGCCTACCTCTGCCGGCGAAACCTTAATGACCTCGGCACTTGCGGCTGAGGAAGCGATTTTGACGGCAGATCGCCAGTTGCACGGACAAGATGCCCAGCTCAAGGGCGGCATTCACATCACGACATCGGACATCCTTGCCAATTATTTCCTGACAACGGAGCTGGCGCGATTCGGCGAGGTTTATTCTGAGATCGAATTTCAGGTCTCTGTGTCCTACGACGTATTTGACCTCACACGTCGGGAAGCTGATGTTGCACTACGATTCATTGGAAGCGGCCGGAATCCACCTGAAGACCTGGTTGGTCGGAAACTGCTGAAAGCATCCAGTTGTTACTACGCAACCGAGCGCTACCTGGAGACGCACGACTTGTCGTCAGAAAATACCACCGCTCGATGGATCGGCTGGGATGACGATGAGCCTTATCCATGGTGGGTGAAGGAATCACCATTTTCGAATGTCCCGGCACACGGTCATTTCAACAACGCGATGCTGCAAGCATTCGCAGTGCAGTCTGACCTTGGAATCGCATCTCTACCCTGCTTCGCAGGAGACAAGATTCCGGGCGTCATTCGAATCCCCGACTGCGAGCCATTTCCGAACTACGATGTATGGATGCTGTCCCACCCGGACCTCCGGGATGCTGCCCGGCATCGAGCGTTCCGAAAGTTTCTGTCAGAGTCGTTTGAGACCCGCAAGAATGAATTTCTGGGAATTCAGTCCTGACGGAAGCTCGTATTATTTCGGCAATTTCGAGCGGGCTTTAGCGATGCTGTCACGCGACTCAATTCGCTCCACCCACGCCTTGACGTTGGCATAGTCATCGATAGAAAAATCGACGTCGCGATGCTGTTCAATGTAGGCGAAGGCGAACAGGTCAGCAATTGACAGTGCGTCGTTCGCCAACCAGTCCGAGCTCTCAAGTATCGCGTCCAGCGTGTCTAGTTGCTCGGTGGCAAACTTATTCGCCTCAGCGACGCCCTTTTCATCCGGTTCGCCCAGATTAAACTTTGGCTTGATCGCAAGCTCAAAATACAACTTGTTGAACCAGTGACCCAGATGACACGTGAAATAGTCCATCCATTGATCGACTCGTGCGCGTTGCATTTTGTCGGCCGGATATAGCGGTGAATCCGTCACGTTCGCGACATACCGGCAGATAGCGCCGGACTCGAAGAGATGCTCGCCGTTATGTTCCAGCACCGGGACTTTACCCATCGGCGTCTTCTTTGCAAACTCTGCGGACTTTTGCTCGCCTGTGCCGAGATTGACGAAGTGAAATTCAAAGTCGGCGCCCACTTCCTCGAGCACGTACAGCGTTTTCAATGTGTTCTGCGTAAAGAATCCGTACAGGTTAAACATGATGTCTCCTTGCTCGCCGCTATCAGGCAACTTCGAACAGCGAAGCTGCGCCCTGTCCACCACCGATGCACATCGTGCAAACGACATATTTGGCACCGCGTCGCTTGCCTTCAATCAACGCGTGGCCGACCATGCGCGCGCCCGACATACCGTATGGATGACCGATCGAGATCGCGCCACCATTAACGTTAAGCTTGTCATTGGGAATACCCAGTTCGTCGCGGCAGTAGAGCACCTGCACGGCAAACGCTTCATTCAATTCCCACAAATCGATATCGTCCATGGTCAGGCCGTTTCGCTGCAGCAATTTCGGTACCGCGAAGATCGGGCCAATACCCATCTCATCGGGCTCGCAGCCCGCTACCGCCGTGCCACGATAAATTCCGAGCGGTGCCAATCCACGTTTCTCGGCAAGACTCGCCTCCATCACGACGGACGCAGATGCACCATCCGATAACTGGCTCGCATTGCCGGCTGTGATGAAACCGCCTTCACGTACGGGATTCAGCGAAGACAGGCCTTCAAGATTTGTTCCGGGCCGGTTGCCTTCGTCCTTTTCGAGTACGACGTCTTCAAAGCTGATCTCTTTCGTTTCCCGGTCCATGACACCCTTGTTCGATGCCAGCGGCACGATTTCATCGTCGAATTTGCCTGCCTCCTGCCCCGCAGCGGTGCGCTGCTGACTTTGCAGTGCGTACTCATCCTGCGCTTCACGACTAATGTTATAACGATCGGCGACGACCTCCGCAGTATCGATCATCGGCATATGAATGTGCTTATGGACGGCGAGCAAACGAGGATCGGCTGCACGGTACATATTCATATGTTCGTTTTGTACCAGGCTGACGGACTCGAGGCCGCCACCCACCATGATATCCACGCCATCGGCGATGATCGTCTTGGCGGCAAGCGCGATTGCCATCATTCCAGAGGAGCATTGCCGATCGACGGTCATCCCGGCTGTTGTAACCGGTGATCCGGCCGCCAACGCGATCTGGCGAGCAATGTTGGCACCCTGGGAGCCCTGCGGCAGGGCACAGCCCATCATGACATCCTCAACCTCCGCCGGATCGAGGCCAGCACGCTCGACCGCGTGTCGTACGGCATGTCCACCCAGCGTCGGTGCCTCAGTATTGTTGAATGCGCCACGATACGCTTTGCCGATCGGTGTACGTGCTGTCGATACAATGACTGCTTCTCTCATGATTATTTCTCAGGTTATTTGATCTGACTATCCAAGGTCGAGGCCGAGTTTCTTCGCGGCCTGCGTCGCAAACTTGGTGGGTTGCTCGAAGCCGCTTTGCAGTTCACGCATGCCATCACCGTCGTCAATCGCATCCCAGGCAGCGGCAATACCTTCGGGCGATATTTCGTCGGGTGCCAGACTTAGACCTTCTGTCTCAAAACCCTTGGACACTGCAAAACTGCCACCACCCGCACAGAGTATCTTGCGGCTGGGTGCATCCGGTCCAGTCAGGAAAACGACGCCAGGGCTAACCACTTCAGCCGCCATCAATTTGAACACCGCATCCGGAAATAATCCCTCGGTCATGGCGGTGCCCGCCGTCGGCGCCAGACAATTCACACGGATATCGAACTTCGCACCTTCAAGATGCAATGTATTCATCAATCCGACCATCGCCATCTTGGCCGCACCGTAGTTTGCTTGCCCGAAATTGCCATACAGTCCGGAGCTTGAGGTCGTAAAAACAATGCGACCAAAGTTTTGCTCACACATGATGTCCCATACCGCTTTGGTGCAATTCGCCGAACCCATCAGGTGTACGTCGATGACCAGACGAAAATCATCCATCGACATTTTGCGGAATGTCTTGTCGCGGAGTATCCCGGCGTTGTTCACCAGGATATCGATTCGCCCCCACTTCTTCATCGCAGCGCCAACCATCTCCTCAACTTGCCCGAAATTGGCAACATTCGCGCCGTTCGCAATTGCTTCGCCGCCAGCAGCCTCGATTTCACCCACCACCCGGTCAGCGTTTTCAGATTGACCACTCGCGTCACCCAGGTCATTGACGACGACTTTCGCGCCGCGTTCCGCTAGTGCCAGTGCATGACACCGCCCGAGGCCTTGCCCACCACCGGTCACTATTGCGACCTGTCCATCCAGTCTGATACTCATTTCATTCCTTACTTTTCTTTGGTCTGGGTATCGACAACGAGCATCGACAATATTTCTGCGATTAGCGCCGGTGTCTCTTCATTTTCGATTTCGACGGTAACCTGATACTTGAGTAACCAGTGCCCTGGTTTTTTCTCGCTGACTTCCAGCACTTTCTGGAGTGACCGAATTCGCTTGCCAACCCTCACCGGCATCAGGTATCGGATTTTATCCGAACCGTAGTTGATACCCATCACGAGATTTTCCGGTAACACCGCACTTTGGGCGTTCAAGTACGACAGCAAGGACAACGACAGAAAGCCGTGCGCGATCGGCCCGCCAAACGGCGTTTGGGCTGCTTTTTCAGGGTCAACGTGGACGAACTGGTGGTCGTTGGTCGCCTCTGCAAACTGGTCGACTCGCTCCTGAGTTATTTCCAGCCAGGGCGAGGGATCCAGTTCCTTCCCAATAAGCGACGGCAGATCTTCTCCCTTGATTTTATCTGTCATGAAAGTTTGCCCTATAGTTGCGTGCAGCTACCTAACAGAGTCAGCGATCATGCCGACAAAAACGGTTGGTTTCATACCATTCTTACGGTAGGCAATTGCGACCTGACTTACGACGCCGAACTCAAATCCAGAAGGTAGCTTCTCACTCGATCCCGAACGGCTTCTTCTTCGATCTCCCAGCTCTGCATTGCCGCCTGAATTCGAGGGTCGGCAACAAATCCTGCAAACGGGGCCTGTGAAAAACGGGTTCGCCAGTCCGGGTCCATCAACACCGGTTGAGAGAACACGTCTGACAATGCCAGGTCGACAGCATCATTGGTATTGTTCTGCATCACCATTACGGTCATACGCACTCCAGGATTTTGCAGTAGATCGACACCATAAGAGGCAGCGATTTCTTGAATTCTTGCCACACGCCGCAACAATTCTTCAGTTGTCAGGGTCGTGTACCAGGCATCAAATGCCACCCGCTGCGCAGAATAGTATTTAATGGGAACTACCGTCGCGTCGATATCGAGAATCCCCGGCGCGTTTTTTTCCAGGTAAGAACTTTCGGCTTCAACTGTTCCATTCCGAGCCGCAGTTCTTAGCAGAAACTGGACTGCACCACCGTAGGCAAATTGACGATCCTCAATGTCGTCTTCAATTGCCTTTCGGGCAGCCGCGACGCTAGCATCCACATCGCCGGAGCTGATGGCGCGCAATAGCTCGACTCGGTAGGCGACCGCACTTGTCGGAGCGACCGCGATGACGCGACCACGAAAATCGTCCGCCTCCTCAATGAGCCCTAGCTGGTAGAGAAATGCCGCGATCAAACCCGGTATTTCGTAGTCTCTGGGGTCAACCTCCATCGCCTTCAGGCTTTGCCGCAGATATTCGACGCCGTCACCCAACTTCAGAGCAACCTCTCCAAGTCGCAAGTAAGCGTTCGGTTGTAGCGGCTCCAAATCAAGTGACGTCTGTAGTGATGCCCGAGCTTCTGCCAGTTGATCAAGATGCAGATACAATGACCCTACTTCGAAATGAATACGAGCGTTGAAGGGGTCGAGTTCCAGCGCCTCCAGCTGCAGTTGCAAGGCCCTGTCCGAATGCTGGGTCTCGTGCAGAACTCTGCTCAGAAGGAGGCGAGCCTGGTATTCTCGCGGATTCTCTGCGACCAGGACTTCCAGCTCCTGGATGGCATCTAACACAACTTCCGAGCCGCCCTCCATTGTACTCGGCAAAGCGCGAACGAACGCTTGAATGGCGCGAGCCCTGACATCTTGAGGACGAACGGCCAGAACCTGATTCGTAATCGCCAACACCTCGGCGAATGCATCGTCTTGATCCATCAGCCCGGTTTCAAATTGATGCAAATAGTTGCTCGCCAACTCTGTCTTGGCATCCAGAAAATCCGGATCAATCGTCAAGGCACCCTTCAATAGTTTCTCGGCAGCTTCAAGCCCACCATACGAAAACGTCGCTCGTTGTTGTAATGCCTGCAAATAGATGTCGTATGCGTCCGGGTTGAATGTATCGACGCCCACAACCGTCGACTCGACCCCCGGTCCCAGCAGTGAAGCCGATAATGCACTACCGACCTTTAACGCGATTTCATCCTGAACGCCGAATATGTCATCGCCATCACGGTCAAAACTCTCCGACCACACATGATAGCCGTCCGATGCACGAATCAGCTGAGCCGTGATACGAATTTGACTGCCGGATTGCTGCACACTGCCTTCGAGTATGTGAGCAACCTGCAAGGCATCCGCGATTTCGCGAATATCCATATTCTTGCCCTTAAATGCGAAACTCGATGTCCGGGCTGCCACTTGCAGGCCCGGAATTTGCGCCAACATGTGCAGTAGCGTTTCGGTCAGCCCATCAGAAAAATAGTCGTTGTCTTCATCCCTCGACATGTTGACGAACGGCAAGACTGCGACGGAATCCGGGCTGACAATCGCCACAGACGAATCGGAATTCTCAGTTGACTGGCTCGCACCCAGAAAAGCGATGAATACAACTGCCAGAACAACGCCCACGATCGTTACATGGTCCAGTTTGCCAACCGCAACTTGCTGGTTGGCATCATCGCGATCCACACCCGCCTCTTTTTTAATGCCGTCCGGGGTCAACTCGTAGACCCACGAAAGAATGACGGCTGGGATGAAACCAAAAGCAAAGCACAGAATGACCATTTTTGCCGCCCAGTCTGGCGCTCCAAGGGTCGGCAGGATGGTCGTCAAGACTTCGGTCAGCAGCCAGCCAACGACCAGGTACGCGGCAGTTACGCGAAGGACGTTTCGGCGCCGGAGTTCAGTGACCAATGACATATCAGGGCACGCAAGTAGGACGACTAATTAGACTACACCAATTCATATGCGGGGATCGCGTTAAGCTTCAATATCTTAGATGCACGAGTCGCCGATTTGGTTGATCTATTGGCGCGGCTGTCCCAGCTTGCATATCACCCGGCCAAAGGCCTCAACCTCGTCCCAATCGGTGAAATCGACGTTTGAATCGAGCGCTGTCGGACCCTTGGTCACCCACATGATGAAACGGATCATCGTTCTATCCCAGAAGCGATAGATCGAATAATTGATCTTGCCGCCGAAAATACCGATGGCAGCAGGCTGCCAGGTAATCTTCTGGAAGAATTTCCGGACGTAGGGATTGGTATCTGGCTGTTTCTTTTCCGGCTTACGCGCCACAGCGTTAACTGAAAAGAATGCACCGTGCTTCGACTCGAGCACCTCGATATTGTCCTCTATGAATTGCACGACTTCGGGTCGGTGCTTGCCGTAGCGAATACTCGCGCCGATGACAATCTGATCGAACGAATCCAGATCGATATTTGAATCCGGCTTCAGCTCGATCAGCGTCGCTGTGAAACCGACCCCTTCGACCACCTGCGCCAAACGCTCGCATATCTCGATCGTATGCCCATCCACTGTTGAATACAGGAAACCAATTCGCGGCATTCTTTTTACCTGTTGCTAGACCCTTTGGAGAGTGAACATTACGCTAGTAAAGACTACGAAACTAGGTGATATCCGTCATGCCACACAAGGCCAAAGAGTCGTATTTTGGAGGTCGGCAACCGCACAGTGAAGGGAATAGTTTAGTGAACAAGCAGCCACCGTCCGAACTGCACCATGGCGTTAAAATTCTCCATGATCCGATACGCAATAAGGGCACTGCGTTTACCGAAGCGGAACGAGAGGCTCTGAAATTAAGCGGCTTGCTGCCACCACGCATACACAGCATGGCTGAGCAGGAATTGCGGGTATTGGGCAATATCAGGGAGAAAGCAACAGATCTTGATCGCTACCTTTATCTGATCGCCCTGCAGGATCGAAATGAAAATCTCTTCTACCGAGTCGTAATGAACCATATCGAGGAGATGATGCCAATCCTGTACACACCGACTGTGGGCAAGGCATGCCAGGAGTTTCAGCATATTTACCGCAAACCGCGTGGTTTCTATGTTTCCCTGAACGATCGCGGCCGGATTCGCAAAATACTACAAAACTGGCCGCACAAAGACGCCCGGATCATAGTCGTTACCGACGGCGAACGAATCCTCGGCCTTGGCGACCTGGGCGCCGACGGCATGGGCATACCCATTGGCAAACTCTCGCTGTATACCGCTTGCGCCGGCATCCACCCCACTCAGTGCCTGCCTGTAATGCTGGACGTCGGAACAGACAACGAGCGGCTGTTAAACGACCCCCTGTACAACGGCATTGAGCGCCACCGGGAGCGTGGAGATCTGTACGATGAGCTGGTTGAAGAATTCATCACGGCGGCAAGCGAAGTATTTCCCGGTGTTCTGATCCAGCTCGAAGATTTCGGCAACTCCAACGCCTTTCGATTCCTGAAGCACTACCGTGATCGCACCTGCCTGTTCAATGATGACATACAAGGTACGGGTGCCGTCGCCGTGGCCGGATTGATCGCTTCACTCAGGATTACCGGCAGCAAACTGTTGGACCAGAAGCTGCTGTTTCTCGGCGCAGGAGAGGCCGGCATCGGAATAGCCGATGTTTTTGTCGCAGCACTGATCGAGGAAGGACTAACAACAGAGCAGGCTCGCCAGCGCTGCTGGTTTGTCGACAGCAAAGGGCTGGTTGTGACGAGTCGCCAGGACCTGGCCGTGCATAAACTGCCGTACGCTCATGAACATGAGGGCTGCGAAGATTTCCTTGCAGCCGTTAATACGCTCAAACCGACCGCTATTCTTGGGCTATCCGGTCAACCGCAGACATTTACCCAGGACATCATTGAGGCCATGGCGAGCATCAATGATCGACCCGTTATCTTCGCGTTGTCGAATCCGACCTCAATGGCAGAATGTACGGCCGAACAAGCCTACGTCTTCAGCGACGGCCGCGCTGTTTTTGCCAGCGGTAGTCCCTTCGATCCCGTTACTGTTGGTAACCAGACCTTCGTTCCCGGACAGGGCAATAATGCTTATATCTTCCCTGGCGTGGGCCTGGGCGTCATCGCCAGTCAATCGCGGACTGTGACTGATGAGATGTTCCTGGCCGCAGCACACTCACTGGCCAACCAGGTATCGGACTCGGATATCGGACGAGGGCGTATCTACCCATCGCTCGCCCAAATCCGGGAAGTATCAGCACTGATCGCCAGAGATGTTGCGAAAATGGCATACGACAATCAGCTTACCGACAAAGAAGAGCCGGAAGACATACTTGCCGATATTCGCTCGTACATGTATCAGCCGGTATATCCGCATTATGCGTAGCATGTATGGACATGATGCCCCGGTATGAGACAGAATTTCTCATACTATGGGGCAACACTTATCTAAAGCCGCTGTTCGCGTATGTGTTTTGGCGGCGGGAACGTCCACTCGCTTTGGCGCAACAAAGCTTGTGCGGCACTTGCGCGGCAAGCCACTGGTGCAGCATGCGCTTTTCGCTGCTCAGGGCGCTTGTAAGGGTTGGGTGACACTGGTCGTCGGGCACGATGAAGAGGCGGTCGTCGCAGCATCTGCCGGTCTGAGCGATAACATCGTCGTAAATCGCGAGCACCAACTGGGAATAGGTTCGAGTATATCGGCAGGTATTCGCGCTTGCCGTGATGGCGCCGACGCCATTCTGATCATGCTCGCTGATCAACCGCTCATTACTGCCGCACACTTGAGCGAACTCATCGACAACTGGTCCGGCGCTGACAATGAAATTGTCGCGTCTTCGTTCGAGGGAATTGCCGGACCGCCGATTCTCTTTCCGAAGAACGCTTTTGACGCACTCTGTGAGCTGAGCGGTGATGCGGGGGCCAAAAGCTTACTTTCAAACGATGCGTTTCACGTCCGGAGCATCAATTTTCCACCGGCTGGACTGGACGTCGATACGCCCGAGGACCTGCGAAACCTCGATCAGGCCTGATGATCGGAGGAAAAATACGACTGCAGCTCCGCTGCAATTTCCAGCGCAATAGCTGCGGGACCCCTGCCGCCGATCTGCCTTCCAACCGGGCCGTGCAAACGGCCCTCAAGTTTGCCTGCCGCTGAACCAATCTCTCGAAGTAGTCGGTCCCTGCGATGTGGCGGTCCAAGTAATCCGATGAAATCCACCGGTGTGTCAGCCAGTGTCGTCAGGTAAACCCTGTCAGCTTCGAGGTTGTGGCTCATCACTATTACCGCGTCGAATCTGCCCAAATCGAAGTGTGAAGCGATATCTTTGACCGGAACACATCCGATGGAAGCGGCCCCGCTGCCACCTAATCGGTCGATCGCGGCGGGCCGGTGGTCCGAGACGGCGACTTCCCAACCCAACGCAACCGCGAAGGCGATCAGCGGATCAGCATCCTGACCTGCCCCGAGTACCAGTAGCCGCAACGGCGCCATGACTCGTGTAACACCAATTTTTGACTCCGCATCGGCAAGTACCATGTCGGCGTGTGAGGCGTGTCCCAGAGTCGCGATTAGGCTTGCAAACGGTTCGTGTTTTGTATCGGCACTGAGTGGCTGGATCAAGATCCGCAACGCGCCTTCGCAGCCCACTCCAAGACCAAATACATCATCGTCGGCACGAAGATCGTATGTGATCACCTCGGCAACACCGTTCTTGATGATGCTTTTCGAACGCTCCGCGAGATCACCCTCGAGACAACCGCCGGACAACATTCCCTGAAAGTCACCCTCGTCATTGAGCAGCATTTGGCTACCGGCCTTGCTGTAGGTTGAGCCTTCTGTGCTAAGCACTGTGATCAAAGCGAGGGAGCGATCCTGAGATGAGTGGTTCCAGAAAAACGTGCACAGCGGGTATGGCAGGCGTTCGATCACCTTTCCGCCTGCGCCTGATGCCACGCGGCAATTACTTCTTTCTCCTTCGCCGCCGGAATCCCGGCTCGCAAGGCTGACCGCCGGTCCTCCGGCAATAAATTGAACCAGCCGAGAGTATCTCGGACAGTTTCGTCGATCGGCCGAATGGTCAGACCCGCATCCAGCGCCTTAGTTGCCGACCATGTCAGTGAACCGGATAACGGCGTTTCTGAATCAGCCCACATCGGCAACTCCTGCCACGGTCGCAGTCCATGCTTCGTCAATACGTCGGCAGGTACCCAAGTCAAAGTTGTGCCCTTGTCACTGACTCGTACGCACGATTCCAGGACTTCGCCCATTGGCATGGGTTGACGAACAAGGTTGTAGGTCTCCGTCAGGTTTCTCTCAAGGCATTGAACCATAAACATGCCGAGGTCACGCACGTCTATGTATTGTGTGAGATCGGAAGGTTTGCCAGGGGCCAGCATCTCACCACCTCGATCAGCACGTGCGGCCCAGTAGGTAAACCGGTCGGTATTATCTCTCGGTCCAACGATCAGTCCTGGTCGAATCTGTGTCACTCGTTCTGGCATGGCTTCTTCAGCCGCAAGTTCGCAGTAACCCTTGAGCGCACAGTAGTGTGTGCCAACGTCTTCAGTTGCAGGGTCCAAAAGTGTTGCACGAGGCTGTTCTTCGGTACGAAGTTTGTCGCCCTCCGCCCAGTTGTCGTACTGACATAGTGTCGAGACAAATAAATACTGGCCCACGTTCTCGGACAACAAGCGACTTGAAGCACCAACAATCCTCGGAACGTAACCTGACGTGTCAATAGCAGCATCCCACTGCCGGTCGCGTAGCCCCGACAAGCCATTGTCGATATCGGGGTCTCGATTTCCGACGATCGTTTCCAGTTCAGGAAACAGTTGATTATTCGTCTTGCCGCGATTAAAGAGCGTAACTTCATGTCCCCTGTCGAGCGCATATCGCACTGTGTGCGGCCCCAGGAAACCCGTACCGCCGAGGAATAGAATCTTCAGGCTTTTTGTAGCTTGACCAGATGCTGCGCGGGAAGACCGGGGAAATACACCCAGGCCTGCTGCTGAGGCTGATGCACCGATGAAGTGGCGTCTGTTCATTGGCATAGTTTGTCTTACCTAATCTAAAGTTGTCGCGATCAGCGGCGACCGCACTTGATTTTCAGCGATGCAAAATCATAAATGTAAGCTGCTGCTTCAGATCCCGCCGTGCCCGCATTCCCATTCGCGGCATCCGGATTGGATCGCATCCACGCACCAAATCTCGCGGTCCCATCAACCGGGTAAGACGGTCGTACCGTCCACCGATAGGTTTTGCAGTCCTCCAACTCGACTGCAACTGTATGCTGCTGGCCCTGGACCTTTCTGGCCGAATAAATGAGATGATGCTTATCGTATATTTCAAGATCGTAGGAAATATCGGCTTCGTTGACCGTCTTCGCCCATGGCACCTTTTGATCATCTCCCGCCAGCTCCAGATCCCAGGCGAGTGTCGGTGTTCGGGAACTCGTAACACTTTGCCATTCTTGTTTCTTCAGCCGCCTAACGGTGTCCGTTTCTCCGGGCCGCAACACTTGCTGCACGTCCACTCTCTCGAATAATTCCGCAACAATTTCGCGCCCCAGGTAATGACGAGCGTAGTTCGCGTAATCACGCCACGCAGCTGTTTCGTTCTTTGTCCAGTTAGCAAGCGTATCCGTGTCCTGATAGCGGATCTGATTTTCGTACAGATGCTGGCCGTCCGATTGCCGTCGCAACGTGGCTGTCGCGGTGAAGGTAATTGTCGCTACCCTGCCATCCACTTCTATGGACGAGTCAGAAAAACTAACGTACAAGATCGCGTCCGTGTCCTCGGGAATCGGTGTCGTCAATGCGAATACTTTCGGCTTAAGTCCGGAGACATCCCGAAGACGCCAAAATACGTCTGTTGCCAGAGCATCGTTTGATAGCCGTGTCTCAGCCGAATCAGAGAGATTCTCCGTCATCGCGTCACGAAAATCCTGAATCTCGCGTTTGATGGTTCCTGACAGGCCACCGAATATCATTCCGGGGATCGTCAAAATGCGAATCGGGAAACTAATGGGGATGCCGCCGATGTCCTTTCTAAAAACACCGATCTCTCGTCCCCTGTCCACGCCATCGAGCAGGCCGTCCGTTTCTTTCCTGTAACTGCCGGTAACGGCACCAGACGCCGGACTCACGCCGGGTAGCACTACGATCTTTTTAACAGACCTGCGGTACTCTTCTGCCATCAACTTGTCCGACACCTGAACCAGCGATTCAAGCTCTTGGCTCGGCTCTTTTGCGATGACCGAAGCGGGTATGACAATCGCTGCGACAACTGCGAGTCTCATTAGTGCATTCATACGGCCCCTTTGGCTGGAATCGCCCGACGCTCAGCGTTCCAGGTGAATGAAATCAATATCATTGCAATAGCACAGGACGCGACAATCAGCGAAAATCCTGCATCCCACCCAGCCGTATCAACAACATAGCCAATCACCACATTCGCACTCACAGCGCCGCCCACGTATCCGAATAGACCCGTAAATCCCGCCGCCGTTCCAGCAGCTTTCTTATGCGCAAGATCCAGAGCCTGCACACCGATCAACATTACAGGGCCGTAAATAAAAAATCCGATGCCAATCAGCATGGCGAGATCAAGATTCGGATTACCCGCCGGGTTTTTCCAATAGACAAGAACGCAGATCAGTGTGAGTAACATGTACCCGATCGTCACCGGTGCGCGTCGCCCGCCAAAAACCTTATCGGACAGCCAGCCGCAGATCAGCGTGCCAGGAATTCCGGCGAATTCGTAGAATGCATAGGCCCAACCGGACTGCTCGAACGAGAAATGTTTAACCTCACCCAGGTATGTTGGTGCCCAGTCCAATACGCCGTAGCGTACGAAGTAGACGAAGGCATTTGCGAGCGCAATCGTCCACAGAAACTTGTTGTTTAATACATATTCGAAAAAGATCGCTTTGGCTGACAGTTCTTTTTCGTCTTTTTCGCTGTACTGAAATGCTTTTGGATAGTCATCGTGGTGCGTCTCTATCGTGCAGAGACCCTCGGACTGCGGAGTGTCACGAACCAGCAAAAGAATTAGCGCAGCGATCGCCAATGCGAAAAATCCATGCACGTACAGAATCGCATGCCAATCGGCGAAAATAGCCATGGCCAGAATCGCTACCAGACCGACCATTCCACCACCGATATTATGTGCAACATTCCAGATGGCCATCTTAGTGCCGCGTTCACCCTGAGAAAACCAGTGCACCATCACACGCCCGGAAGGTGGCCAACCCATGCCCTGAAACCAGCCATTCGCCAAAAGCAAGGCAAACATGATTGTGACGGAGCTGGTAGCGATCGGCATCGTACCCATGAAAATCATGGTCAGTGCCGAGCATGAAAGGCCGAGTGCCATGAATACGCGTGCGTTACTGCGGTCCGAAACACTGCCCATGATGAATTTGGACAAACCATACGCGATGGAAACACCGGAAAGCGCCAGGCCAAGGTCCGCCTTCGAATAGCCCTGCTCAATCAGATACGGCATCGCCAGTGTGAAGTTTTTTCTTACCAGGTAGTAGCCGGCGTATCCTAGAAATATTCCGATGAATACCTGTAGGCGAAGCCGTCGATAGGTACTCCCGACTTCGTCTTCTGGCAATGGCTCACGGTGGGCTGGTGGCCGAAGAATTCCGATCACTGATCGGCCTCAACAAATCTCGCGGTCAGATCCGGAAAATCAGTGAAAACTCCGTCGACACCGACCTGATCAAAAAAGATTCGCAAGAAGTCATCGTAGTCCTTCGCGAAGGGTGGCATCTGATTTCGTTCGCGACGAAACGTATAGGGGTGAACCTGCAAACCGGCTGCGTGTGCGAGCGCGACCAGCTTGGTGACTTTAATCTCCGACACGGTGGAGTCTGGCGCTATGAGCAAGGAAGCGGATGGTCCTATTCCATCAACGTAAGTTGCGAGGTGTTGTACGCCGTTCTTGCTCAACATCCAGCGGTACTCCTCTTCAGTACCCATCAATTGAACGAGCGGCAGATCCATGTGCAATTCCGGCATCAATTCATCATGGATTCTCTGTAGCTCGCTTGCATCGAAACACTGTAGGAATATCTTGTCCGTCTTTTCATCGTAGCCATACTGTTTCAGAACGCTCAGAGTTGCCGCTGCGATATCCTTGCCCTCGTCGCGATGGAACGCGGGGCTCTTTATCTCGGGATAGATACCAACCGATTTTCCTGTGGAACTATTGAGCCCCTGAATTAACTCGATCTCCTCGGAGAACGTATGCACACGAAAGGATGACTTGCCCAGGGGAAAACGATCTTTGAAAACTGGCGTTGCAACGCCTTCCTTCATCTCGAATCGTTCAAAGACAGACAGTTGCCGAATTTCATCCAAGGTAAAGTCGATGACGTAATATCTGCCATCGGCGCGGTGTCTGTCTGGGAAGAGTCCGGCTACGTTCGTTACGGTATCCAGATGACGATCATGCAGGACGACAAGCTTTTCGTCTTTCGTCATGACCAGATCCTGCTCGATGTAGTCCGCGCCCTGCGCGTAAGCCATCGCCTTGGCGGCAATAGTGTGCTCCGGTAAGTACCCACTTGCCCCGCGATGTGCGATCACCACCTTCTTGGCGCTTACCGCCGCCGCATCTTCACTCGAAAGATTATTCGACGACGCATCGCAACCCACAGCGGACAATGCCGCTACAAGACAAATTCGCTTCAGACAATTCATTGCTATTCCTTGAGACCTTCATTGTAGACAGCAGCCAGGCAAGCGATTTTCTTTCTGACATGCTCCCGTATAGAGTCAGCGGCCTCTTCAATCTATCGGACGTGCTCAACCTGATGGGCTTTTGCCCATTCGTTGATCGGAGCGATGTTCTCGCTGGTGATTGACTGCAGTTCAGCTTGCCGTGCCGCCCACTCTGACTTCAGGGCCTGCAGACGAATCATGGCGCCATCCGTTACGGGTGGCCCCGTGCGATCGATGACGTCCAGCAGATAACGTAATTGTCCCGCTAACATGGTTTCCCAGGCGTCTTCGTCTTCGTAGGTCTTATGCTTAAGCTGCGTGATTTCAGACTCCCACAGCGCAATTTTTTCAATGGCGGCTGCGCCCATACTCTGCAGCTCTGCATCGCCAGAAAAATCTGCCATCAATGTCTCTATTTGTGCACGTGATCCCCGAATATCTTCCAAACTGTGTAAATTGCCACTGAGCATGTCCTTGACCTCGGCCAGGCGCACTACCCAGGTTGCGATATCCGCATCACTCGCTGTGACTCGTGGATCCGTTGCGATTGTAAAGGCGACGATTTCGTCCGCTTCGCCAACTCTCACACGGGCACTGTATTCGCCGGGAGCTACTCTCGGTCCGTTAAAGCCTGCGAACAACGCGATATCCGGAATACAGTGCACGCTCTCCGATCGCATATTCCAACTCCACCGGTTCAGGCCCTGGCTGGTTGGCGCGTACTTGATTTCGAATGGTCGTCGCGGATCCATGTTGCTGATTCGACAGCGGTCGTGATCGCTCTCTTCACTCGAGTAATGGCGAATTAGCTGCCCGGCAGAATCCAGAATATCGATGGTCACGGGCAGATCAGACTCATCACTTATGTGGTAATACAACGGCACGTCGTGCGATGGATTCTTTGCCTCAGAGGTCCCGCCTCCGCCGCCGCCATTGATCATGTAGGTGGTGTCAGGCACATAAACGTGCAAAGCCTTGTCGGCAAACTCTGCAGCCGCCTGTCGAACAACGAACAGATCATCGATAACCCAAAACCCGCGACCCTGCGTCGCTGCGACCAGATTATCCTGACGAATACTCAGGTCAGTGATTGGCACTGGCGGCAGGTTCAGATGCAGCGACTGCCAGTCACCGCCGTCATTGAATGACACGAACACGCCCGCTTCGGTACCTGCGTACAGCAATCCGCGCTGCGTCGGATCCTCACGCACTACGCGTACAAAGGTGTCGTTCGGCAAGCCACGATCGATTCGCTTCCATCGCTTACCGTAGTCAGTTGTCTTGTAAATGTACGGCTTGAAGTCATTAAGCTTGTATCCTGCGACCGCGAGGTAGGCGGTGCCCGGATCATGCGGGCTCAGCTCTATCGCATTGATCATCGCCTCGCCCTTGTGCGGTGGAGAAACATCCGCCCAACTCTCGCCGCCATTGGTCGTGACGTGCACGAGCCCGTCGTCACTGCCGACCCAAATTGTGCCCTGTTCACTCGGTGACTCAACGACATAAAAGATCGTGTTGTAGAACTCGGCGCCGACGTTTTCCGGCGTCAGGGGACCGCCATTTCTGCCTTGTTTCGAAACATCGTTGCGCGTCAGGTCGGGGCTGATTTCTTCCCAGGTCGAACCACGGTCTTCGCTTTTCAAAAGAACCTGAGTACCGAAGTAAACCACCTTCGAATCATGCGGCGACATTGCGACGGGTGCATTCCAGTTGGCACGGTATTTGAGGTCTTTCGAGTCTTTGCCGTAGACCATTTCCGGGAACGGAATGATTGACCGTCTGATCTGCGTCTGCGCATCGTATTCCGTTAGCGTACCGTTGATCGTGGTCGCGTAAATCAGTCGCGGGTCTTCCGGGTCGAAAGCAATATGCGCGCTCTCACCACCACCGACAGCGTAATAATCATCTCGTCCAATACCACCCTGGAAGGACTGGCTGGCGAGCGCCACCGTTGAGTTGTCTTGCTGACCACCGTAAATCCGGTACGGAAACTGGTTGTCGGTCGAGACACGATAAAACTGCGCGGTGGGCTGATTAACAATGCTGGACCATGTCTTACCACCGTCAAATGTCACTGTGGCACCACCGTCGTTGCCATTGATAATATTGCGGTTATTCTGAGGGTTGATCCAAAGATCGTGATGATCTCCGTGCGGCCCGTTAATTTTCTCCCAACTCTTGCCGCCATCCACTGACTTCATCAATGGCACGTTCATTACCCAGACCGTGTCTTCGTCAACCGGATCCGCGGTTATGTGGTTATAGTACCAAGCCCGTGTATGCAGGACACGGTGTCCGTCAATCAGCTCCCAGGACTCGCCAGCGTTATCGCTACGATAAAGACCGCCCTGCTCCGGCTCGCTCTCGATGATGGCGTAAACTCGCTGTGGATTACTGGCTGAAACGTCGACACCAATTTTGCCAACGAGATCAGGCAGTCCGCCTCCGAGTTTTTCCCAGTTGTCACCGCCATCTGTCGACTTGTAGATTCCACCGCCTTCTCCGCCAGACTTGATGAACCACGGCTTACGTCCGTGATGCCACATGGCCGCATAAAGAATGCGCGGATTTGTTGGGTCCATTGACAGGTCGGACGCGCCGGTATCCTCGTTAACCTGCAGAACGTGCTGCCAGCTTGCGCCGCCGTCTGTTGTACGAAAAATTCCACGTTCTTTGCTTGGTCCCCAGATGTCGCCTTGCACCGCGACAAACGCTACATCGGCGTTATCTGGATTCACTTCGATTCGCGAAATCTGCCCGGCCTTTTTCAAACCGATGTGCGCCCAGGTCTTGCCCGCATCCGACGATTTATAAACACCGTCACCGTGGCTCGTTGTGACACCGCGAATTGGTGACTCACCCGTACCAACGTACAACACGTTGTGATCCGAAGGCGCTACTGCGACGGCGCCTATCGTGCCAACGTTGAAGTATCCATCAGACAGATTTTCCCACGTGGTGCCCGCATTTTCGGTCTTCCAGACGCCACCGCC
>JAJFKQ010000017.1 GCA_021773155.1 Woeseiaceae bacterium | reverse complement strand
ACTTACTAAATTCCAGCCTGGACCGAACCGCACGTCTTAGCACGCGTCGGATCAGGCGATCCTGGAGAAAAATCAATGTTATTTAACCAACTCGGCCTGTCGGCCGAATTGCTGCGTGCTGTCGAAGAACAGGGTTACAGCGAAGCAACCCCGATTCAGCACAAAGCTATCCCCCTTATTCTTGACGGCAAAGATGTTCTAGCGGGCGCCCAAACGGGCACCGGTAAGACAGCCGCTTTTACCTTGCCGCTACTACAGCGGTTGAATAAGAAGTCGAACGGACCACGATGCATTCGTGCGCTGATCCTTACGCCAACGCGAGAGCTTGCGGCGCAGGTTCATGAAAGCGTAAGAACCTATGGCAAACAACGTCCACTACGCAGTATGGAGATCTACGGCGGCGTTAGTGCTCGCCCGCAGATTTCAAAGATTCATCGTGGCGTCGATGTTGTCATCGCAACACCTGGTCGACTGCTCGATCACGTGCGACAGGGCAACATCAATCTGTCAGGCGTCGAAATGTTCATACTCGATGAAGCTGATCGAATGCTCGATATGGGCTTTATCCGCGACATCAAACAAATCATCAAAGAATTGCCGAAGAAGCGGCAAAACCTGTTGTTCTCTGCAACGTTTTCTCAGGAAATTCGTGATCTCGCCAAGGGCTTGCTGAATAACCATGTGGAAATTGAAGTCGCGCAGCGCAATTCAACGGCCGATCGTGTCGAACAGCTTGTGATGCCAGTCGACAAGGCGCGCAAACGTGAGTTGTTGTCGGAACAAATCGGCAAAGGCAACTGGCGACAGGTGCTCGTATTTACACGAACCAAGCACGGCGCAAATCGTCTTGCCAAACAACTGAATGGCGACGGTATCGAAACACTCGCTATTCACGGCGGCAAAGGGCAGGGCGCGCGTACGAAAGCACTGAGTGACTTCAAAGCAGGCAAGATTCGAGTGCTTGTCGCAACGGATATTGCCGCTCGCGGCCTTGATATCGACAAACTCCCGCACGTTGTGAACTACGAATTACCCCATGTGGCGGAAGATTACATCCATCGTATCGGTCGAACAGCACGTGCAGGACATGATGGCACGGCGATTTCGCTGGTGTGTGTCGATGAGCTGAAATTGCTCAAAGACATCGAGAAACTTCTGGGCTCGGAGATCAAGAAAGAATATGTCTCGGGCTATGACGTCGATAAGCGCATCAGAGCGGAGCCGATCAATAAAGGTAAGTCACCTCGCGGTGGCGGCCCGCGTCCATCCGGCGGTCGACCCGGCGCGCGCAGTAAGGCAAGGACTGGCGCGAAGTCGCGAGCTGGCAAGAACGCACGGAATACCAAGCGCAGCAGGCCGCGAGCTCAGGCCAGCTAAAAAACGTTTATTGCGCCAACCGTTATTACGTTGCGCTTGTAGGAAAAAATCGGATCGGATGAGTCGTTATTCGAATATTGATAGTCGATCAGCAGTAGCCAGTTTCGAATAATGGAGCGCGTTAAAGCGACGTTGACCGTCAGCAGGTCTTCGTCGCGTGGAACAGCCATTTCATCAAATCGGCTGGAACGATACTTGAAGCCGCCCTCGTAACCCCAGCCCGTGTCGGGCTGGTAGCCGTAGTCTGCTGACAGTGATTTTCGCTTCGGCGAAACATCGGGATCCAGTCGATCATTTTCTTCCTGGCGATAACGCAGAGTGAAGCGGCGTTCTCCGGAATACCATCGATACCTGGTTTGCAATTGCTGTCTCGAACCGGCGATTCCGGCGAAGAAGACATCCGTTTCCTGGATGTCGTCGTAGACGTAGCTGAATCCGATTTCTGAGTCTTGATTCAAATACCGGATCGCCTGAAAATCGCCGCCGGCTTTGCGATCAAAACTATCGCCACCGAGTGTGCCGGCAGAGCCGTGCAGACCGGCCTGCAAGCGCCACTCCCCCGGGTTCCAGTCATACGTGACACCGCCGTAAAGCTCAGACTGATCAAATTCATCCGCGTCAAAGTTCTTGATGACGTAAAGACTTGCGTCTATTCGAAACCCGCTCTCGCCGTTGTAGGGGCCCTTGATCGATGCGAACAGGTCCGCCACCGGACTTTCTGTCGCCAGCGTAGCGGGGAGTCCGGTCTCGTCGCGCAGTGCAACGTTATCGTCGAAGCCGGCACGTATGCCCAGTGCACCCGTCCACTTTGAAGCGGTGCGCAATTCGGGCTCAAGTTCGCGGAGTCTGTTTGATGCCAGTATGCGCAGCTTTGGATCGTCCGGACTCAATCGGTAGGCACTAAGGAAATGACCAACCGCGGCTTCGGAATCCTTTTTCCGCTGCGCTACCAGACCGAGATTATACTCGGCCAAGCCGCGCATCTTTGGGTATCGATTTGAGATCAATTGAAAGTTGGCCGCCGCTGATTCATATCTGCCCAGTTTAAAATTACAAACCGCCGCGTTGTAATGCACAGCCGGACCATCCTGGCCGTCTTGTTTCGCGTTCTCGAAGTATCGTAGCGCGGTCTGATAATCGCCTTCCTGGAAAGCGATAGTACCGTTGGCCCAGTCGGTCGAATCGGCAATACACTGTCGCGCTAACAGAATAGCCGACAATACAACGAGAACTCTTAACTTCATATCAACCTTGGTTGCGCATATTCAGAATGCGGATTCGCTTTTTAGCTGCCTGGCGGGCCGGGATTGCCAGGCGGTTCGGGTCGGTCCTCGGATCGTCCGCGATTTTCCCGGTTATCATGAGCCTCATCAGCCATATCGGAGCCGCGTTCGCGAGCCTCGTCAGCTTTCGAAAGACCTTCTTCCCGGCGCTGTCGATTTTCGTTCGCCTTATCAAGCCCACGTGCGGCATTCTCAACCGCGGCCGAATCTTCGGCGACTGCCGCGGGCAGCGTGATCTCTTTGGTGACCGCCTCTGGAAGCTCCGCCTCAGCCGCGCCCATCAAGCGAATGGTGGACTCAGCTTCGTCGCCATCCTCGGCCCATGCGACATTTGCGCTTAGCAACAAGGCAGTGCAACAAATTGTCATTTTCTTGATGTTCATTTCAATATCCATTGTGATGTACCGGCGTCAACAGTCCTAACGAAAAAAAGGCCAAAACGGTTGCATCGAAATTACATAACTACGATTCGGTCGGCAGATTAATAATAAATACTTGCTCACTCAAAGGGTGAGTCATTCTTACGACCATCTGCCCGCCGCCGATTCCACTGGCAAGGACCGGCAGAGTAAGTCGATTGACACCCGCATCCAGATTTTCAGACCAGGTCAGTTCTCGTTGAATTCCGTAGCCTTCAATTTCGATGTTGCCGGACAACAGAATACTGATGGTTGCCCCATCCAGTTGCCGATCGGTTTCGAATGCCAGATTCATTGCTCGAGGTTCACCGAGGGCGACGACGAATTCGGCTGTAGATTCTGTCGGATTTTGTTCGCTGTCTGCCCAGCCAAAGAAAAAGGCGATCGCAAATAGTGATGCGGCAACGGCACCACCAAACGCCGTTCCCAACCAGAATCGCTGGTTGCTGGTCCGGTCTTTCGAGTTGCTGGTGGCAGTCGTTACTACTCGATTAAAGAGCGCATCCGATGGACCGTCAATTTCCCGGCGACGCAATTCCATGAGTGCCTCGGCGCCACGTCGCGCGTCCAAGTCTTCGTTATTCATGATTCGCCACCTATCGCCTTTAAGTGCGGCTTCAATGTTTCATCGCTCGAGAGAATTTTACCGAGCTTCACCCGAGTTCGGTGTAGTTGTGCCTTGATCGTTCCGCTACGCAATCCCGTCAACTCCTGGAGTTCTTTGATGCTGAAGCCCTCGATGTCGCGCAGCGCCACCAATGCACATTGATCGGCGTTTAATCGCCGCATCGCTAGCAATATCCTGGTAATACGAATCTCCTCATCAATCAGTTTTTCCGGCTGTGAGCAATGCTGCATCAGGTCGTGCGGCTCCATCGAGTCGAGCCCGGTATCAGCGATGCTGATTGGCGATCGTCGCTCGGTCCGTTGCTTGTCGATAAATTTGTGATACAGCATCTTTAGTAACCACGCACGTGGGTATTCGATTCGTTCAAGCTCATCCAGCCGTGTGAACGATTTCAGGCATACATCCTGCACCAAATCCTCGGCGTCAACAGATGAGAACGTCATGCGCCGGGCGGCCGCGAACAATGCGTCAAAATGTGGCCTTAGAATTGCCTCGAACCTTTTCGCCCGCGCAATTTGATGAACGCTCAAATCTAAATTCCATTGCTATTGGTTAAAAGAAACGCATGAAGAGGATGTTCGGTTGCATCATTTTTACATAATGTTGAGATACGAATACCGCGTTATGTAAAAAATATGCAACCAAATGTGAGTTGTTGCCGTTTCCCTGTTCATGACCACATTAGATTAACTCAGGAACACACAATGAAAAACATTATCAAACGAACCGCTTTTGGCGTTTTGGCGGCCTCGGCCGTCGTTTTGGCTGGTTGCGGAGGATCCGGATCAGGGTCCGGCGAAACTGCAACAACTGGATTTCTCTCCCTTGGCGTCAGCGACGGGCCGGTTCACAACGCACAAAGAGTTTGCATCACGTTTAATGAGATCGAACTCAAGAGCGCATCGGAAACCACGATTATCACGCTGGATCCGGCGCGAAAGATCAACCTGCTTGATTTCCAGGGCGCTAACGCGGCACCACTGATAATCGACGAGGAGGTCACCGCGGGTGACTATCAGTGGATGCGTTTGGGCATTGACGCGGTGCGAGGCACGATGGGTGGCGTTGGTGATACGGGCGGCGCGGAATGTGACGGCGACGCGTCATACATCATCATGGAAGACGGCGGACTCTTTAACTTGTACGTCCCGAGCGGCGCGAACACTGGTCT
>JAJFKQ010000160.1 GCA_021773155.1 Woeseiaceae bacterium | reverse complement strand
TGCCCTTGGTTCGCGGCAGGGCGGATATCGAGATGCGCGACATCGACACCGTCGCCGAATGGCGCGAGAAATACGATATCCGGATACCGGTCATTGAATACGACGGCAAGCTGGTTAGTGCCTACCCACTCGACTATGACGCCATTCGCGCAATGCTGCTCCAAATATCCGAAAACGGCGCATAACATGCGAAATTAGGGAGTCGAAATCGGTATACTTCGCCGCTGCTGACGGCATCTCGTCTCGCTGATACGTACACCTTATGCGTTACACCACACTAGAACCCACGCTGTCATGAAGCAAATTCGTAACTTTTCAATAATCGCCCATATCGATCACGGCAAGTCGACGCTGGCGGATCGCTTTATCCACCTTTGTGGAGGATTGAGTGATCGTGAGATGGAAGAGCAGGTCCTCGACTCGATGGACCTCGAGCGTGAACGCGGCATTACTATCAAGGCACAAAGCGTATCTCTCGATTACACGAGTCAGTCCGGCGAGGAGTATCAGTTGAACTTCATCGACACTCCCGGACACGTCGATTTTTCCTACGAAGTCTCGCGATCTCTGGCGGCCTGTGAAGGGGCGTTGCTGGTTGTCGATGCGGCACAAGGCGTGGAAGCGCAGAGCGTTGCGAACTGCATGACTGCGATTGACCAGGGACTTGAGGTACTGCCAGTACTGAATAAGGTGGACTTGCCCGCGGCAGATCCGGAAAAGGTCGTTGCGGAGATCGAAGATATCATCGGCATTGATGCTCAGGATGCCATGCGCGTCAGCGCGAAAACAGGCGAGGGAGTGCCCGAGTTACTGGAACAGCTCATCCAAGTGATCCCGGCACCGGAGGGAGACCCGGACGGCGAGTTACAGGCACTCATAATCGATTCCTGGTTCGACAACTACGTCGGCGTAGTGTCGCTGGTGCGCGTTGTCAACGGTAGCCTGCCAAAACGCAGCAAGATCACCGTAATGTCGACTGGAATAAGTTACACCGCCGATCGGGTCGGCGTGTTCACGCCGAAGATGGAAGATCGACAGGAGCTGAATACGGGCGAGGTCGGTTTTGTTATCGCTGCTATCAAGGATATTTATGGCGCGCCGGTTGGCGATACGCTGACCGCGACGCACAGACCCTGTTCGACACCACTGGCTGGATTCAAACAAGTTCAGCCGCGTGTATTTGCCGGCTTGTTTCCGATCAGCTCGGACGACTACGAAGGTTTTCGTGAGGCGCTGCAAAAACTGCGTTTGAATGACGCTGCGCTGCATTTCGAGCCGGAGTCATCAGCGGCACTTGGTTTTGGTTTTCGCTGTGGATTCCTGGGCATGTTGCACATGGAAATCGTGCAGGAGCGCATTGAACGCGAATACGATATCGATCTCATCACGACTGCGCCGACGGTGATTTTTGAGGTCGTCAATACGGCCGGTGAAGTACTGCATGTCGATAATCCCTCGAAGTTACCCCCGCCCAACGATATTGTTGAACTTCGTGAGCCAATCATTTCTGCGAACGTGCTGACGCCGGAGAAGTATGTTGGCGCTGTGATAAAACTGTGTATTGAGAAACGTGGTGTACAAAAGCAAATGCGTTATCTTGGTGGGCAGGTATCACTGGTGTACGAAATGCCGTTGGCTGAAGTCGTACTCGACTTTTTTGATCGTTTGAAGTCGGTGAGTCGGGGCTTCGCGTCGTTCGACTATCATTTCGAGCGTTTCCAGGAAGCGCAGCTGGTGCGACTGGACGTCCTGATCAATAAAGATCGGGTCGACGAGTTGTCTATAATCGTGCATCGCGAGAACGTGAAGACTCGTGGTCGTGATCTGGTCGAAAAAATGCGCGAGCTGATTCCGCGGCAAATGTTTGATGTTGCTATTCAGGCTGCGATAGGCAGCCAGATAATTGCGCGTAGCAATGTGAAGGCGTTGCGCAAGAACGTAACCGCAAAATGTTATGGTGGCGACATCTCAAGAAAACGAAAACTGCTTGAAAAGCAAAAAGCAGGTAAGAAGCGTATGAAGCAGGTGGGATCCGTACAGATTCCTCAAGAAGCGTTTCTTGCCGTATTACGAGTTGAAAAGTGAGTCGAAATTTTGAGTATTAACCTCGCATTGGTTCTGACACTACTGACGCTGTTCACTGGTATCGTCGTGGCGATGGATAAGCTGGTCTGGAAAACAGCGGATCAGGACGCCCGCACGGCGCCAGGCGTTATCTCAACATTGGTTGAATATTCACGGTCATTTTTTCCGGTGCTGATTTTCGTACTGGTTATTCGATCATTCATTTTCGAGCCGTTCCGCATCCCGTCCGGTTCGATGAAGCCGACGCTGGTAGTTGGCGATTTTATCTTCGTTAAGAAATTCAGCTATGGATTGCGTTTGCCCGTAACCGAGACGAAGATCATTGAGACGGGTGATCCGAAACGTGGCGATGTGATCGTATTTCGACTGCCATCAGATCCCAAGATCAATTACATCAAGAGGGTCGTCGGTCTGCCGGGGGATGAGGTCTTCTACGAGCGTCAGCGATTAACGATAAACGACGTCACTATGGATCTAAGCTCCAACGGCGAAGTTTTCGAACACGCGCCGGTCTACATCGAAAACCTCGATGGGCGGGAGCACGAAACACTGATCCATGACCCGGGTCATTCGCAAAGGGATGGCGTTTACGTCGTACCCGAGGGGCATTATTTCGTCATGGGTGACAATCGCGACCGGAGCAAGGATAGCCGCTACATCGGTATGATTCCTGAGAGGTTCCTGGTTGGAGAGGCGGTGCGCATTTGGATGCATTTCGTGCCCTGGAATGTGCCGGATTGGGGCAGAATCGGTACAAAAATCGAGTAATGTGGCGTCAGTCACTGATTTCGGAGCTAAGATCGCGCTACGCTGCCGTCTGATACTGTTAAATACAGCGCATTAATTCGGAGAAATCAGCATGTACGCCAATTCCCCCCGCGGACTGCGTTCGAAACAAAGACAGTCCGGCATGACGACACTTGGGTTGATTATTCTTGTGTCTTTCATTGGTACCTTTGCGTTTGCTGGATTGCGCCTCATGCCGGTTTATCTAAATTACATGAAAGTGGCGGGCGTGGTTTCAGGGGTTCACGAAGAGTTTGATGGCGCCAATGCGACTCGTGCCATGATTCGCAGCTCCATTTCACGTCGTTTTGACATTGAAAGTGTTGGTGTAATATCTGCCAGAGACGTTAAAGTAACCAAAGTCGAAGGTGGTTACGAAGTAGCCGCTACTTATTCGCACAAGGCGCCGTTTATAGCCAATGTTTCCTTTATAGTGGATTTCGACGAGCGGGCATTAGTGCGCAGATAACTTATCGGGGTGAGCGACCCTGATACGAACAGAGCGAATCCATTGAACAAAGCCGAAAGCTGGCTCGAAAAGACGCTGCAATATCGGTTTCAAAACGCATTGCTGTTGCAGCAGGCGTTAACCCACAGAAGCGCGACCAATCACAATTACGAACGCCTTGAGTTCCTCGGTGACGCGGTGCTCGATTTCGTTGTGTCCGAAGCGGTGTACCTTGCTCGTCCGGAGGCATCCGAAGGCGATCTCAGCAAGCTGCGAGCATCACTGGTCAAAGACGAGTCCCTTGCCGAACTCGCACTTGAGCTTGGTCTTGGTGAGCATCTGATTCTTGGCAGTGGTGAGCGCAAGACGGGAGGCCACAGACGCGGATCGATACTGGCCGATGCGCTGGAAGCGATCTTCGGCGCTGTATTTCTGGATGCCGGTTTCGATGCTGCCAAGGCGCTTATCAACCGCGTTTATGCCGAGCGCTATCGTGAACTTCCGGATGTGGGCGATCTCAGAGACTCCAAAACGCGCTTACAGGAATGGTTGCAAGCGCGCAAAATGGCGTTGCCAAAATATGAGCTTGTCGATGTATCCGGCCAGGACCACAAGCGAAGATTCTCAGTAACATGTACGGTCGTCGAGGAGTCAATGGTTACTGATGGTGAATCAACGACACGACGCAAGGCCGAGCAGGATGCGGCACGAAAGATGAACGACTTGCTGATTGGGGAACAACAATGAACATTCCTGACGATTACCGCTGTGGGATGGTTGCCGTCATTGGTCGACCGAATGTTGGTAAGTCGACGTTCATAAATGCTGTTATGGGTCGCAAGGTCAGTATCGTGACTGCGAAACCACAAACAACCCGACATCGAATTCTTGCTGTGCACACCGAAGCGAAGCAGCAAATAATTTTCGTCGACACTCCCGGACTGCATCGCAAGTCTGCGAAAGCGATGAATCGCCTTATGAATCGTACCGCCGCGAATGCTCTTGCCGATGCGGATCTTATTTTGTTTGTCAGTGATGCAACTCGCTGGACATCCGAAGACGACGATGTCGTCAAGCGGCTAAAGTCCTGCAAGGCACCCGTCATCGCGTTGCTCAACAAGACCGACAAGGTGCATCCAAAGGAAAAGCTGCTTGATGGGCTTGCGCTGATGTCAGCGCGTCTGGATTTCGCTGAAATTGTGCCGATTTCGGCATTGAAGAACGACAACCTCGACCATCTGATGGCTATGATTCCGGCGTTTCTGCCAGAGTCGCCGCCGTTGTTTCCCGAGGACATGCAGACGGATCGGAGCGATGAGTTTCATGTGGCCGAGATCATTCGCGAAAAGCTGACGCTGATGTTGCATCAGGAAATGCCGTACGGGCTCACTGTTCAGGTCGAGCGCATGGTGAAAGAAGAAAAGGGCATCGCCATAAATGCGGTAATCTGGGTTGAGCGAGACAGTCAAAAAGGCATTGCGGTCGGCAAGAATGGCAGTGTACTGAAAAAGGTCGGCCGGTCCGCACGTCTGGAAATTGCAGAACTGCTGGGTCAGCCGGTGCATCTGGAACTGTGGGTGAAGGTGAAATCCAACTGGGCTGACAACGCGACAGACCTGATGAACCTGGGTTACGAGGCACCGTAAGCTGTGACGAACGTATGAGTTCGCAGCGGCGCTTCCAGCAGCAGTCTGGCTATATTCTGCATCACCGCCCGTTTCGCGATACGAGCCAGATCCTTGATATTTTGACCCGGGATCACGGCAAGGTCGCCGTAGTGGCGCGCGGCAGCCGAGGCTCAAGGTCACGCCTGGCCGGCGTGTTACGGCCGTTCCTGCCTTTGAAAGTTTCCTGGGTGGCGAAATCAGACCTTGGAACGCTTACCGGTGCTGAGGCGGCCGGGCCGCCTGCCGGTATGACTGGTGATGCGTTGTTGTCGGCGTTCTACGTTAATGAATTGCTGCTGTACTTCTTGCATCGTTATGATCCGCAGCCGGAAATATTTGCCCTGTACGAAGAAGTCATCCGAGCATTGGCGGGTAGCGGGAATGTTGCTGCCAGTTTGCGGTCATTCGAACTCGAGTTCCTGAGTTTGCTTGGCTATGCCGTGAATCTGGATCACGAAGTCGACAGCCACGAGCCATTGGATGTCGAGCGCCAATATCAATACCGCATGGAACAGGGCCTGGTCGCGGTCGAACGTGCGGAGGGATCTCTGGTGTTCAAAGGTTCTGTGCTGGTGGGCGTCGCCGAGCAGCGTTTCGATGATCCTGATATTTTGCGGGCAGCAAATCGATTATTACGGGAAATTATCGATTTCCATCTGGGCGGAAAGCAACTTAAGAGCCGCAAGGTGCTGATGGAACTACATCACGGTAGAATCGCGTCTGGTAAAACAAACAAGCAAAACGGTGATCAGGAAAGTGAACAATAGCTGCCAATTATTACTGGGTATCAATATCGATCATGTTGCCACTCTGCGGCAGGCCAGAGGTACGAGTTACCCACGGCCTGCAGAAGCTGTTGTGATGGCAGAGCAGGCTGGTGCCGACAGTATTACGGTGCACCTTCGGGAAGATCGTCGGCACATACAGGACGCTGACCTGACTGCTATTAATGAAGTTATGCGCAGCCATATGAATCTGGAAATGGCGGTCACGGATGAAATGCTTGAAATCGCGTCTCAAATCAAGCCATCCGACGTCTGCCTCGTGCCGGAGAAGCGTGAGGAATTGACGACCGAAGGCGGGCTGGACGTGAAAGGACAGCTGGACAAGGTGAAGGCAGCCTGCGATCGGCTCGCTGCTGAAAATATTCGAGCATCTTTGTTTATCGATCCGGATAGCGAGCAACTGGATGCCGCCGTGGCAGCCGGAGCACCTGTTGTTGAGTTACATACCGGCGCGTACGCAGATGCGACGGGCGACGAACAGGTGGCCGAATTGCAGCGCGTCGCCGTCGCTGCGAAATACGGACATGACCTTGGGTTGATTATCAACGCAGGCCATGGGCTGCATTACCAGAACGTCACCGCGATTGCGAAAATACTGGAAATTGTGGAACTCAATATCGGCCATTCAATTATCTCCCGAGCCGTCTTTGATGGACTCGCAATGGCCGTGAGTGAGATGAAACGTTTGATGATTGAAGCACGCGCAAAGTGACGGATAAATGATTTTCGGTATCGGCACCGACATTGTTGAAATGTCCCGCATGCAATCGACCTGGGAGCGCTTTGGCGAGCACTTCGCACGTCGAATTCTGATGGACGAGGAAATGGAACTCTTCAAGGCGACAAAACAGCCCGCGCGATTTCTCGCGATGCGTTTTGCCGGTAAGGAAGCGACCGTAAAAGCGATGGGAACCGGTTTCGCGCACGGCGTCTGGATGCGGGATGTCGGTATCACACGCAATGAATGGGGCAGGCCGCTAATCATCTGGTCGGAACGTGGACAAAAAGTGTGTGAGCAGTTGGGCATCGGCAGTGGTCACGTCAGCCTGACGGACGACGCAGGTTTGGTATTGGCGTTTGCCGTGGTCGAGACAGCGGACACTAACCAGTAATTTGGGAATTGAGTAATGCATTGTTTTTCATTTGATATTGAAACGGTTCCGGATGTCGAATTCGGAAGGCGATATTGGGATCTTGAGGGCCTGCCGGACGAGGACGTTGCGACCGCAATGATGTTCAAGCGGCAGCAGCAGACCGGGTCGGATTTCCTGCCGTTGCATCTGCAGCAAATTGTGGCGATCTCGGTAACGTTTCGTACGGCAGATACTTTCAAGGTCTGGACGCTGGGAGATGAAGACTCCGGCGAGGCCGAAATCGTGCAGCGATTTTTCGACGGCATCGAACGGTATACGCCGGATCTCGTGTCGTGGAACGGTGGCGGCTTTGATCTGCCAGTACTCCATTACCGTGCGCTGAAACACAAGATTCAGGCGCCGCGATACTGGGAAATGGGCGAAAACGACCGCGACTTCAAGTGGAACAACTATATGAGCCGGTTTCACTGGCGGCACATTGACCTGATGGATGTATTGGCCGGCTTCCAGCCGCGTGGGCGCGCGAGCCTGGATCAGATGGCCATGTTGCTTGGATTCCCCGGCAAGCTGGGTATGAGCGGTGACAAGGTATGGGATACGTTCAAGGAAGGCGGAATTCGGGAAATTCGTGATTATTGTGAGACGGATGTCCTCAATACCTGGCTTTGCTTCCTGCGTTTCGAGTTCATGCGCGGCAACCTGGATCAGGCAGAGCTGGATCGAGAGTACGAGTTGGTTCGCAAGACGCTGGAATCGATGGATCAGCCACACTTGAATGAATTCCTGGCAGCCTGGGCAGCGTAGCGCTTTTTCATGGCCAGAAAAAAACGCAGAGAACCGGAAACGGCGACAATAGAATCCGCGACTCATGACGGCCGCGGTATCGCGGCCGTTAGCGGTAAAAAGGTTTTCGTTGCCGGCGCATTGCCCGGAGAGACGGTTGAGTTCATTCGCCGCAAGTTGCGTCGCAACTTTGATGAGGCAGAATTGCTGCAAGTTATCGAGCCGTCGAAGGATCGCATCGATGCGAAGTGTGAGGCCTTCGGGCGTTGCGGCGGTTGTTCACTGCAGCACGTTAGCGAGGGCTACCAGCGCTCGATCAAAGAACAGACGCTGAAAGACAACCTGCAACGCATCGGTAAGGTCGAACCGCAATCCTGGTTGCAGCCAATGACCGGCCCGGTTTGGGGTTATCGCCGGCGGGCGCGTCTCGCGGTAAAAGATGTCCCGGCAAAAGGGCGTGTGCTGGTCGGGTTCCGCGAACGCCACGCACCCTTTGTCACTGACATGCATCGCTGCGAGGTGCTCGCCAGTCCCGTCGATGGTTTGATTGACGCATTAAGTGAGCTGGTTGCCCGGCTATCGATACGCGCCCGCTTGCCACAAATCGAGGTCGCTGTAGCAGAAAAGTCCATGGCGATGGTGTTCCGGGTGCTCGACGAGCCGAATGGGGCCGATAAGGAACATTTGATTGCATTTGGTGCGGCTAACAATTGCAGGATCTATCTACAACCCGGCGGACTGGATTCTCTGCAACTGATCGAACCGACAAGTGTCGATGAGTCGCTCTATTACACGCTGCCGGAATTTGATATCCGGATTGATTTCGAACCGATCGACTTCGTGCAGGTCAACAGTGAAATCAACCAACGCATGGTGCATTTTGCGATCGAGCAACTGGACCCTGGCCCGGCAGACAGGGTGCTCGATCTTTATTGCGGTATTGGGAATTTCTCGCTGCCGCTGGCACGCAAGTCGGGGACGGTACTCGGCATCGAAGGCGAAAACACCCTCGTTGCGCGCGCGGCGGAAAATGCAGAGAAAAACGGTCTGAACAATGCTGAATTTCGCGTTGCTGATCTCAGCAAAATCGACGGTACCGAGTCCTGGGTTAAGGCGGGGTGGGACCGCTTGCTGCTTGATCCGGCGCGCAGCGGAGCCGCTGAAGTTGTAGAGCGTATGAAACTCCTGAATCCGGAGCGTATTGTCTACGTCTCGTGCCATCCGGGCACGCTGGCTCGCGATGCCGGTATTTTGGTGTATGAGCAGGGCTATCGACTCGAAACTGCGGGAATCATTGATATGTTCCCGCACACGGCACATGTAGAATCGATCGCGGTATTTACACGAACGTGACCACGACAGGCGAGGCGTAACGGATGTCACTGGGACCCGTAATGCTCGATATCGAAGGACTCGCGTTGAGTCCGGCAGATCGCGATCTATTGCGAGAGCCCGCTGTGGGAGGTGTCATTCTTTTTGCACGTAATTTTGAATCGGTCGAGCAGGTGACCGATCTGGTTACGGAGATTCGAGCGCTTCGTAGTCCACCCTTACTGATTGCAGTCGATCACGAAGGCGGCCGAGTGCAGCGCTTCCGTGAAGGCTTTACCGAAATTCCACCGATGCGGAATATCGGCCGTGAATATGATCGAGACCGCGAGTCCGGTTTGAAAATAGCGCGTCAGGCAGGTTGGCTGATCGCGTCCGAATTGCGTGCGGTTGGCATTGATCTTAGTTTTGCGCCTTGTGTTGATCTTGATTGGGGAATTAGCGAAATCATCGGCAACCGATCGTTCCACCGTAAACCCGATGCTGTCAGTGATTTGGCCGAAGCGTTCGCCCGCGGATTGCGGAGTGCAGGCATGGCAGCGGTTGCTAAACATTTCCCCGGGCACGGCGCCGTGGTCGCGGATTCTCATCTGCGTCTGCCGGTTGATCGTCGCGACTACGGCTTGATACTCGATGACATGCGGCCGTATGAGCGCATGATGAACACCGGAGTTGTAGCTGGCGTCATGCTGGCGCACATCGTGTATCGGGAGATCGACGCATCGCCCGCCGGTTTTTCCGAATACTGGATTCAACGCGAATTGCGCGCAAGGCTCGGCTTTGGCGGAGCGGTCTTCTGCGATGACCTGACTATGAAAGCAACGAGTAGCTACGGTCGCATGCCGGAACGTGCGCGGCTCGCGCTCGACGCGGGATGCGACATGATATTGGTTTGCAATGACCGCGATGCAGCACATGAGGCGGTTGACTCGTTGAACGACTATTCCAATCCGTTATCGCTTGTGCGGTTGGCGAGACTACACGGCACAGGGCAGCAGCTGCGCGGGACTTTGCTCGCGAGTGACGAATGGCAGGAAGCGAATTCATTATTTTCGAACTGGAGTGAACGGCCGGAGTTGCGTTTGGATGCCTAAGACCAAGACCTGTTCAATGCTGAGACCGGTAGGCGAAATACGTGACCGACTGACGAGATGCGGCTGATGGGCCAGTGAATTCGACTGTGTGTCGTGGAGAAGTCATTGGCCCATCAGCCGCATCCCTGTGCCGAGCATTAATCACACTTAGTCGCCAAGCGTTTCCATGTCATCGGCGAATTCATCAGGGTCAGAATCAGGTTCTTCCTCAACGCGTGTGATCTTTGCAAGTACGCCAAACTTGGGGTGATCGAAATACCGCAATTCGCCATTGCGGAATATTCGATCTTCATCAATACGGTAGCGTACCGGATAGCTGACGGACTCATCCTCGTCGTAGTCGTAATAGCCATCATCGAAACTGCTACGAACTGTTGTTCTTTCAAGGTCGTCTTCGACAGGTTCATCCGCAAACGACTCGTCCAGCCGTAGTTTGAGGGCAAGGTGCAAGTAGCGACTCAAGTACAGAGTTAGCTCACCCTCAAGCCCGTCCGGTGGCGTCGCGAAGGAATTCAACGGGCGGGCCTCAACTTCCTCGTCCGGATAGGTGGGTTGCGTCCAGCCGAAATGCATAAGCGGCTCATAGGCATCGAGCCGTTGCAGATGCTCGTAGGTTTCGACGAGTCCGAAATCTTCTTCTGCGAGCATCACGAGTTCGTACTTTTTGGTCGTATCTTCCTCAAACTCTTCGCTGAAGTCGGGCTCTGTGACTGTTTCCGGAATAGACTCGAGGGCATTCACATTTTGTGGGTCTTCGTCGAACGAAATGTCATCGGGGACCGGTACGTCCGGCGGGAAAATTTCTGATCCGGCAGAAACATTTTGCGCATAAGAAAAAATGATGATCTCAACGGTGTATCGTCGCACGTCGAGTTGCTCATCTTCCTCAAGAGTATCCTGGGCGAGTGCATCGGCAGCCATTAGTGGCAGTAGCAAAAGAAAGATGCGTTTTTTC
>JAJFKQ010000159.1 GCA_021773155.1 Woeseiaceae bacterium | reverse complement strand
ATCAGGATGCCGCACGGATTATCGAGCGGGCCGAGACCGCCATCGGCAATTGGGAAAACTACGCTGCTGAATATGACGTCAGCAAGGCGTCTACCGCCGAGATTGCCGCTATACTCGCCACGGTCCGGCTGTAGGATCGCGGCGAGCGCGCGGCCCGCGGTGGGTGTCGCGCCGGCGGCGCGCACCAAAAGCGAACCCGCGGGTTTAAATTTGACGCGTGTAACGTTACACAGTACACTGTTTCGATGATCCGAAGTTTTCGCCACAAAGGATTGAAGGCGCTTTATGAGGGCAAGCGATCGGCGAAGGTTGATCGCGGACATGTTGCGAAGCTGGAGAGAATTTTGTCAGCACTGGACGAGGCGACGATGCCGCAAGAGATGGATATACCAGGCTTTCGACTGCACCGCCTGAAGGGTAAGGAAAAAGGTCATAGCTCAGTTTGGGTATCCGGCAACTGGCGGGTGACATTTCGGTTTGACGGTGTTGATGCAGTTGACGTCGACTATGTTGACTATCATTAGTACGAGTATTTTGAAATGGCAATGAATAATCCGGTTCATCCGGGGCAGATCATCAGAGAAGACTGCTTGCAGGAGCTTGGCCTGTCGGTTAAAGAGGCAGCAGAGCATTTGGGAGTTGGGCGGGCGGCGCTCTCGGCAGTGGTCAATAGGAGGGCGTCGGTCTCGATCGAGATGGCCTATCGTTTGTCCAAGGCATTCGGATCAACACCGGATCACTGGATGCGAATGCAGCTTGCCTACGATCTGGCGCAATCGCGTTCACTACAGACAGAGATCGATGTTGATCGAATAGAAGCTGCCTGATCCGGATTAACGTTTCAGCCATGCCAGGGCGCCGGGTGTGGAGCTCCACACATCGCGCATCTCTTCCCGATAGAGCCAGGCCTGATCATCGCCACCGAGCACAACACCGTATGGGTCGAGCTTCGGTTTACGTATTCGTTTGGCCGAAAGGAAACGCGGTATCTTGGGCAGGTCCGTGATCGCGTCGGCCAAGGCGTCCTCTGCCTCCTTGTAGCGTTCCAGACGGTACAAAGCCAGGGCTCTGCCGTAGCTGATGTCGGGATTCAGATCTTCGGGGTATTGCTCAGCCAGGCTCAGGGCCGAGTCGTTATCACCGCGCCGCAGATGGGCATTGATGATCATTGTGCGCAGTCCGTGATTATCGTCGGGATTGAGGGACAATATTTTTTCGGCAAGTTTTTCCTCGGCATCGTGGTTGCCATAGCGCTGTTGCAGGAACATCAGTTGCACCAAACATCGCAATGCCGGGCGATTTTCCGTAAACATCCAGACAATCCGCACGTTGTCCGTGTTGCCGAGTGTCTTGTCTATAATGGATTTGGAGCGCTGAAGAAGGGGTTCCATAAGCTTCTGGTCGACACCGGGAATATCCCATTGCTCGTGATTGAGTACCGCGCCCGCCAGATCGTCGAGAATATCAAGGCTGTCGAACGCCGCCGGGTGCGATTCCAGAAAATGCATCCATGCCGCTTCCGTTGCCACAGCAGGTTTCGGCGGTTGCAAGAACTGGCTCTCTTCTGCGTCGCCTGCGAGCGCGTAATCATGCTCTTCATCGGTATGCCGGAAACCATCCGCAAAGAGCGGTTCCAGGAATTTAAGTGCCGCCTTCGGTTGACCGGCTTCCTGCGACTCCAGTGCCGCGCCGATCAACACATCGGTCGGAAGTCGTTGCCCGGCAATGGCGTGGCGTTCCAGATAGCGCGACCCATCGCGCTTGCCAATGGACGGATGTCCGGCTGAGCATCGTGTTTGCGAACGGCTTGCATAAACCAGTCCTGAAATACCTGAGCGTCCTCATGCTTGAGGATGTGGGTGATGGCGTCTTCAATGATGTCGGAAAAGAAATCGACGAGCGGGCTATCGGGATCGGAATGCATGGTGGAAAGTATACCGAAACGAGGAGTTTGGGAGTGTTCGGGGTGTGTTCCTTGAGTAGGCCGGGTCCAGCACCGTAACTGTGCTGGACTCGGCCCCACGAAAACTTGACATAAACCCGTACGGATTGCATCCGTCGATCCGTGGCTAAAGGCTTGTGCTGCGGGCTGTTGAGCCGGCTACGGGCCTCGTGTACGCTGGCCCTTGTATGTGTGACGCAGTTCACATTTTAGAGTAAGACTACAGGCTCAGACTGGGCCGGTAGACTCAAGTAATGTTACGGGCTGTACAAGACCGGTTCTGGAACAGAGAGTTCCTGTAAAATGGTCGGCCCCGTCCACGCCATGGGACAAATCGGAAAGGTCTCGATGAAGCACAAAATTACATCAGTAGACACGCTGCGGCGTGTCCAACGTATTGCATTCCTTTTCATTTTTGCGTTGTTGTCGACTCCGGCTCTTGCGGCGGTGCCGACAGCGAGTGTGGTGACGATCACGGGTACGCCGGAGTCGGGTTCGACCCTGACCGGCAATTACACTTATACCGATGTTGACGGTGATGTGGAAGGCGTCTCGACGTTTCGCTGGTTGCGTGACAGCACGCCGATTGTTGGCGCAACCGCACAAACCTATCTGCTGAGCAATGCGGACCAGGGCACGATGATCGTGTTCGAAGTGACGCCCATCGCTGCCACTGGCGAGAATCCGGGGTTGGCGGTTCAGAGCACGGGCGTGGCCATTACGGCCAACGCGGTACCGACAGCGACGGCGGTATCGATTTCCGGCACTCCGGCATTGGGCGAGCTGCTCACCGGTCTTTATACCTACGGCGACGTGGACGGTGACGCCGAAGGTATCTCGACATTCCGTTGGTTGCGTGACGGAGTCCCGATCGCGACGACGCTGACCTACACGGTGGTCGCGGCGGACCAGGGTACGACGCTGATCTTTGAAGTAACACCGATCGCGGCGACAGGCGAGATTCTGGGGCTGGCGGTGCAAAGCGCGGGCGTGGCCATTACGCCGAACGCGGTGCCGACAGCGACGCTGGTATCGATTTCCGGCACTCCGGCATTGGGCGAGCTGCTCACCGGTCTTTATACCTACGGCGACGTGGACGGTGACGCCGA
>JAJFKQ010000158.1 GCA_021773155.1 Woeseiaceae bacterium | reverse complement strand
TGGTACGGCGGCGGGGGTGATCCTGTTTTTTACCGCACTCGGCGCTGCGTTCGGGCCGCTTAGTATGGGTGTGGTCAGCGACGCTTTTGGAGGTGACGCGAAATATGGCTTCCTTGTAGCCAGCCTGTTTGCCGGAATCTTGTTTGCGGGATCGCTATACAATCTGCTTGCGGATCCCACCAGACAACGCCTGTCGGATCTCGATCAGAGTGAGTATCTTCCAGACCCGCAAGGCTAGTGTCTGTAGACAGATCCGGCATATGGCAATCGATGCAATTAGGAGAAACGATCGTCAGTTTCGGAGAGGATCGAGGTCGCGGATTTCACCTATAATGCACGCTGCTTTGCCATCAAATATCAATAACAAAGTGCGACGGGGGAATTATGCGAATACTGACACTGGCCCTATTGTTCATCACAGCCGTAGCCAGCGCTGATAACAATACGCTCAAGAATATCGACGTCTTCGAACTGGAGGTTGCGACCGACACGCAGATATCTCCGGACGGATCGCGCATAGCGTACTCGCGGGTCTCCAAAGACATCATGACGGACCGGTCGGTCTCGAATATATGGATTGTTGACGCGGACGGCGAACACCACCGGCCGCTGCTGTCCGGGGCAGAGAGTTACGGCAGTCCGCGCTGGTCGCCGACTGGTGACCGTCTTGCGTACGTCACGAGCGTCGCCGAACGCGGTTCGCAGATTCACGTTCGTTGGATGGACACGGGCCAGACCGCAATGCTGAGCAATGTACGAGGCGGACCGTCGTCCCTGACATGGTCGCCAGACGGGAAACAGATAGCTTTCGAAATGTTTGTGAAAGCAGACGACGCGTCGCTGGCTTCGCCGCCACCAGCACCGGAGGGCGCTGAGTGGGCGCCGGCCGTCAAGGTGATCGATCAAATGCGCTACAGAGCTGACGGCGCCGGATATCTCGAGCACGGCAATTCACACCTGTTTGTATTGTCGGCCGACGGTGGCAGCCCAAGAAAGATCACAAGCGGCGATCGTGACTACAGCGGGCCTCTGGCCTGGTCTAAAGACGGCCGGCGAATATATTTTGCGGGCAATCTGCAAGACGAGTGGGAGCACGATCCGATGGAGGCGGAAATTTGGTGGGTCGAGCTCGGGAGCGGGGAGCTCAAACAGCTGACGGATCGTGACGGCCCGGACTTCTCGCCGACAGTGTCACCCGACGGCTCCAGGCTGGCGTATCTCGGATTCGATGATAAGAAAATGGGCTACCACAACAGCGACGTGTATGTGATGGATCTGGATGACGGCTCTGTCGAAGTGCTAACTGCGGAATTTGATCGATCGATTGACGACGTTCAGTGGGATCGCAGTTCGAATCGCCTGTACGTGCAGTATGATGATCGCGGCAAAACGAACGTCGCAACACTTTCAATGCGTGGCGAAGTTTCGTCGGTCGCGGACGATGTTGGGGGAGTCGGACTCGGTCGACCTTATACCAGCGGCAGTTTTTCGGTTGCGAACAATGGTGCCTACGCTTACACAGCAGGGCGCCCGGATCGCCCAGCCGATGTTGCTGTCGGGCGTGGCAGTAAGCCTCCAAAGCGTCTGACCGGACTCAACGAGGACCTGCTGGGCAATCGGGACCTTGGAGCCGTTGAAGAAATTACCTGGCAATCCTCTGCCGACGATCTGGAAGTGCAGGGCTGGCTGGTAACGCCGCCGGACTTCGATTCAGGCAAGAAGTATCCGTTCATATTGGAAATTCATGGCGGCCCGTTTGCGGCATACGGGCCACAATTTTCGTCGGAAGTCCAACTGTACGCTGCTGCTGGCTACGTCGTTTTGTACACCAACCCACGCGGATCAACGAGCTATGGCGACGAATTTGCGAACGAAATTCACCACAACTATCCAGGGCAGGATTACGACGATTTGATGTCCGGCGTTGATGCCGTGATTGCGCGTGGCTTTGTCGACGAAGAGTCCTTATTCGTTACCGGCGGTTCAGGTGGCGGCGTGCTTACGGCCTGGATCGTGGGTAAGACGGACCGATTTCGTGCCGCTGTCGTTGCCAAGCCGGTGATTAACTGGAGCAGTTTCTCACTGACATCGGATGGTGCTCCTTTCTACTCAATGTACTGGTTTGAGAAAATGCCGTGGGAGGATCCCGATGCGTATTGGGCACGTTCACCACTGTCACTGGTTGGCAACGTAACAACACCGACCGCCCTGTTAACAGGCGAAGTGGACTACCGAACGCCACTGGGGCAGTCGGAGCAGTTTTACCAGGCGTTGAAAATTCGCAAGGTCGATACAATTTTGGTGCAAATTCCGGAAGCGTCGCACGGTATTGTAGCGAGGCCTTCTCACTTGATCGCCAAGGTCGATAACATACTTGCGTGGTTTAGCAAGTACGCGAAAAAATAATAGGAAGTGTTCTTGCTTTAGACTGATGCGAAGGCCGAGTGCTCGGCGCAGGGTTGCTGCTGACTGTGGGTCGTGGAGACAGCGTCGGCTATCCCGGACCAACACCGGATTAAGAACTACAGTAGCTGTCAGATCGAGTTTCGATTATCACACCTATTCGCTCGCTGAATCCGAATCAGCTACCCGCAATATGAGCTTGCCGAAATTGCCGCCATCGAAAAGTTTCAATAAAACCTCGGGGAAATTCTCAATGCCCTTTTCGATATGTTCTTTCGAATGCAGTTGTCCTGTGGCCATCCAGCCCGCCATTTCCTGCATCGCTGCGCCGAATTTCGGTGCATAATCAAACACCACGAAGCCTTCCATACGTGAGCGTGACACGAGCAGGCTCATGTAGTTACTTGGACCTTCGACGGCTTCAGTGTTGTTGTACTGAGAAATCGCACCGCAGATCGCTATGCGACCGTGTCGCCTCATCTGCGGG
>JAJFKQ010000157.1 GCA_021773155.1 Woeseiaceae bacterium | reverse complement strand
GCTGGCCGCCGTGACCAGTTTGCGACCGACGAGGTCGTCCGCCGGCCCTGATCCGCCTTAGAATTCATTCGCTCCGGATGCGAGGCATATCGGTCTTGGTGACGATCACCGGTGTTGCTAAGATCAACGCAGAGCCGTTATCAAACAATAATGACGAGGTCTTCAATGCGCCTTCCTGTATCTTTCCTTATCTGTATCACTGTGCTGATGGTGATTGTGGTGCCAAACGCATCAGGCCAGACAAATACTGATTACGACGAACTGCTGCAGCTATTCGAAGAGTGGCGCGAATTTGAGTCGCCGCCGCTGCTTGATGGCGCACCCGACTACACGGCCGAACAGTTCGCGGTGCGGCGCGATGCGTTCCTCGCGCTGCAGGCACGACTGAACACGTTCGATATCAGCGACTGGCCGGTCCCGCAACAGGTGGACTGGCACCTCGTGCGTGCCGAAATGAACGGCTACGATTTCAATCAACGCGTGTTACAGCCCTGGGTTAGGGACCCGGCGTTTTACAACACACTATGGATGGCGCGCAGCGACGTGCCCGCGCACGAAGGGCCCACACACCACGCCGTGGTGGAAGTCTGGACTTACGATTTTCCCTTATCCAGAATTGACGAACGCCGATTGGCAGCAGAGCTTCGCGTCATTCCGCCACTCATGAAGCAGGCGCAGAAAAATCTCACCGGCAACGCACGCGATCTCTGGATAGCCGGTATTCGTGATCTGCGCTCGCAACGTTCTGCGCTGAACGAGATCGCGGCAATGGCCGGCGATTCTGCAGGCGGCGATCTGGCACAGGTCATCGCCGACTCCAAAGCTGCTACAGACGTATTGATCAATTGGCTGGAAGCGTCAGCATCATCCAAGACCGGACCGTCGGGTATCGGCAAGGATGAATACACCTGGTATCAGCAGAATGTGCATCTGGTGCCGCTAACGTGGGGTGACGAGGTGCGCTTGTTAGAACGCGAGTTGGCCCGCGCCTGGTCGTCATTGAAACTCGAGGAGCAGCGCAATCGTGATCTGCCGCCGATGGTGGCTGCCGGCACAGCGGAGGAATATGACGCAATGGCCATCGACGCGGTCGAGCGCATCATGAATTTCCTCGAACAACAAGAGATTGTGACCGTAACGGATTACATGAGACCCGCATTACTCGAGCACATGGGGTCGTTTGTGCCTGAGGATAAGCGACATTTCTTCTGGATCACGGCGCACTATGATCCGGCGCCACTATTCACTCACTTCTACCACTGGTTCGAACTCGCGCGCATGGATATCGAGCCGCACGAGAGCTCGATCCGGCAAGGTGCGCTTCTTTACAACATCTTCGACAGCCGCAACGAAGGCACCGCAACCGGTGTTGAGGAAATGTTTATGCATGCGGGACTGTATGACGATAGTCCGCGCTCGCGCGAACTCGTCTGGATCCTGTTGGCGCAGCGAGCGGCCCGCGGGCTCGGGTCGTTGTACGCGCACGCCAACGATATGACGATGGAAGAGGCCGGCACTGTGCACATGGACGGAACGCCACGCGGCTGGATGAAGACCGAAAAAGAACTGCTGATCTTTGAGCAACATCTGTATTTGCGTCAGCCAGGCTACGGCACCAGTTATGTAACCGGTAAGTACCTGCTTGAGCGCACGCTTGCGGATTTTGCCAAACGGCAAGAAGATCGTGGCAAGGAGTTTCAGTTAAAAGATTTCTTCGATCAGCTCAACGCCATCGACAGCATTCCAATCTCCCTTGCGCGCTGGGAAATGACCGGCCTGAACGACGAGATTCATCCCTGAAAAGAACGGAGTCGCAATGAACAGAAAAACCCGAAGTGAGCGAGTGAACACAGAGAGCCGCTACGGTCGAGGTAGTCTCGTCGCTGTTGCTGTCGGAGTTCTGGTGCTTGCCGTCGTGGCAGCGACATTCTTTTACGAGAGTGACAACACTCAGTCTCTGCAGGCAGAGGCCGCGGCGCGCCAGGAAGCGTTCGTGAGTGAACATGCGCCAGCTCTCGGTGGGACGGGCGCCAAGGTGCACATCGTCGAGTTTCTCGATCCGGCGTGTGGAACTTGTGCTCTGTTTTTTCCAATGGTCAAACAGTGGCTGGCTGAGGCGCCTGACGAAATCCGTCTGTCAGTTCGTCATGTTGCGTTCCATTCCGGCTCTGACTACGCCGTCAGAATTCTGGAGGCGAGCCGAAAACAGGACAAATACTGGCAGACCCTGGAAGCGCTATTAGCGTCGCAGAATCAGTGGGTACAGAACCATGTCGTGCAGCCCGAGAAAATCGGACCAGCCATTGCGGCGGTGGGCCTGAATATGGAGCAGCTGACGGCCGATATGAATACGGTGGACGTAATGCAGCGCATTGAACAGGATAAGAAGGACGCCATACTCCTGAAAGTTAGTGCGACGCCGGAATACTTCGTCAATGGCCGGCCATTACCGAGTTTCGGCCAGCAACAATTGGCGGACCTGGTTCGCGAAGAGTTAAGAAAATGAAGCAAGCGATACCATCTTGTCGATACTGGTTCGCACGTATGACTTCGGCACGGAACCAAAATTTTCCTCGGTCACGGCGACCTCAGTCATGAACGGCTCGGTCCCTTGCCATTCGGCCATCATCGGGAGAATTCTCTCGGCTTCCGCCTGATCAACGTCATGCAAGCCGATTTTTCGTAGCGACGGTTCCGGCAGCGTCGCTAGGGTCTGGTCATCTGAATACTCTATGTAAGGAAAGGCTCCTTCCTTGGCATCGCCTTCCATCACTTTGAAAACCAAACCGCCGTTCTTGAGCAAAATCGCGGCGACATAGATCAGTCTTTCGACCTTCTCCGGAATCCTCTCGGCAACATGCGAGATAAGCGCGCCATTCATGCTGTGACCGGCCAATATTACAGGGTTATCCAGACTCTTCCTAGGCGCCGTGTACCAATATGTAATGACTCATGATTCTTCTCCTTGAGTGTTGTGCGCTTAACGCAATCGAAAGGTGATGACTTTGGCGATGACCTCAGAAGAGGCATTGACGATAGTTGCTGACGAATCAGCGCCGGGCAGCGAGAAGGTTCCACCTGCGGCGATCCGTTGCTTCGCTTCGTCGCCGACTTGAAGCTCAATTACGCCCTCAGCTACAAGGCCTAAAGTCTGCTCGTCAGACTGCAACGCGACTGACCCGGTGCGGTCCAGTTCGGTCGTGTAAATGTCTACCCGATCAATGCTTTGATCATCGAGGTCAATTGTCGGTAGCGAGCGGCGATCGATCGCTTCGGTTGGTGCCTGTTCAAAGACGATGAAGGGCTCATCGACCTGCTCCAGATTGAAGTCCAGAAAGATCGCTTCTTCTGTCGCTGAAGCATTGTCGAAACGCAAAATGCGAGGACCGGCCGGCTCGTAGAAAACATCACCTGCGCTCAGGATCTGCTGCTTCTCACCTTCCACCTGGTAAATGATCTCGCCCTTGGCGACATAGCCAACAGCCGGAGCGGCGTGCGTGTGAACAGGAGCGACCTGGCCCGGGGTGAAATGGAAGTCTCCGACTTCTACCTGCACCACTTGGCGGGATTCAAAATTCGCCGTCAGTAGCTTGATCGAAGCGGGTCCTGAGTTTGCGTTCGCAGAGCCAGTTAGAATAGCTGCAGTGAATAATGTCGCGAGAGTCACGATTCGAAAGCGTTTAGAGTGCTTGTTCATGTTGAATTTCCTATTAAGTTGGGTTGCTTCTTCTTGAAGCAGTAAGTAATATAACGATCACTATATTAAATATACTAAATAACGAACGTTATATTGTCAAGTATTAAATAACGATCGTTATACTCGAGGTGAAAATGCGTCACAAGGGCGTTAACAAGGAAGAAACAAGGCGAAAGATGGTCGACGCTGCCGGCCGCGGATTTCGAGGCCATGGATATGCGGGTATCGGCGTCGATAGCCTGGCGAAGGCGGCCGGCGTAACATCGGGTGCATTTTACGCCCACTTTGGATCAAAGGGTGGGGCGTTTGACGTTGCGCTCGCCGCTGGTCTCGATGAAGTCATCGAAGCGGTACCGCGATTTCAGGAGGAAAATGGTCTGGAGTGGACCAGGGCGTTTTCTGACTATTACTTAGGCAAACCGCACCGCAGGGACCTGAACTGTGGCTGCGCAATGGCATCACTGACACCTGATGTGATCCGTGCAGGTGCGAATGTACATGCAGCATTCGAGAAAAGAATGACGACTATTGTGGAACTCATGGCCGCCGGCCTCGCGGGCAACTCGGAGGAGGATCGTCGTGCCAGAGCGTGGGCCATGTTGGGAGCACTCATCGGTGGCCTGAATGTGGCGCGCGCCATGAAGACATCAAAGGTAACGGACGAAGTGGCGGAAGCGATTAAGGCGGCCGCGGTCAAAGTTGCCGGGCGAACGCGCTCGAGGGTTCGTTAGCCATTGAAGCTGCAGAAATGGCATGTCGGCTCACAGGGACAGAGTGATCGATCGCTAATACACCGGCTTACTTTAGTCAGATAGGGGGAAGCACTTAGAATTCCTGATGGCATCGATAGTGGGATCAATAACCAGCGGTTCGCCAACCGTTTTTCGAACGTTTTCGATATCCTTCAAGCCGCTTCCGGACACAATGCAAACCACGAGTTCGTCCATGTCGATTTTGTCATCGCGAACCAGTTGTTTCACCGCCGCCCAGGGCGCTGCCGCGGCTGGTTCAGCAAAGATGCCGGTGGTCCGGGCCATCTCCGGAATGGCCGCAAGAATCTCCTCATCCGGAACCGTTACCGTTTCGCCACCGGACTGCAGAATACCTTTCACTGCTGCCAGCCCATCCCGCGGTCGGTCGACGGAGATGGAGTCGGCGGCGGTGTTGGCCCTGACCTCATCGATCACAACGGTTGGCCAATCCGGGTCCGATTCACCCTGGTCGCGAATCCGGCGGACGGCAAGGCAGATCGCAGCGCTGGCGTCAGACTGGGCACAATCGATCCTGGGCAACCGGTCGACAAGTCCGACTGCTTGCAGATCGCACCAGCCTTTCCAGAGTCCACTCAGTAGATTGCCGTCTCCTGCAGGCACCACTATTCGATCCGGAACCCGACCGCCCAGGGATTCCCAGATCTCGTAGGCACAGGTCTTCTTGCCCTCGCGTGTAAACGGGTTGTAACCGGTACTACGATTAAACCAGCCGAACTCATCGGAGGCAGCCAGGCAAAGATCGAAGGCATCATCGTAGTTCCCCCGCACTGCGAATACGTTGGCGCCGAAAGATAAGGCCTGGGCGAGCTTTGCCGCCGGCGCGTTTTCCGGAACGAACACCACCGCGCTCAGGCCGAGGGCGGCCGCGAGACAGGCAAGTGAGGAACCTGCGTTCCCGGTACTGGCAATGGATACGACTTCGGCACTGATATCCATTGCCCGTCGCAGCACC
>JAJFKQ010000156.1 GCA_021773155.1 Woeseiaceae bacterium | reverse complement strand
TCCTCACCCGGCAGGTCTATTAGCTCAACATCGAGCTCCGAATCGGCGATCGGTTCTTCTGCCAGCTTGCGCATCCCTTCGGAGGGCTCCAGGCCCCAAATACGCCGCACCTTATCCTGATCATAGTGCGCCAGATTGAGGCCGCTGCCAAAACCAATTTCCAGAACATCGCCTGATGCTCGCGGCACAACTTTTTCGCGTTGTTTGTGCGCCGGCTTACTACTGCAGGCGACGTTTATCAACCGCGGAAGCACTTTCTCTTCGTACCAGCTCATCGGGGTTTCATCAATTCACTAATAGTGACGAGTTGATATCCCTCGGCGGCAAGCTTTGGTAACTCTCGCTCCAGCAGGTCCAGCGTCGCCGCGTAGGGGTGGCCGATCGCAATAATCGAGCCGTGTTTTTGTGCAAGCCTCTTCATCCGCTCGAACTCTCGAACAACAGTTTCGGGGTCCCGGTCCGGATCAAGAAAGACATCACGCTTGCGAGCGTCAATACCAACTTCTCTGGCTATCTGCAGCGCAACACTTTCGTGCGTCGTGTAGCTGTCGATGAAAAACAGATCGTCTCGTGCCTGAATTTCGTCCATCAACCACTGCATGTGGCCCGGGTGACGGGTCAGCATACTGCCACGATGGCTGTTCACGCCAATGGCAAAGGGGACAGAGGTCAATGCTCGCTCGAAGGTGTCGCCGAATTCTTGCCGGTTCATGTCGAGGTGCAGGCCAAGCGGGTCATGAATAATGTCATTCGGTGCGGCCTGCAGTGGCAGGTGCAACAGAACCTCTTTGCCGCTTTCATGCGCCTGCACCGCGAGTGCCCGTGCGCGCGGCGTACCCGGAAGCACGGCAAGTGATATCGGGCCTGGTAGATCGATCGATCGCTGGCCTGCATCGAGTCGGTATCCCAGGTCGTCGATAATTATCGCGATGCGTGGCGGGCTAGTCGCAACGGACCCCGACGCCAGCAACAACAACAGCGTTAGCAGGGAGAACCTTGCCGCTATCATCTAGCGTTGCTGTGCATTACCGCCCGCGTCTGCAGTTGCTCAAGCGCCTCGGCTAACTGGGAATCAGCCTCACGATCGAGGTTCCCCGACAAACTCAGGTCGGGAAAGCCCGGCGCTTCCTCAACCAGCACGTCTGGTGTTATACCGATCCCGTGAATCGAGTCGCCCGATGGCGTGTAGTAGCGTGATGTAGTGAGCTTAATCGCCCGGCCCCTGGACAGCGGCACCACGGTTTGCACCAGGCCTTTGCCAAACGTCGCCGTGCCAATAATCGTGGCGCGATTATGGTCTTGCAGCGCACCGGCGACGATCTCCGAGGCCGACGCCGAACCGCCGTTAACGAGGACCATCATGGATGCCCCATCCAGAATATCGCCTCGGTGTGCTGACCTCGTGAAGCGGGATTCCATTGAGCGTCCGTCGGCGGTAACAATAACGCCTGAATCAAGAAACAGGTCGGACACATCCACCGCGGAGTCGAGCACACCGCCAGGATTGTTGCGCAGGTCGAGCACCAGGCCGTGCAACATGCCGCCATAAGCCTCTTGTAGCTCATCGACAGCCAGGCTTAGTTCGTGCGCCGTGTTGTCGCTAAATTGACTGACGCGAACATAGCCGTACGATGGATTAAGAAGCTCTTTGTGGACGCTTGCAACACTAATAATTTGGCGCTGTAACTCATGCTCGATAACCGCGCCGTCACGCAGTACGGCCAAGGTGACCCTTGAGCCCGGCTGACCGCGCAGCCGTCCCATCGTATCCTTCAGCCGACCTCCTTCAATCGCCAAACCGTCTACGGCCACCAGCTCATCGCCACTGCGTATGCCAGAGCGGGCTGCGGGTGAGCCCGCAATCGGCGAAATCACACGAATTGTATTGTTGATCTCCGCGACCTCGATGCCGACGCCGGTGTAACTGCCGGTCGTACTGATCCGAATGTCACGATATTCGTTGGCGTCGAGATACTCGGAGTGAGGGTCGAGGTCACCGACCATGCCGCGAATCGCATTTTCGAGCAGCGTTGCGTCGTCTATCGGCTCAAAATAGTCGCGTTTGACGTGCTCCAGCACCTCCGCGAATAGCTGCGCCTGCTCCCAGGCCAACTCTTCTTTGGTCGCCGGCTTGCTGGCGCTGAGCAGTCCGCCGCCGATGGACAGGCTGAAGCCCATCACAACGCCGATGACTATCACGAGAATTGTTCTTGTTTTCAATGACATAGGATGTTCCAGGCGCCCCGGCTTTTAGCTCTTGTGACACAATCTCTGACCTTAGCACAGAACTTTGGACAACAATGCGCCACGCGGTCAACATAAGCCCGGTCTGCCATTCAGCTGCCCGGTCGTCGCGTTACCCATTGCCGCGGATTCACCGGTTTTGTGCCCTTGCGCAGCTCAAAATAAACACTGGACCGCTGCTGGCCACCGCTGTCGCCAACCGTCGCAATAACGTCTCCCGGTGCAACCCAGTCGCCGGCACTTTTGAGGACTGTTTCGTTGTAACCGTATAGCGTCATGTAGCCCTCACCGTGATCCACGATCACCAGTAGCCCCATACCCGCCAACCAGTCCGAAAACGCGATGCGTCCGTGATAGACCGCTCGAACCTCTCGGCCACGCGGCGCGGCCATCACGACACCGTTCCATTTGATTTTGCCCCCGGCACGCGGCTGGCCGTAGTCGTGAACCACGGTGCCGGCAACCGGCCATGTCAATCTGCCTTTGTGCTCGCTGAAGGGCTCTTCCGAGCTAATCGGGTAATCCGACAGGATGCTCGTAAGCTCCGCGATAAGTCGAGTCAGGTCCTGTTCCTGGGCTGCGAGGCTCTCGACCTCCTGGCCTTCGTTGGCGACCTTGTTATGCAGGTTTACGAGCAGGTGCTGGCGCTCTTCCTGTGAGCCGTTTAGTTTGCCAAGTTCCGCATAGCGACTTTTGGCTAGCGCGGCAAGACGGGCCCCTTCAGCCGCAATCTGGCTCCGTAGATCGTCGAGTTTGCGAATTTCTTCGATCACCACCGCGATATTGTCGGCGCGATAGTCGTTGAGATAGCGGTAGTAAGCCATCACGCGGCCCAGCGTAGCGGGGTCACGCTGGTTCAGGAGCAGCTTGATCTTATCCTGGTTGCCGCTCATGTAGGCGGTACGCACCTGCGCCGCCAACTCGGCAGATTCTTCGTCCAGGTGGGCCTCGCGCTCGGCAAGGTCGCTGTCGAGGGCTTTTTTCTTGTTCTCGGTATAGCGCTGTTCGCGCTCGATGTCCTTGATTCGCATGCGCTGCTCGGATATCGCGACCTCGATATCCTGCAGCTCGCCGGTCAAACGGTCTCTTTCGCTCGCGCTGCGGTCCATGCTCTGCTTCAGCTCGCTGATGCGATCCCGAACCTGCTCCAGCTCGCGCTCTTTGACCTTAGCCAGCTCCCCGTGAGAGTCCTGAGCTGGCGCGGTGCCTGCGGCGATAATCAGCGCCACGAAGAGGGTTGTGCGTATCATCATCCGAGCAGAGTGTAGAGCCTTCGGCGGGGTATTTCCTGCCGCTTTTACAGGTATACTTCCGCGTTTGACAAACTTCCTTCGCGCAGCCCCCCTGCGCCCGAGTAATCCATGGACAAAGTTTTAGAATTCACTGGCAACCATACGTTGTTGGTGCTGGCACTGATGATCAGCTTTTTCGTGGTCATATTTACCGAGTTGCGCCGCAAGGCAAGCGGACTGATCAATGTCGAAGCCACGGAGGCGGTCAGGCTGATTAACAACGATGCCGTAGTCGTCGACCTGCGCAGCGTCGACGCGTACGCCAAGGGACACATCGTCAGCGCCAGGAGCATCCCGCTGGATGAGCTCGACAGCAAGCTGAACAGTCTTGAGGGTGTGAAGTCCAAACC
>JAJFKQ010000155.1 GCA_021773155.1 Woeseiaceae bacterium | reverse complement strand
CAATCCGACTGCATACTTAAGTGCGCCAGGTGCCATCCTGCCCGCGTGCATCAGTGCCTGAAATGGCTTCACAAGGTTATTGTAATTTGCCCGGGCTAATAGCTCGAGAGTGCCAACCTCCCGACCTCGCCGTTTTTCGGGCTCGTCGGTGCCTACTTCGTCTTCCGGTTTGAGAGAGTGGATTGCTTCTGAGATTTCGACGCCCGACGCACCATCGATCGCGCAATGATGAACCTTGGAGACGATTGCGTACGAGCCTTTTGGTACTCCGGCAACATTGTCCAGGCCTTCGACGACAGTGAGCTCCCAAAGCGGCTTCGAAAGATCGAGCGGGCGAGCGTGTAGCCTCGCGACCTGAATGCAGAGTTGGCGCCAGTCGCCCGGTTGCGGTAACGCAATATGGCGAATGTGAAACTCTATATCGAAGTCCGGATCGTCGACCCAGTAAGGGCGGTCGAAATCCAGTGGCACTTGCTTTAGTTTCTGACAAAATGTCCTGGCCCGGTGCGTTCTGTCGTCCACGAACTTGAGGATGTCCTTCAATCGGACTTTGCCGTCGGGTGCGGAGGAGGGGTCGTATATCGCACAAGATCCAATGTGCATCGGTGTTCGGGCCGACTCGGCGTGCAGGAAAAAGGCATCGAGCCCTGATAGTTGCTCGGGCGTCCATTTATCGCATACGTCACTCAATTTCGTCGCCAAGTCTTCGATCCTGATCTGTTGTGCTGGCCGGGAAGTCGTCTAGTCTAGTATAAAAGCGTAGTGGCAGCGGTTGAATAGCCGAGAATATGTGTTTCAATATCAGTTCCAATCCTGGATTCCCTGAGGTTAGCGGCGGCAATGAGACTAGAACGAAATCACGATCTTGGTGTCGACGAGGCTAAACAACGCGTTGATCGAATTCGGTCTGGCATCGAAACGCAGTACGGACTATCGGGCGAATGGAATGGCGATACGCTGAAGTTTGTCGGTGCGAGTGTTAACGGACATATTGTAGTGTACGAGCAGCGTGTTCTGGTTGAGGTGCGCCTTGGCTTCGCGATGATGTTGCTGGAAGGTCCGATCAAATCGCATATATCCGCTGCGATGGACGAGCACCTGGTCTGAGGATGGCTGACCCTAAAATACACTACCGTACCTGTAACATTTGCGAAGCCATGTGTGGCATCGAAGTTCGCTACGATGATCAGCAGATTCTTTCCATCAGACCGGACAGGAAGGACCCCCTCAGCCGCGGACACATATGCCCCAAGGCGGTGGCATTGCAGGACTATTACCACGACGAGGACAGGCTGACTCAGCCACTTCGTCGTACAGCCAGTGACTGGGAGGAAATATCCTGGGACAGTGCGCTGGAAGAAATTGGTGAACGTGTTCGGGAGATTCAGCAAGCGCATGGCAAGCAGTCTGTTGCTACGTACATCGGCAACCCGAATGCACACAATCTGGGTTCACTGGTTACCATCCATAAGTTTCGTAGGGCATTTGGCAGCAGCAACCATTACAGTTCCGCGTCTGCGGACCAATTGCCGCACCACGTAGCTAATAAACACATGCTGGGTCACGGTTCGTTGATCCCCGTTCCCGATGTGGATCGCACAGACTACATGCTGATCATCGGCGCCAATCCAGTGGTGTCGAACGGCAGCATGATGACGGCTCCGGGTTTTCCTCGCCGTATGAAGGCCATCCAGGAGCGCGGCGGGAAAGTTGTCGTTATCGACCCCAGGCGGACAGAAACGGCAGATAAAGCGGATGAGCACTTTTTTATTACGCCGAACACGGATGCATTACTGCTGCTTGCACTGAATCACGTCTTGTTCGCGGATGGGCTGGATAGTCTTGGACACCTGTCGTCAGTAGCTGCGGAGCTTGACGCGCTAAGACAAGCCGTCGCCGCTTACATACCGGAACGCGTTGCGCCGATTACCGGTATTGATGCACAGGAGATACGCCGGCTAGCTCACGAAATGGCAAATGCGCCGTCGGCAGTTTGTTACAGCCGTATGGGTGCATCGACACAACAATTCGGTGGCCTGTGCCAATGGCTAACGATCACTTTCAATATCGTGTCGGGGAATTTTGATCAACGCGGTGGCGCGATGTTCACGACACCGGCATTTGATCTTGTGAAAATCACGGACAATACCCATCGGCCGAATAGTTATGGCAGCAAGCACAGTCGCGTTCGAGGGTTGCCTTACAATAACAACGAGTTCCCGGTTTCCGTATTAGCAGAGGAAATCCTGACGCCGGGAGAGGATCAGGTTCGAGCTCTGATTGCAGTGGCAGGGAATCCTGTTATTTCAGCGCCGAACGGTCGGCGTCTGGCTGAAGCGTTCGCAAGTCTTGAGTTTATGGTCAGTGCCGATATTTATCTTAACCAGACTTCCAGATTCGCAAACATAGTTTTGCCAGCAGCCTCGGGACTGCAGATTCCTCAATACGACGTAGCCTTTCACATCAACGCTGTTCGCAACACTGCAAAATATTCAGAGGCGTTGTTCCCTCCGACAAAAGGGCAAAAACCGGACTGGCAGATATTCCGGCTATTGAGCTCGGCCATCAATCAAGTCGACGATGACGGAATCACGCCAGAGATGATTCTTGATCACTCACTGCGGGCTGGGCCGTACGCAGAGCAGGGAATGAGTCTGAAGATGCTGCAGGAGCATCCACATGGCGTCGACCTCGGTCCCCTGGAAAGTAATCTTGTCGGGCGCCTGCAGACGCCCGACGGTTTGATTCATCTCGCGCCACAATTGTATTTGGACGATTTAGAGCGCCTGGAGCAGACTTTTTTTGTTGCTGCGACTGCAGCAGGAGATTTTCCACTTTCTCTTGTCAGCCGTCGTTTGCCACGCAGCCACAATTCATGGACGCACAATTCGCACAGATTGGTGAAGGGCAAAAACCAGTGTACCTTGCTGGTGAATTCCGACGATGCGAATGAGTTGAAACTGCTGTCCGGTCAAATGGCCAAGGTGAAATCGAAAATCGGTGAGCTAACAGTAGATGTCGAAGTAAGCGATGAAATGATGCCGGGCGTTGTGAGCATTCCGCACGGTTGGGGTCACGATATGGACGGCACGCGGATGAGCACAGCACGATTACAGCCGGGCGTGAACATCAATGACCTTACGGACGAGTCGGTTGTGGACGAACTTACGGGCAACGCATGTTTTAGTGGTATTCCGGTATCCGTGCATCCCATCACTTAACAGGGGGGTTAGTGGCGTGTTTAATAAGAGAACTATGTTGGTCGTATTCATGCTTGGTGGAATTCAGGCTTGCGGCAAAACTGGGGAAGTCAGTGAGGTCGTCATCAAACAAGAGGCGCAAGCAGAAACAGCGGTCGCCGCAGAATCGCCTGAATTGAAAATCGATGCCGATTCGTTTGTTTGCCTGAACGAAATGACCGCAGTTCGGCATTATTTTGTTGATAACCTGCGCAGTGATCTTGCTGCGACCGTCGCGGCTGCAGAATCCGCTGATGGCGCCGTATTTCCGCCGGGATCGGTCGTGCAACTTGTCCCGACGGAAGCAATGGTTAAGCATAATTCCGGGTGGAACGCTGCCACCAACGATTGGGAGTTTTTTGAACTCGATGTCTCGGCTGAAGGCAGTAGCATTCGTAACCGGGGTTTTACCGATGTCGTTAATCGCTTCGGTGGAAACTGCTTCGGTTGCCATATAAAGGCGGAAGCGAAGTACGACCTTATCTGTGAGCTGGATCACGGATGCGATCCGATACCGGTGACGCGTGAAATGATTGCCGGTATTCAAGCACAAGATCCTCGTTGCGCAGATTGAATACGGATCCGATCGAAACTCATTTACTGATTGAATCACCGGAAGACAGCCCGGTTGATCTGCTACAGCGTGCAACCGGGCTTTCGAAACAGAAAATCAAATTAGCGATGACCAAGGGGGCTGTCTGGGTGACCCGCGGGCGCAATACCCGGCGATTGCGTCGTGTCAAGCGCACGTTGCGAGCGGGCGATAAAGTTCACCTCTACTACAACGAAAAAATTCTGGCGGAGATTCCTCCTGCGCCGACGTTGATTGCAGATGTCGGGGGCTATTCGGTGTGGCAAAAGCCCTATGGCTTGCGGTCGCAAGGTTCAAAGTGGGGCGATCACTGCACGGTGGCGCGCTGGGCAGAGCGACATCTGCTACCGGAGCGTCCTGCCTTCATCGTTCATCGACTCGACCGAGCTGCCAATGGGCTGATTCTGGTCGCCCATTCCAAGACTATTGCGGCTGCGCTATCAGACCTGTTTCAGAAGCGCGAGGTAGAAAAACGCTACCGGGCGCTGGTCACGGGTGACTTTTCCGAGCAGTCCAACCCGGTCCGCGTGGAGCAGCTGATCGACGACAAGGAAGCGGTCAGCGAGTTTGCGTTGCTGGAAGTTGGCGCTGATGGCAAGCAGTCGCTAGTGGATGTGCGCATTGAGACCGGGCGCAAACATCAGATTCGTCGGCACCTGGCTGGGTTGGGGCATCCGGTTATCGGTGATCGCTTGTACGGTACGGGAGAGAAAGACGGCGTGGACTTGCAGTTGACTGCGTACTTGCTTGCGTTTCACTGTCCGGTTAATGACAAGCAAGTTGAATATCGTCTTGCGACTGAGTTGTTGTGACTTCGTCAGTGCATCTTTCGTTACCGGCGGAGTTCTTAATCCGGCATTAGTCCGGGATGGCCGGTGCCGGCTCCACGACCCACAGTCACCGGCACCGGACATCCCATACCAACACCTGCTCAATACTGAGACCGTTAGGCAAATTACGTGACCGACTGACGAGATGCTGCTGATACGCCAATGAATTCGACTGTGTGTCGTGGAGAAGTCATTGGCGTATCAGTAGCATCCCTGCGCCGAGCACTCATTATAACTAGCAGATCCCACTATCTACTCAAGTAGCAAATGCACTCGACGGTTACGTTTGCCCTTGTTTTCGATTTTACTGATTCGCACGACACCGACTTCATTTGAATTGTTGACGTGGGTACCGCCACAAGGCTGATAGTCGACATCTTCGATGCGTACCGTGCGGATATCGCCCACGCCTCTTGGTGGTTGCACGGACATCGTTCGTACGAGTTCAGGACGCTCGTCCAGTTCGGCTTCGGTAATAGTGCCGAAGACAACGGGGTGCGCCTCCGCGACAAGTTCGTTAATGCGTGTCGTTAGATCCTCTTTATCGAGCGTATGCTCGCCGAGGTCAAAATCCAGCCGGCTCTTGTCGGCACCGACTGATCCGCCCGTCACTGGCACGGGTATGAGTGACCCGAGTAGGTGCATGCAGGTGTGCATGCGCATGTGTCTGTAACGCCGTTCCCAGTCGATCACGGTATCTACCGAGTCACCGGGCTGCAACCGGTGGTCATCAGTATCGAGCTGGTGTCTTATATGCTCGAATGAGTCGCCTTTTCGGGTATCCAGTACTTTGTGTGTTTTTCCGTCAGGGCCGGTCAGAATACCCGTGTCACCGGGTTGCCCGCCACCCAGAGGATAGAAAATCGTTGCGTCGAGTTCGACCCACTCGCCGTTCACCGAAGTGACCAATGCCGTTAGTTCTTTTTTGTAGCTATCTTCGTAGTACGTTCTTTCTACTTGTGACATATCGAACTCACACTACGCCGTAGGCGACCATTGCGTCTGCGACTTTCAGGAAACCGGCGATGTTGGCGCCTTTCACGTAGTCGATGCGATCACTACCAGTTTGCGTTCCATACTCAACGCATTGTTCGTGAATGTCATGCATGATCTTCCGCAGCGACTCATGCACTTCGTCCTTGGCCCAGGTTCTTCGGATGCTGTTCTGGGTCATCTCGAGTCCGGAAATTGCGACGCCTCCTGCATTAGCGGCTTTACTGGGTGCGAACAATACGTCTGCGTCAATAAATTTCTGCACGCCTTCCTGTTCGACTGGCATATTCGCCCCTTCGGCGACGGCCATGCAACCGTTCTTGATCAGGGTTTCTGCCTCCGCCTCGCTCAATTCATTTTGTGTTGCACAGGGGAGCACAAGGTCTCCGGGAACACGCCACGGGCGTTCATTCTGGTAAAACGGAACACCGTACTCATCGGCGTACTCGGATATCCTGCCACGTCGATTGGTTTTGAGATCGATAATATATTCAAGTTTGCCGGCGTCGATGCCGTTCTTGTCGTAGATGAAACCCGATGAGTCGGACATGGTTACAACATTGCCACCGAGATCGATAAGTTTTTCTACCGTATAGGTAGACACGTTACCTGACCCCGAGACCAGGCAGGTCTTGCCTTCGATACTCTCATTACAGCGGGCCAGCATGTCTTGCATTATGTAGACCACGCCGTATCCGGTCGCCTCTTTGCGAATCGGGCTGCCGCCAAACTCCAGACCCTTACCGGTCAACACCCCGGAAAAGCGATTCGACAGTCGTTTGTACTGGCCAAACAAATAACCAATCTCGCGGGCACCAACGCCGATATCACCTGCAGGCACATCTATGTCGTCGCCGATATGCCGGTACAGCTCGGTCATAAATGACTGGCAGAAGTACATTATTTCGTTATCGGTTTTCCCTTTAGGGTTGAAGTCAGAGCCGCCCTTGCCACCACCGAGTGGCAATCCGGTCAGGCTATTCTTGAACGTCTGCTCGAAGGCCAGAAACTTCAATACGCTCTGGTTAACGGTCGGGGCAAATCGAAGGCCACCTTTGTACGGCCCAATCGCGTTGCTGTTTTGCACGCGATAACCGCGATTAACCCGGATGTTTCCGTCGCGGTCTGTCCAACATACCCGGAATGAGATGATTCGATCCGGCTCTGCGATACGACGCAGGATCTGCATCTCGTGGTAGACCTCCTTGTTACGGATGAAGTCGAACACATTCGATGCGACCTCAAAAACAGCTTGATGAAACTCTGTCTCTCCAGGGTTTCGCCGCACAAGTCCTGCCATGAACTGATCGATGTTTACATGATCTGAAATAACCATAACTCACCACGTATCAGTGTTTTGATTGCGTGAAGATATCGGAGTTGCGCGTGGATTACGAGCGCTTGAAACGAGACCGGGATTTGTCTATATCATAGCTACTATGAAAAGTTGCAATTCATGCGGAAAGTGCTGCGAAACTGCCGGCAACGGTGGTTTGTCGGCCTCTCGTGATGAGATCGATTGGTGGGAGATGCACAGGCCGGATATTGCCCGCTACGTGCAAAACGGGAAAATCTGGATCGATCCGGAAACGGGCGAATATTTTGCGCGCTGTCCGTGGCTAAGACGTTCGCCAGACGAGAACAAGTTCACCTGTGACATTTACTACGACCGTCCCGAGGACTGTCGCCACTATCCTGTCGATATTGCACAAATGGTTCGCGACGACTGTGAAATGCTTGAGCGCCGTGATCTTGATGATCTCAAGAAAGCGCAGAGAAAATTGGATGTCCTGATGTCGGACAGCCGACCGCCGGTTCTAAGGTAGATGCCAACAGCGCGGGGTGTTCGAGTATTCTAATAACGACCGTGTTGCTTGAAGATGTAATTATTGAGTTCGATGAACTCGTGATTCATCTGGTGCATGATCCGATGCGCTGAGCGTGCCACTGCACGCAAGACTTTGTAAATTAGTTGTGGATTACCGTCGATAATGGTTTCGAAGTCGTCGCGCGACAGGCTCATTATTTTGCTGTCAGAAAGTGCGCGTAGGCCAACTGTGTGAACATTGCCGTCAATAAAGCTGAGTTCACCGGCGAGATGGCCCTCTCTTATTACGGCAATACTTGCAGTCGTGTCGCCCGCGGTGCGTTTAACGACCTCAAGAGCACCTTCGACGATTACATGCAATGAGTCGTCACTCATGCCCTCAGTGATGAGATATTCGCCGCCACCCAGTTCACGCATATCCATTAATTTTGCGAGTGTGGCAGCTTCTTCTTCCGAGAGTTCTGTGCCCAGACGTGATTCGAGAATCTGTTCTGCCGATATATTCATGTCGATACTCCGTGCCTCACAAGCTAGCCGGTTCGTTAAGACCGGTCTATTCGGAATTACACCTAGCTCTACAAGGCAATGCTTCTAGGGTTTGCGAAACAGGAACGTAAATCGATCTGTGTTACCGCTGACTGAACGGCGACCCACTTCGTACTCCAGCTCGTCATCTCCACGAAAGTGCAGGTCGGAGTAGTCCACAAACTCGAAACCCAGGTCCAGCATCTCCTTGATGACCAAAACAGGGTCGATGCGGCGCCGGTTTTCGTTGTCCAGTTGTTCCATGTGACGTCGAGTGTGGTCGATTGCACCGTAAACACCGCCACTCTTGAGTGATTCGAAGACTTCCCGGTTCATGATGGCTCGGACATCGGGAGTAAAATTGTGCAGGTTGCGGAACGTCAAAACCATGTCCAGGTCTTCGACACCGAAATCGAACTCATCCATGACGTAGAAACGAGCACCGTCAGGCCTGTGGAGCTTCTCGTCCGTCTCAAGACGCACGACTTTCTCAAACCCAGGTTCTGTCAGAACGGTTGTGCTTACTCGTTCAGTGCCTAAGGCAACGTAAAGTTGACCATTCTCTGCAAGAACCGGCGCCAGCACACGCGTATACCAACCACCGCCTGGCAACAGCTCCATCACTCGCATGTTGTCTTTCAAGCCGAAGAAATCCAGGGTTTCTGCGGCTCTGCGGTTGCGGTCACGATCGCGGTCTGCCTGCGGGCGTGAGTCCGATGCCAGGGCAGCTTCGACCTTCATATCGATCTCATTGGCGGCCTGTGCGCCGAGCGCGAGTGACAACAAAAGGGCAGTGGTGAACAGCTTCATGAAGAGAGTCCTTTATTAGTTGCAATGAAGCCTACCAGTTTCTTCAGAAAGTGTACTATTTCCGTCGGACGAATGATGGGGAATCAATGTGGAACTGGAGCAATTTATTGCCGATTGCAGCGCGGCTGTAGCCGATAGCGCACCAACAAAAGCTGTTCGCGAGACGGTGGCGCGCGCTGTCGCGGATTCATCAGTCCTCGAACGACTTCTGGGTACACCGGAGCGGGGCGGGATCCAGAGAATCCACGTTTCGGACGAATTGACCATTCTTAATGTTATCTGGGCGCCGCGCATGACGATCATGCCGCACAATCACAACATGTGGGCAGTGATCGGTGTGTACGGTGGGCGAGAGGACAATATCTTCTGGCGCAGAATAAAAGATGATCCTGCTGGTCGTATCGAAGCAGCTGGAGCGAAGTCACTCGGTCCTGCCGATGTTCGGCCACTCGGTGATGACATTATTCACTCAGTTACTAACCCGACCGCGAAACTCACCACAGCGATTCACGTCTACGGTGGTGACTTTTTTGCGACTGATCGCAGCGAGTGGGAGACGGAAGGGCTGGAAGAGCGGCCATACGATGTGGATAAAGCCATCAAACTTTTTGAGGAAGCGAATAAGTGGACATGAATATGAATAAAGCAGCGACTATTTTCTTGAGTGTGGTTTTGTTGTGGTCGATCCACGCAACTGCAGATGAACGTTCTTTTGGACCGGTGATTGAAGGCTACGGTCCCACCTACCCGATCAATGACCGCGACGTCCCGCTGCGTGAAGAGTTCGTCTACAAAGCTGTGTTTGATTCAGCAACCAATCCCGATGAAACAAAGCTGAACACAGGGTTTGTCAGCGTTGCTCGTTATCTCAATATGCACGCACGGAACGGTGTGTCGGTCGACAACATGAATATCGCGGTCGTTGTGCATGGACCTGCGCTCAAGACGTTGCTGACCGATGATGCCTATTCTGCACGTTATGGAATTGAAAACCCCAACACTGAACTTGTGCAGAAACTGCACACTGCGGGTGTCAGTTTCTACGTGTGCGGCCAGTCGGCTATGTTTGGCGGATTCGAAAAGGAAGAGTTGGTTGGTCCAGCCAGGATGGCTTTGTCCGCGATGACCATGATGACCGAATTACAGAGTGATGGTTACGCATTATTGAGGTAACTGATTTCGTCGACCTCCAACAGTCTGAGGGTTGAATCGGAAGGCGAAATTAGTTGGATTGCTCACTGATAGCCACGCGCCTGCAATTTGAACAGATGCGCGTATTGCCCGTCCTCGGCTAGCAAGCTCTCGTGTGTACCACGTTCGAGTATCCTGCCCTGGTGAATCACAATGATCTGTGCGGCTGCACGTACCGTCGAGAAACGGTGCGAAATCAAAATGGTCATCTTGCTGCTACTTGCCGTTCGGAAATGCTCGAATACTTCGGCTTCCGAGGAGGCGTCCATCGCTGCTGTTGGTTCGTCGAGCACAAGAATGTCAGCGTCGCTGCGCATAAAGGCGCGTGATAAGGCGATCTTTTGCCACTGTCCGCCCGAGAGTTCACGTCCGCCCTTGAACCAGCGACCTAACTGGGTTTCGTAGCTGTCGGGCATTTCCTCAATGAACGGCGCTGCGAGACCGGTCGTAGCCGCTTCCTGCCAGCGATCTCTGTCATCAATGTGTCGCACATCGCCTGCGCCGATGTTTTCACCCACCGAGAATTGGTAGCGGCCAAAGTCCTGGAAAATAACGCCGACTCGGCGTCGCAGCGCCTCAACGTCCCATTCCTGCAAGTCACGACCGTCGAGCAGGATGCGACCCTCGGTTGGGTCGTAAAGGCGAGTGAGAAGTTTAATCAATGTCGTCTTACCGGAACCATTCTCGCCGACGAGTGCCAGACTTTCGCCCGGCTTGATCTGCAGGCTGATATTGCTAAGTGCCCTTTCCTTCGCACCCGCATAAGTAAACGATACGTTCTCAAACTCCAACCCGCGTTCTGGTTCGGGACCGTGCACGGCGTCGCCGTGCCTCGTTGGAACGGGCTGTTCGAGGTACTCGTACAGATTGGACAAATACAAATTGTCTTCGTACATCCCGCTGACCGAGCTCAGTATGGCGGCGACTGCGGATTGTCCTTGTCGGAACAGCACCAGGTACATCGTCATCGCCCCTAGGGTGATTGTTCCCATGATCGTTGTAACGACAATCCAGCCGTACGCCGCATAAAGTGTTGCGATGGACACCAGCCCCAGCAAAAATCCCCAGGTGTCGCGACGAATCGTCAGTTTGCGATCTTCGACAAACAGTCTGCTAAAGATGTCTCTGTATCGCTGCAGCAATCGCGGTCCGAGTTGAAAGAGTTTTACTTCCTTAACGCCGTCTTCACGAGCAATGACCGTCTCGAGGTACATTTGCATACGTGTGTCTGGAGAGCGCCAGCGGAACAGGCGGAACGCATCGCCGGAGAATTTTGCTTCGGCAAAAAACGACGGCAATCCGGCGGCGATCAATATGGCAACGGCCCAGGGCGAGAATGCGAATAGCAAAACCGAGTAACTCGTTAACGAGATAGCATTTTGCACAAGACCAAAAGTACGGTTCACGAGGCTTAATGGTCGGCTCGATGCCTCACGTCTTGCCTGTGTAAGTTTGTCGTAAAACTCCGAATCTTCGAAGTGTGCGAGCTCAAGCGTCATCGCCTTTTCGAGAATCATGACGTTGACGCGCTGGCCGAGAAGACCACGCAATAACGACTGGCTGGCCGATATGCCACGCTGCGTTGCTGCGACAGCAATAACGACCAGGGCTTCAAGTCCGACCAGCATTAAAATGCCACGCGTGTCAGGACTGGCCGACCGCATCGCTGCGACTACGCCGTCGACAATGAGTTGGCCGATGTACGCGATGACCGCAGGCAGCACGCCGCCGACAAGTGTCAATAATGCGAGAGTGACTGTGAGTGGCCGACTGGTTGTCCACACAAGATCAATGGCGCGGCGACTGTAACCGAACACGCCGAGGGCTCGTCGGATGAAACCCGTG
>JAJFKQ010000154.1 GCA_021773155.1 Woeseiaceae bacterium | reverse complement strand
ACACACGCTGGCTTGCGCTGACCTTCGACTTCGAGTCGCACTTCGGAGGTCAGCAGCAACGCCCCTGCGCGTTGCTGCGCTTTCAAAACGACTGCCCTGCCCCGCAGTCGTGAGCTCACAGGCACCGGTGCATAGAAGCGAACTTTGTTCAGCCCGAAATTTATGGCACGAGCGAGGTTTTCAACATGCACGAAGTCGCCGGTGAGCGCCGGTATCAACGCCAACGTCAGATACCCGTGGGCGATTGTTTTGCCGTCCGGCATCTCTCTAACTGCCCGCTCGGTGTCAACGTGGATCCACTGGTGGTCAGCCGTTGCCTCGGCAAACTGATCAATTCGATGCTGATCAATAACGACCCAGTCGGACAGGCCAACCTCTTCGCCAATAAGCGCTTTCGCATCGTCGATAGATGAAATGATGCGCAATGCCGCTCCCCGTGTTGTTTTTATCGGTTATTGAGCGCTAGACGTTAGCACAACGTTCGCAATTGACCCAACCGGTGTCGCCGTCAAGGTAGTGCTCCTTTTTCCAGATGGGCAATCTGACCTTGATCTGGTCGATGATATATCGGCAGGCTTTGAACGCCTCATCACGGTGCGGCGCTGCGACGCCAACCCAAACAGCACAGTCACCGATTTCAAGCAGGCCTGACCGATGTACACAACATGCCTGTAAATGCGGAAACTGTTCTCTGGCTTCCGCGATGACTTTCTCACCTTCGCTGACAGCCAACGGTTCGTAGACCTCATACTCCAGTCGCTCGACAGTGCGGCCTTCATTTTCATTACGGACCCAGCCTTCGAAGACGCACAGACCACCGGCGCCTGGATCCATCAACTGCTCGCGAAGAGCGTCCACAGAAATGTCGTTGTCAGAAATCGCGAACATATCAGCCTCCAGCGACTGGCGGAAACAACAACACGGTATCGCCGTCGTTCACACTGCTTGTCCATTCGGCCATTTCATCATTAATAGCAACCTTGCAATGACCGCTGGGTTCGGTCGAGGCGTGCCGGGAACGCGTTTGCTCGAATACGTCAAGTGCCGTTGCTACATCCAGCTGCAGTGTCTCCTCGCCGAGTCCTGCATGTTCGCGAAACATCGCGAAATATCGAACAGTTATGGTTTTCATCAGGTGGCCTGCAATATGCTGTTTTGCAAATCGTCCGGTGTGTTTACATTGTCCAGCGAACGAGGATCAGGTTGTTCCAACAGGTTTGTTTCCGAGCGGATCAGGATCTTTCGCGGGCAGTTAACTCCGGCATCGACGAACCCTTCGACAATTCCAGTGCATCCAGAATGGTATAAAGCGCACAATGGCTCCGGCAGCCCGTCATGACTACTGATGTATGCCGTAAACGGTTGCCCGCCGTCTGGCTGCCGCAAAAGGTGCTTGATAGTCTGTTCGTCAATATTGGGAAGGTCGCAAGCGACAACCAGCCAGTCCACTTCCGGGTATTCATGAAGAGCCGATAGAATTCCGGCAACGGGCCCCAAATCGTCATAACGATCGACGATCTGCTCATACTGACCACGTTCCTCGTCATTCTTCTGATCGGGGCGCGTCGAGACGAATACCTTGTCCACGCTGCCGTTCAACAGCTCAACCATGTAAGCGAGCTGCGACTGGCCATCACGCTCGAGCAGCGCCTTGTCGCGACCCATGCGGCGGCTCTTGCCACCGGCGAGCACTAATCCGAATACTTGTCTTTCAGTCACGTTCGAAATCCCGCTTGCCGCCCGACTTCGCCATGAGTTTTGTTTCAGTAATCACGATATCGTGGGACAGCGCCTTCAGCATGTCGTAAATCGTCAGTGCGGCAATGCTTGCACCCGTCAGCGCCTCCATTTCGACACCGGTCTTGTGCGTTACCTTGCAGCGACAGTCAATAATCGCAGCGTCGCCATCAATTGCAATCGCTACCTTGCAACTGTCGAGGCCAAGCGGGTGACAAAACGGAATCAGCTCGTGTGTTTTCTTCGCAGCCATTACTCCAGCGATGATCGCGGTCGCAAAAACGGGTCCTTTCTTTGTCGATATCTCATCATCCGAGATATGCGACAAGACCTCCTGCGGCAATTTGACCACCGACCGTGCGTGCGCTTCGCGCTCGCTCTCGGGCTTGTTACTGACATCAACCATCGTTGGTCGGTTGGCGTTATCTACATGACTGAGTTCGCTCACATCATCCACCTATTCTGTACATTTCAACTTTCTTTAGAACATGATGTTCTGCGATATCCGGACTACGAAGCTCGCTGTAGCGGTCTGCCCGCTGCAACCAGATACTGGAAAGAATATCTCGCAACTCATTGTCGTCCGCGCCATTTCGGAGTGACTCCCTGAGATCGGTACCCTGATTCGCAAACAAGCACGTGTACAACATTCCGTCGGCCGATAACCGCGCGCGACTACAATCACCGCAGAACGGCTCCGTTACCGATGAAATGAATCCTATCTCTCCGGCACCGTCAACATACTCGTAACGACGTGCGACCTCACCGGGATAGCTCTTCCCGACCGCCCGCAATGGCCACCGTTTTTGAACCTGCAGAAGGGAGCTGCGGGACGGCACCACCTGGTCCATGCGCCAGCCGTTTCGGTTCCCCACATCCATGAATTCGATGAGTCGAACGATAGTGCCCGTGCCTCGAAAATACTCCAGCAGATCAAGAATCGTATGGTCGTTAACACCTTTCTGAACAACGACATTAATCTTGATTGGCCCGAGACCGGCGTCTCCGGCCGCCATAATACCGGCGAGAACCTGGTCGAGATTACCTCTGCCGCCACTCATACCACGAAAAATGTTCTTATCCAGACTGTCAAGGCTAACCGTTACTCGATGCAATCCCGCAGCCGCCAGCTTTTCTGCATTTGCCGCCAGCAACATGCCGTTCGTCGTCAAAGCCAGATCTTCAACTCCCGGCAACGCCGCAATGCGCTCAATCAACTGACAGATATTCTTGTCGAGCAGCGGCTCTCCGCCGGTCAAGCGAATCTTGCTGACTCCCAATGTGCTGGCCCCACCTGCGACGCGGATGATTTCGTCGTAGGTCAGGCGTTGCTGCCGCTTCAGGAACTCGTATTCGGAGTGAAACTCCGCTTCGGGCATGCAATATGGACAACGGAAATTACATTGGTCCAACAAGGAAATACGCAGATCGTGCAGCGGCCGACGCAAAGCGTCGGCGACAGGCTCGGGCCGCCTTGCTGGCAATTCATCTGGATCTGAGCGCGATGTCATCCGGGTATTGTGCATTAAGACCCGCCATTAGCCTATAGGGACAGACGCGATTCATATCCTTTGGTAAGCTCACCACCCCATTGTCGACCAGGCACTACGATGAACGTAACATTCTCTGCCGAGGACCTCGAGTTTCGCGACGAAGTTCGAAAGTACTTCGAGACCGAGTTCCCACAGGACATTCTGGACAAGCAAAACAGGGGGATTCCTTTACCTCGTGAGGATGTGGTTCGCTGGCACAAGAATATTTACGAGAAAGGCTGGGCCGCAGCCAACTGGCCGACAGAATACGGTGGCACCGGTTGGACGCCAGTACAAAAGTATATTTTTTCTGATGAACAAGCCCGGGCAAACGCGCCTGTCTTTCTTACTTTTGGTGTTGGCATGGTTGGACCGGTTATTTACACCTACGGCAGTGAGGAGCAAAAAAAACGATTCTTGCCGGACATTCTTGAGTTCAATACCTGGTGGTGTCAGGGCTACTCCGAATCTGGCGCCGGCTCGGACCTCGCGTCGCTAAAGACACGAGCTGACCTTAATGGCGACCACTACGTCGTCAACGGCAGCAAGACATGGAATACCCTCGGGCAATATGCTGACTGGATTTTTTGCCTGGTACGGACCAATACAGACGTGGCAAGACGTCAAGAGGGCATCAGTTTTGTATTGATCGACATGAAACAACCTGGCGTGACCATCAAGCCGATTGTCCTGCTGGACGGTGAGCATGAGGTCAATGAAATTTTCTTCGATAACGTCAAAGTTCCCGTTGAAAACCTCGTGGGTGAGGAAGGCAAGGGTTGGACATACGGCAAGGTATTGCTGCAACACGAACGAACCGCTGCTGCTCACGTGGCGCGGTCGAAATACAATCTTCGTCGCCTCAGAACTCTCGCTGGCGAGTCAATCGACGGCGGTACTCGCCTGGCCGACGATAACATCTTCATGCGCAAGGTCGCGGCTGCCGAAATTGAACTAAAGGCACTGGAATACACAGAGTTACGAACACTCGCATCAATTTCGTCAGGCAAAGCTCCAGGACCCGAGTCGTCAATTCTGAAAATCGCGGGAACAGACCTGATTCAACGCATTGACTCGCTGTATCTTGAAGCGTCTGGATACTATGCGTTGCCGTATGTCCGCGACCAATACGCTCCGGACTTTCCAGCCGCGGACTATGTTGGAGAAGGTACGGAAACAACCAGTGCGCTTTCGTATTTCAACAATCGCAAACATACAATTTTCGCCGGTTCGAACGAAATTCAGAAAAACATCATTGCCAAGCACGTGCTCGGACTATAGGACTGTACGAAATGGATTTTGAACTCAACGAAATACAAACGATGCTGGCTGACAGCATCGAGAAATTTGTCGTTAATGATTACAACTTCGAGACGCGTCAGAAATACGCGGGCAGCGAGCCCGGTTACAGCAAGGACGTGTGGCAAACATTCGCAGAACTCGGTTGGACGGCCGTGCCGTTTAGTGAAGACGACGGCGGATTTGATGGCGGTCCGGTTGAGATGATGGTCGTGATGGAGCGACTGGGCCGTGGCCTGGTCGTAGAACCTTATCTCGCCAATGTCGTGCTGGCTGGTGGAGTCTTGAGGCGTGCGGCCAGCGACGCACAAAAATCCGACTGGTTGCAATCCATGATGGCGGGCGAATTGCAGACCACGGTCGCTTTTGTCGAGCGGCAGGCTCGTTATGAAGTCAACGACGTCAGTACCACTGCAACAAAAGACGGCGATTCCTGGGTACTCAATGGAGCGAAGGGCTATGTTCTCAACGGAGACACTGCGGAACTCATGATAATCCCGGCCCGCACGTCCGGTGATCAGAGTGATCGTGACGGTATCACTCTGTTTGGGGTCGCCACGGACTCGGACGGTGTTTCAATACGCGGCTACGAAACAGTGGACGGACTTCGAGCTGCGGAAGTAACGCTAAAAAATGTCAGTGTCTCAGCTGACCACGTGATCGGTGAAGTTGGTGAAGGCTACGCCGCATTGGCGGGCGCGATATCCGATGCCACGCTGGCGGTGAGTGCTGAGGCCGTTGGGATTATGACCGCCTTGACTGAAAAGACGATTGAATACGCCAAGAGCAGAGTGCAATTTGGCGTACCAATCAGCAGTTTTCAGGCACTGCAGCACCGCATGGTCGAAATGTACACAGCTTGTGAACAGAGTCGCTCGTTATTGATGTGGGCTGCAATGACGGTGGCCGACGATAATGAAGATTCTGCGCGAGCTGTTCATTCACTGAAATATCAGATAGGTGTCGCCGGTACACGAGTGGGCGAAGAAGCCGTACAAATACACGGCGGCATGGGCGTGACGTGGGACCTGGA